>CAWVTP010000082.1:0-9255 GCA_963933035.1 uncultured Puniceicoccaceae bacterium | reverse complement strand
AAGTGTAAAGACAGCTCTGCACGCGCTTGTTCAGCGGTATTCCAGCGTGCATTTTTAAGCCCTTTTAGCAAATAGGCTTCATTCCTCAACCAATTTATAAAACCCGCTTTCGGCGCTGACGCTATTATGCGTGTAGCTTTGCCTCTTTCCGCTGCCCGCTTTACCCGATGAAACCAATTCCCAGTCTCCTGTGGTGAGGCTTTCGCGATGGTAAAGGAAATACGTTCTGCCCACCTGCGAGGGATATGATAGGTTAAACCCATTGTCTTCGTCCTTCAACAAAGACAGCTGTAAAAAACCATCACGTGACTCCAAGCGTATGTAATCCACCTCTACCGTAATCGTGTTGCTATCCTGATGTGGAAACTGAAGCCCGATGCGACCAGTGCTCGTCCATTGCTCCCATGCACTGGAACTGGTGAGGTCGATGGCATACTCGTGCCAAGCTCCGTCTGCATCCGCCTCAAAAGAAATATCGTCACCATTCCATCCACTTTGCCGAAGCAGGGCTTTATTAGTCAGCGTTGATTGCGCCGCACCGGAAATCCGCATGCGAATCTTCATAATCTGAAAGCGCGTCGTATCGATATAACCCTCCCGATACAAGTTGGGATAGGCATGTTGGGTATTCGGCTGTATCTCAATCGACATGACGCCATCCGAAACATCCGGATCCGAGACCAGAACAGCGTTATTATCTTTTGCAAACACTCTGCCCTCCATCATACCATCCCAAGCATAATCAAAAAGGTTGAAGCCTTTGGCGGTTGGAGAAGGATTTGGAATATTTTTTGAACCTTTTGGATTCACAGTCCATTGGTAACTGACCCGCTGATGCACATCAAGATTGAGCTGATCTGGATTCCAGATTAAAAACTCGGCATCCAAATTGACGGTATCATCTCTCCAGTCCTCAAATTGCCTGCGTAACTCGTTCAAGGTTTCATTTTCATAGGTAGCCCGATTATTGGATTCCCCAAGATCCTCGCTAAGATCAAAAAGCTTCTCGGTGTAATCTGAGACCCAATCACCATCAATGTTATTATAGCTTCGAAGCAACTTCCATTTACCACTGCGGAAGCTCTCCTGCCGCAGACCATTATTTGTTTTACTCCAATCACGGCGCCGCCAGCCAAAATTACGGTTTGGGATTGGGTTTGGGATTGAATTGTCATTGTCCAGTAGCGGCATTAAATCCACCCCATCAAGCGTGCGACCTTCAGGAACATTAGACATCGCTTCCGCAGCAGTCAGAACAGTGACGGCAGCATCCATCATAATGGAAGGCTGATCAATAACGACTTTGGTACTAATGGTACCCGGCCATTTCATCAGAGTCGGAACGCGGACGCCCCCCTCCTCTAGCCATTGTTTCGCTTTACTAAGTGGCCAGTTGTTGCCGGCAGTCTGTCCACCGTTATCACTTGTGAAAATGATGAAGGTTTTCTCCGTTAGTCCTAGATCATCGAGTCTGGTAAGAATATCGCCGATACGGGAATCGAGATACTCAACCATTTCAACATAGACCGCGCGGCCATCCGCCGTTCCTCCTTTGGGACCGTCATCATACGCCATCTCCGGATCGCCAGTTGGCGATTGCAAGGGATTATGGGGCACCGACCAGGGCAGGTATAGAAAAAAGGGAACGTCTTTTTTAGCCTCAATAAACTCAAGGGCTTTATCTGCAAAAATATCAGTCAGATACTGCCCGCGCAATGAGGTTTCCCGAATCCCACCGGTCTTAAAGAGCATTTCCTGCCCGTGGGCATCCGAGTTATCGTTTGTGTGCTGAAAGTAACCAGTGTTGTGATCAATAATAAGCCAATCATCAAAGCCGTGTGCTCCCGGCAAGGAGACGCCCAGCGTTTCACCTATACTCCATTTGCCATAGCAGGCAGTGGAGTAACCTGCCGCTTTCAACCACATGCCGATGGTTGGATCTTTAGTAGCTTCGACGCCAAACGGGGCAGCGGCATATCCCTCCGCCCATTCGCCAAGGCGGTTGGGATAGCGCGCCGTCAGCAAAGCGCGGCGCGAGGGCGAGCACATCGGTGCGGCTGAATAAAAGCTGGTCAGACGAGCCCCGTCAGTAGCTAGACTATTGATGTACGGCGTTACAATCGGTGTATTATTTGGCGCATCTCCAGAAATTCTTGCCTCGTTCTCTGGTGTCAGTGGATCGTCATCCACAATAATCGGGTTGTAGCAGGTGAGGTCGCCATAACCGAGATCATCCGCCAGCATAAATATGATATTTGGCGGTTCGGCAAAACAGAGTTTCCCTGCAGCGGAAAGCAAAACAACAGTCAACAAATTCCATCGCTGCTTTAATGGTGCGTTTTTCATATTTTAAAAGGAATCGCTTGGTTAAAAACTTTATTTATGATAAATCATTATTTCATTATTAAAAGCAAGAAGAAAATTAACGCGTAAGGTCAGAATCAGTAAAAGCCGCTTGCGGAATGGAAAGGAAGTTCACGCTGCCATCGGTTCTGCCAGATTTTGGAATGATTACATAGATTGTTCTTTGTCTTTCGATAAAATAGATAAAACCGTCGAAGATGCTCCGTGGCTTAGTATCATCCTGCAAACTAATCATCATGGCCTCCTGATGCGATCCATCACGGAAACCCCCTTGCACGTCGGTATAATCCTGCGCTTTTATTCGATATAATTTCTTGTTAATTTTAAGTGCAATTTCAAAGGGAGCGAGATTCAGGAAACGGCAGGTGCCGGGTTTAAAAACTTTCCAATCATCAGGAATGACAAGAACCTCATAAACTTCCGGAGTCGTTGTTTTAGTCGCAAACAGAAGTAAATATTGCCCAGTTTCGCTTGGAATATGCGCCTTTGCCACGATAACACGAATTGGATTTCCATTCACATCAAGTTCGGCGCTTTCTCGATAAAAAGTAATGGCCTGAGTGCCTCTATAAGTAAAAGCGCGAGAACGTTGTCGTTTAAAGATCGACACTGTCTGCACTTCGGCGCCGCTGGTGAATTTAAGATCCCTAATTGCCTTGTCCAAGGTCGCCGCGCTCAGGGTAACCGAGACAGGATCGGCGAACAGAGTAGTCGCATAGCATAGTATCGAAGCGAGCAAAACAATAAATCTCAGCATATGAATGAAGAATTTTATAAAACCAGGGAACCTAGACATCCTCTATGGGCAGTTGGCGAATTGAAAAGAATTTTAAAGCAGCGACCAAACGGGAGTGGCATGCTACTGAAATGGGTAGCCATCAAAAATTGCCCACACCCCAAAGGCAGTATGCTGGCGCCCAGAAAAATTGCCCGAGCACGCAGTGACTGCGTCACTTTTTCTTCTTCGGTCTTGGCTCAGGTTTAGGCAGTCCTCGGACCCAAGCTTCCACTTTCTTAAGGAGCCGCTCAGCCACTTCAGGATAGCTCTGAATGAGGTTATCCCCTTCACCAGGATCATTGATAACATCAAATAACAGATCACCATATTTCCCCCGAGTCCTCTTTTCACAACTATAAAATCGCCACTTCCCCTCGCGAATTGAAGGTCCCGGGTAGCCTCTCTAGAAATGTGGTTTTTGATGTGTTCGTTTGGCACCCATCCACATATCTGACACATCTTCGCCGTCAATATCGGCGGAGAACTCAACACCAGCCAGTGAACAGACTGTCGGAAGCCAATCCGCTCCGGAAAAAACGCTGTCCGTATCGACAGAGCCTGCTTTCACTTTACCGGGCCAAAGAACGCTAAACGGCACCCGAAGCCCACCCTCAAACACCTTGTACTTCCCATCCCGATAGGGAACGGAATAGCCTATCATATTTCTATGAGAATCTTTAAATGGCATTACGCGATTATAGACTTCGTCATCCATTTTAATATCGCCCGGCCCCTGATCACTGGAAAAAACCACGATCGTGTTCTCGCGCAAGCCCAGCTCATCGAGTGCCTCAAGTAACTTCTTTACGCTCAAATCGAGGGCATACTGATCCGCCAGATAGTTCTGCATCGCCTCGTTGATATCAACGCCATAGGTATCACAGTGCTCAAATCCCAGCTGAATCCGATCGGAAAAGGCTGCTTTATCGACGACCAAGCCTTCAAATTCGGCTAAATGCTTTGTATGCGCGAAAACAGGCGAATGGGCACTGAATCCCATACGTTGACATAAAACGGGCGGTCCTTGTTTTCACGAATAAACTCAATCGCCCGATCATAAATCGGCGCGTCGCGTCCCTCGGGAACGATCTGTTTATAGATCTCCCGCGGACCACAGCGGTCATATTGATCGATACCGTACACACCGGAAACGGTTTGCTCATTACCTATTTGGGGACCGATATGCCATTTCCCAAAGTGCCCCGTCGCATACCCCGCCTGCTTCAACAACTCGGTAACCGTCACCCTGTCACCAAACCCATTCCAGCTGGTTTGTTTAGCAAAACGCGGCGGAAACAACCCGGTCATAATCGCAGTTCGCGATGGATTGCAGGTCTGCCCGCCGGCGTAGGCTTGTGTGAAACGGGTACCCTCACGAGCCAGTTGATCCAATGCGGGCGTTTTGGCGCAGGGATGTCCGTAACAGGCAAGATCCCCCCAGCCTAAGTCATCTGCAAAGAGGAAGACAAAATTCGGACGCTGCTCTGCAGCGGTCAGGCTGAAACACAACAATGCAGATGATATAATACACTGCACGATTTGATAGCACTTTTTCATAATACTCGTTTCTAGTTACGGCTCCTATTGCCTATTATTGATGTTTATAGTTGGACGTTTTTATTATTTTCTTAGGCAATTCATAATAGGGCACCTCTGGAAATCTACCATGACCGAGACAAAAGCACTTTTGATGGACTTGCCGCTTGCTGTGCGCTGGTGGCGTTGCTCTAGCCAAGGCAGGGCTTCCAGAGGTGCCCAATAGAACTCCATCACCTTCTTTTTTAGCTTCGATGCAATTTCAGGGTGCTTTGCAACCAGATTACTTTTTCCGCCAAGATCACTCAATGCATCACATAGAGAGCCCCTCCGTAGTTCATCCGTAGAACTGCAACCAATACCATCGACAAGACGGGAAGCAGTTTTCTGTTCATGATTTCTAATGCTCTTAAATCAGACTTATTTTAAAACTATACGGCAGGGTTAAAAGTGGGACGAACAAAATCAGGGCACACGTTGGGATAGGTGATAGATAAGGAAATTATCTAAAATAAATCAAAATTTCAATTAATTCCACCTACTCAATAATACACAACAGAGATCTCAAAAATCGAAGCAACAACACCCACCTAAAGGCGCGACTACCCGGAGCGGATTTAACTCAAAGAAATGCAAGAGCTACAACTCACAAGATAGGCCAAACGATTATTTCAAGCAAATAAGCCCAGAACTGGCTGCCCCTGGCCCGCGACCTTAAAAGGTCGCCCACTGGCTGAGTAAAACACCTGATCTACCGGCAGGCCCAAAGCATAGGCAATCGTGGCATTAAAATCTGGGATACTCACCACATCATCGACAACGGAATGCCCTCTCTCATCCGTAGCTCCATACACTTGACCACCCTGAATGCCGCCACCCGCTAAAATACAAGTAAAGGCTTGCGGGTGGTGGTTACGCCCCAAATTGTGATCGATGACTGGCGCCCTGCCAAATTCTGTCCCGATAACAACAAGGGTCTCTTCAAGCAAACCGCGACTGTCTAAATCATCCAATAAAGTCGCAATGGGTCGATCAATTTCGTAGCAACGGGATTCGACGCCAGCATGATTATTGCTATGCGTATCCCAGCCACCTGACGTCAACTGTACAAACCTGACACCCGATTCTACAAGGCGCCTCGCCAACAAACAACTGGCGGAAAATTTTGACTGCTCAACTCCATACGCAGCCTGTAGCTTTTGTGGCTCACGATTGAGGTCGAAAGCCTGCAAATCACGACTCCCCATCAGCTTGATAGCATCCTTGTACACATCCGTGTAGGCTTGCAAGGCTTTTGAAGCATATTGACGCTCAAAGCTCAGATCCAGTAATTTCGCCAATTCAATGCGTTGATTGAAATCCTCAGGGCTTAACTTAGAGTGTAAGCGAGCATGAGGGACTCCCTTATATGGATTACCTAAGTGCAATGGATCATATTTTGTATCCAAAAACCCGCAGCCTCCAGGTAAATTATTGCGACTTCCAATACGAATATTACCCGGCAATGTGGACAGCGTATCACCCGACAATTTATTCAGCCAAGCACCGAGCCCAGGGTGTTGTAGGCCTCCCCTAGGCTCATAACTTGTATGTAAAAAGTATTGTCCTTGATCATGAGCTCCTTGATTTGAGTGCATGGATCGAATAATGGCCAACTTATCTGCATGCCGTGCAAGCATGGGCAAATAAGACGAAAATTTTAAGCCAGTCACATTCGTTGCAATGGCATCCACTGGCCCTTGATGCTTCCAATCAGGCTTCAAATCAAACGTATCAATATGACTCATCCCACCATCGAGATAAATATAGATCACACTTTTAGCAGAACCCATTTGAACACTTTGCTCGGCACCGAAGAGATTGTGTATGCCACCGGACATGCCCAAGCCGAAAAATGCTTTTGCAGTATATTGAATAAACTTTCTCCTCGAAAGCTCATCGAGCTGATTCAGTTCTGGATACATAATAAAAGCTCTCGAGTTATTGTATAAATAGAAACTGCTTGGTATTGAGCATCGCCCAAATAAAGTGACTTTTAGCGCCTTCTGGATCCAAGCGGAAGTCATCAATCAACAAATCGAACTCAGTCGCAGTGGGCTTGCGGGATAAGAAGCCAAGAAATATCAGCTCTAATTGTTCCTCGACATTGAGCGCATATTGTGCTTCGAGCACCGGCATCGAGTCATTCGCCATATATTCATTGGCCTCAGAGGAGTTCATCAAAAAAAGGGCCTGCAGCAAGTTGCCCTTCAAAGTGCGATTATCTATTTTGTGGCGATCCGCTTGCCCAAAGACTTGGAGCAAGTGCCCATCCAACATCGGAGAAGCCAATTCCGAGGCACGCACCATTGTGCGCATGATTTTCTGCCGCCTAGCCTGGGAATCCAAGCCATCACGCTTGGAAGATTGATGCTTAGCGCCTGGGACTGTCTGGACATACTTTCGACCGGGATTGTGCAACAAAAACCACGTTTCTTGAGCTTGAGCAAATCGCTCACGTAAGGCCTCAAATCTCGGCTCAGTGTAGAACTTTGCATTCTGCCTTTTAGTAATCCGATATTTAGAGAGAACAGAATAATACGACCCGTAAAACTCTGCAATCTCCTGAATATGATCCAGATACCTACGTGCATTTTCATCGCGAAATAGCTCGACGGCTGGAGGCGGCCTAAGACTGTTATAACGCGTTTCCACCCACTGCCCAGTGTACTCAACCGGGATCACCGGATCAATATCCGGTCGCATCAGCGTGGCAAACGAATCCCATATTTGCTCCGAAGTCATACGTTGCAGCACTGGCCCCTGCAGCCGATAATCATCTTCAATATCGGGGTGGTCAATGACAGCAATCCGCTGAAAAAATTGAGTATTATAGAGAATGCGTAAAAATTGCTTGAGATCATAATCTAAGTAACGGACCAGTGACCCCAAAAACTGCATGAGTTCAGGATTATCTGCCTTCGAAAAATCATCGACTGCATCTACAGGCTCGATCACGCCTCGGCCCATTGCAAAGCGCCACAAACGATTTGCAATCATGAGTGCAAATCGATCTTGCTCCTTAGCAGTCATCCAATCTGCGTAGGCCTGGATGCGGTCCTCAACATGCCTTAAATTGGACGCTACCTCATCCCCAAACAATAACTTTGGTTTGACGACATCCCCCGGGCTGCCATCCGCATACGCATAATCATCCGGCAACATTAAGGAAGTCTCATGGTGGGTCACCCCCCAGCGAAACGGTCGCATGAACATCCCTTTGGCTGAACCAAAATTAACCAGCTCCTGCACGGCATCCGACTGATCTGTCACACTTTCGTGTAAAGCAATCAGTCGTTTTATATCTGACTGAAGATGCGCCTTCTTCCCTGAATCTAATAGCGTATTAAGTTTGCCTGTTTGACTGCTCCTGAGGTCAACTTCCGTTTGAATGCCGTGGGTAAAGGCTGCCAACTGATAAAAGTCTCTTTGCTTCCATTGCGCAAAAGGGTGATCGTGGCACTGGGCGCACTGCAATTGAATGCCCAAAAAGGCTTGGACGCCTAAAGCCATATTGTCTAAGGGCATCCCTTCATCACGCATATAATAGCCCACCGCAGGATTGTCCCATGCATAGCCCTCCGCCGTCAGCAACATGCGTACAAAATCATCGTAAGCAGTATTGAAGGCAATCTGCTCTTTTAGCCAGGGAGCGTAGTAAATGCCTCCACCTTGAGTGCCTTCCAAACCCACGGTTCTAATTCTTAAGAGATCAGCCCAAAAGTTAAATTGGTGACTGACATAACCCGTCGAATCCAAAAGCGTATCCACTAAAATTGAGCGCTTATGCGGACTTTTTTGCTGCAGAAAATTAACAGCTTCTGCCGTGCTAGGAATGCGCCCAATGATTCTCAGATAGGCCCGGCGTAAGTAGACTTCATCATTAACCAAAGCGCCTGCATGAATTGCGTGTTTATCCCAATGCCGCTCAATGATAGCATCGATACGATGGCTGGCATTGAAGTGCCTATTATTTTTGATGACGGGTCGCACAAAAATTGTTTCAGAAGCTTTTAAGTGAGCGCCGTCAGTCCCGCCCGAAGAAACTAAGTCAGTTAAATAACGCTGATCCTTTATCGACAGCTTCTCCAGCGGATACTGAAAAACATAGCCATCACTTAGGCGTTTTAGAGTTACGGTGCGATCCTCAAGGCTGACAACATCGCAGCGCAAAGTCCTGCCGTCTTTGTTAGTAAATACAAAACCGAAAAGGTCGCAGCATGCAAAAATACTAAACAATACCCTTAACAGCCTAGCAATCATCAATTTCAATAAGATTAAAAAACAAAATTAAAGTCAATTATTAATTCAAACAATAATATTTTTAGATCAATAAGTCTGATTTCTTTGTTTCGCTTAGGCCGCTATTTTTAAAATGGCACACCTTTAAGGCTCTTTATGAGCAGAGCATAGCGACCACAGGCTGATGGAACTGAGGATACGAATACCCACTTCCACATCGGGACGCAGCCATCCTCTGTTAAAAACAACTTTGCTCGCCAAGGAGTTATCTGAGCCAGCAGATATTCAATAGAGCT
>CAWVTP010000081.1:0-9590 GCA_963933035.1 uncultured Puniceicoccaceae bacterium | reverse complement strand
CATCACAGCAAATCGGCAATCTCGGCACATGGGAGGTTTCCAGAGGTGCCCTAATATTCACAGAGCTGTTTAGCGGCAAATACGGATAATTTCATCGATGTGGACGAGTCCCTGTTTGACTTTTGCGATCCCATCATCTCGGAGTTGCTGGTAGTTTTTTTCGCGCATGACTTTGACGATAGATTCTTCAACGACACCCGGTCGAATCAAGGCAGCAATTTCGGGATCGATGGGAAGCATTTCAAATACGGCAATGCGGCCTTTGTACCCACGATTCGAACAATATTTGCAACCTTTTGCTAGGTAGGCATCTTGCCCTTCTAAGGAGGGGTCTTTCAGCAGCAGTGCTTGCTCTCGCGTAATCGGTGTCGCCTGTGCGCATTTGTCGCAGAGGCGTTTAACTAAACGTTGTGCGATGGATAGTCGTAGCGTTGCGCCGAGCAAGTAAGGCTCAACACCCATATTCAGCAGACGAGCGACTGCACTGGCCGCCGAGTTTGTATGGAGTGTACTGAGGACCAAGTGCCCAGTCATGGATGCGGTGACGGCAATTTCAGCGGTTTCACGATCTCGAATCTCTCCGATCATGATAACATCTGGGTCGTGCCGCAGCGTACTGCGCAAAGCCTTGGCAAAGGTGACTTTTTCGGAATCAACCTGCACTTGAATGATTTTTGGCAAATCGAATTCAACCGGATCTTCGATGGTCAGTATGGTTTTTGAGCTTGTTTGTGCGATGTCACGCAATGCAGCATAAAAGCTAGTACTTTTACCGCTACCGGTGGGGCCAGTGACCAAGATCAGTCCATGAGGTTGCAGAATACTCGAGCGAAATGTTTGGTAATGGGTTGAACTCATTCCTACCGTTTGCAGGGTCAAGTTTTCAGCTCCGAGACCCAAAATTCGCAGTGTCATTTTTTCCCCATGTTTCGTCGGAATGGTGGCAACCCGGATGTCATAATGGGTACCAGTTCCCTCGAAAACATAGTGAATATTCCCATCCTGAGGCTCTCTTCGCTCCGCGATATCCATGTTAGAAAGCACTTTTAGCCGACTAATTAAGGAGAGATGTTTATCGATCGGCAGTTCCTCAAATAATTCCAGTTCACCGGCCACTCGAAATTTTATTTCAGTTCCCGACTTATCCGGATCGATATGGATATCGGAAGCGCGCCTTAAAACTCCGCCATCAAGTATTCTATTTCCGAGTTGGATGACCTCATCACTACTCCCAGCGCTCTCAGTGGCCTCTCCGTTTCCGAGCGTCAAGCGTTTGGGTTGTCCGTACGTTTCTTCAATTGCTTTTTTTAGCGACCCGGCCTCCGCTTTTTCCAGTTTGACCGGTAGTTTTAGAGCACGCTCTAAATTGCGGGCCAAGAGGGTATTTTGGTCGTTGAGGCAAGCAACCAGAACTTTACCATCGATTTCAGTAAAAGGGAGTACTTGTTTGTTGTGCGCCAGATTTGCCGGAATTCGAAGTGCCCAGATGGGATCAATCATCGCTTCAGCGAGGTCCATGGATGCTTCTTTTTTCATCTATAGGCAGCTATGAAAGCAGATTTTAGTTATTGATTTTTTGTGCTGCTTGGTCGATGCGAGCATCATCCCAATGAATCAGCACCTCTAAGGGGTTGGTTTCGGTTTCCTGTAGAGATTTCGTGACTCGTAAAAAAGTGCGCATGTGCAATAAATGTCGAAGTATTAAGTAGGCTAGCCCGCATGTGAAAATGGTCAGTGTACTGATTCTGTAAAAATAGCCGCTACTATTGAGTACTTCGAAAATAGAGGCTCCGAAAAAAGATAATGCGGCAAGTAACAATAATAGGTTTTCAGATGGATTTCTGAAGATACCTCCCCAGTAACGCCGGAAGCAATTAGAGCTGGTTTGGTAAGCAATAATTTCCTCGTACTTTGACGATTTGAGTTTTCGTCTTTGATGGTGGACCAGTTCGTGTGCCAGAACCTCGTCACGATCATAGTTGAGCCAGTTTGAACGCTGGGAAAAAATAGTATTTAGTAGGATATGTGGATGGTCGGCTGAATTGATGTAGCAGGCTGCAGTGAAAAATCCTAAATGATTTGTATCCCAGAGGATTGCCGGTGGATGAATCTTGACGTCAAAACACGCATAAGCAGCCATGACTGCATTTTGTACGTATTGACTGTTAACATAGGATTGTGGTTTCATCTGTCTGCGAGCGAGAATGTTTCAGCGATTCTATGGGCTATCGAGAGCCTAGTTTGTGATGGGGTTTTCGACTTGCTTGGACTGGGCATCTAGCGCTTCATCTTTGAGTAAATCATCCAAGTAGTTTTGTAATTTTCTATTGCTCTGATCGATGGCCTGATCGCCGTCTTGAATATATTGATGGCTTGAAAGCCGTTCTATCAGTGTTTTTGTTGCGCTATCTGCTGCGATGGATCCGTCGATTATATAGGGCCGAATGAGCAAGATGAGTTCGCTCTTTAAGACTGCTTCTTCATTCTTGGAGAAAGCTTTACCCAGGATAGGTATGTCCCCCAAAATCGGGACTTTGCTCACAATTTCTGAGCGTTCGGATGTAATCAGTCCGCCTACTGCAATGGTGAAGCGATCTTTGGCGACGACGGTGGCTTCAATATTTGCGGTATCGACGGCATCGACGGCAATGGTTTTGGCACCGTCTTGGTCATCCACGATTAGGGTATTGCCGCCTGGAACCAGTGTGCTGTTCTCCTGCTCCACATAGAGGGTAACCGTGCGATCTTTATTGATGCGAGGGATAATGGTCAAAGTCGTGCCGATGGTGCGAACCTCAGTCTCGTAGGTAATGGTTGTGATGGTTCCGACGCCACCATTGTCAACTGAGGAATCCGTACTGACACTGGCTCCGGTGGTAATGATACGCTCTTTACCAACTTCGATTTTAGCCTTGCGATTGTTGGCCGCAATGAGTATCGGGGTAGCGATGACATCCGCTTGATTGTCTTGCGCTTTCATCTGCAGTCGAGCGATCAAATTCTCATTTATGTAGCGATAGGCGAGAGTGTTACCGGACTCTACTACGTTTTGACCTATAGTTAATTCGTCCCGTAAACCTAGAAAACTAGAGCTAGTCGGATTTCCTTGATCGTCGTATTGATCCGGTCGGCTTTGGCTTTTACCACCAGCAAAATTGTAATCAAATCCAATGCGTTCATCATTTCCGATATCTAGCGATAAGATTTTCATTTCCAGAATCACCTGTGGCATGGGTTCATCAATCCTCTGGATTAAGCGCTCGATCTCATCGAGCGCAGCAATGTCTGAACTTTTTATGATCAGCATGTTATGCTCGCGATTGGTCGTCACATAGATTCGCGGGCCGCCAAAGGTTCCAGAAAATAGATCAAATACGCCTTTTTTGTTCTTGTTAGAATCCTCCAATGCAAACGCGTCTTCACTCGAGAGATTTTGTATGGCCTCTTCTTCGGGATCTTCTCCATTTTGCGATTTTGTGTCGCTGCGATTTTCACGATTGCTGTCGCTGCTATTACGAGATGAGCTATCGCCACCACTGCTCCCTGATCTTGTGGATTCACTAAAATCGACAATTTCATCATTCTGGGTTAAAACCACCTGTTTCTCGTAGAGAGATTCGATGGTCTCCGCAATTAAATCTAAATTTGCAGGTTCTAGCTTAAATATTTTGATCTCCTCTCTGCCATCGACGACCGCATTCTCACGATATTCTTCCAGCGTCATCAAGGTGTAAAACTGGCTATTTTCATCGAATCGGTAAACTAGGCTTGTCGACTTGCAGATCAGCTTAAGCGCGTCGAGTGCAGAGATATCGCGAATCAGTAGACTCACATTTTTAGCCGCCGTTTTTTCGGTGCAAACAATTTTAAGTTTAGTGGATAGCGAGAGTGCACTGGCAGCCGTCGGAATGCTACAATTCTTAAGATTTAAGAAATTAATTTTGAGGGCTTCAGACGCCAGTAAACCGGTTTGGAAAACTGTTAGCGCCAAGCTTAGTAGGAGAATCTTGCTTTTCATGCTTACCTTAAAATCATTTCCGCGCGATCGACACGAACAACCATGCTGATATCTGATATCTTGACGACCTCCACGGTATTGATGCCAAGATCTGAGCTTTGGATGGAGAAGCTGTCATCCTCTTTCACCGAAAGGACTTCACCCATGGGGAGTTTGATGAAGGCTAAACGCTCACCGACTTCATTCTCGGCGAGGACCAGTACTTGAGTTTTGATCAAATCTTTAAATATGGGGTTCTTTGTTTGCGCAGGCGTTGCGCTGTAGATCGGAAGGCCCATCTCGCGATTGGCAGCACTAAACGGATCGCGCATTGGTTTTTGAACCGGTACTTTCTCATTGGACTGATCACTTTGCTTGCTCGGAATCGTTTTGTTTGTTTGGGAATACAGGCTTAACTGCGACCCAAAAAGTAGGCAAACGGTTACGATCAAAGAGCTTTTTATTGGAGATTTCATGGTGATTAAATATAGGCGACAATGGCGGAAAACATGGCAATATAGACGACGCCAACTACGATCCCGACAGTGATTAAAATGCAGGGGGAAAGTAGGTTGGTGATGACGTCGATCAGAGCTTCTAATTCATCAGAATAGTAGCGCTCCAATTCATCGAAAGATTCGTAGAGCACCCCTGAATTTTCACCTGCAGAGAGGATGCCATACATCGAGGGGGGGAAGTAGCTATTTTGGATGGCATCGCGCAATGACATACCACTCATAATGCGGGTAAAGGCAGTAGTGAATACTTGCTTAAAAATGGTGACTTGAGTCATTTTAGCCACCGAATCAATGGCGTCCATGATACTGATGCCACTATTGAGCATTACGGACATGGTGCCAGAGAATTTGGCCAGTGTGGACATTAACATCGCCTTTCCAATGACGGGTGTACGCAATAGTGCAGATTCTATAAGACGTTTGCCGCGGGGCGTACGATTTGTCAGGATGAATCCGACAATGGTTACAAAAAATCCGATCATAATGAGTAGCCAATTCTCCTTTCCAAAATTTGAAAAATTGACCAGTGCCTGGGTCAGTGGGGGGAGGGGTTTACCCATTGGTTTCAGGATTTTTTCATACAAATCCGGTACGAATACGAAGACTAAGTAGCTATTCGCGATCATCGCCATCATCAGCACAATCATGGGATAGACCATGGCCATCAGTGTTTTTTTCTTTAATTTTGCCCAAAATAGGAGTGCTGAGGCCACGCGATCAAGTGCTTGCTCCATTTGTCCGGTTTTCTCCGCAGTTTCGATGATTCGGATTGCGGTATCCGAGAATAAATTTTTTTGTTCTGCAAGGGCTTCCGAAAAGGTTTTGCCAGTTTGAATACCCATGCTGACATTCTTTAGTTTGGCCTTGAGCTTGGGTTTGGCACACTCTTGCTCAATATTGCTGATCGCGTTATGCAGGGATAAGCCTGAGCGCACCATCACTCTTAACTGTTTCAGGATGGACACGATATCCTTGGTCGACACCGGGATCCAACTTGGTGACATGCGAATTTTATTTTTATTTTTTTTGGCTTTGTTGGCTTCGTCGAGTTCGAGTACAATCCATTTTTTTGCTCGTAATATTTGTACCGCATCACTGCGTTGACGCGCATCGAGTGTTCCTCGATGTTGTTGAGATTGGCTATCTTGAGCAATGTATTCGAAAATAGGCATGGCACGTGGATTAAATTCGTTGACTCCTTAATGAATTCTGATTGCGCAGGGCTGACAGCTTTTCATGGAATAGCTGCTTGTTGCGTGCATTTTTGAGCGCAGTCTCTTCGGTGATGACGTTCCTGTGAGTATATTCTGCCAGCACCAAGTCGACGCTTTGCATCCCCTCTTTACTACCAAATTCGAGTACATTATAAATTTGATTGAATTGTTTGCTACTAATGAGATTGCGAACAGCAGATGTATTGCGCAGAATTTCAACGACGGGCACCAATCCAGGCTCATTCGCTTTGGCCACTAATGTTTGGGAAACTACACCTTGCAGTACCATGGCGAGCTGTCGTTGGATGGACTCTTGTTCTTCGGGAGGATACATGGCCAAGATGCGATCTAGAGCACCAACAGCATCTCCACAGTGCAGGGTAGAAAAGACTAAATGGCCCGTTTCAGCTGCTGTAATTGCAGCTCGAATCGTATCTAAGTCGCGCATTTCGCCTACCAGGATAACATCCGGATCCTCACGCAGCGCTTCACGCAATGATGCTGAAAAACTGGAAACATCCGTACCAAGCTCGCGTTGGTGTACTAAAGACTGCTGGTTGCGGTGTAAATACTCAATGGGGTCCTCGATAGTGATGATGTGGCAAGCTCGATAGCGGTTTATATTGTCGATTAAGGCGGCCAGTGAGGTGCTTTTACCGCTGCCCGTTGGGCCGGTAAAGAGGACCAGTCCGTACTTCAGTTGAGCAAGTTCAAGTAATTTTGTGGGAAGTTTTAAATCATCAAAACTTTTCAGTGCATGATTTAATTTTCGGATAGCGAATGCGATGAAGCCTCGCTCACGATAAATGTTGATCCGATAGCGTGTCCCTTCTAGTGAACAGGCCGCGTCAACACTGAAATTCCGCTCAAATTCAGACTGCATATTTGAGGTCGCGATCCCGTCAAAGAGTTCTTGCATTTCGGATTGCGACCAAATATGCATATCGATCGCTTTCAATTGACCATTCACGCGTCCATAGAGGCAAGCTTCAGCTGAGAGATGTAGATCGCTGCATTGATGATCTTCTGCCGCGTGCAGGATAGATTTGAATCGTTCTGTCAGTCGCATAGCAGTTAGAGCAAAAGTCGGATTTTAATCTTCAAACGATTGGAAAGGTTCACTTTTTCAATCATTAACGATTGAACCAGAACGGTATAATCTAAGGTAGAAAAGTCATCTAAAAAATATATTAGATTCGTAAAGCCTCCCTGTATTTCCATCGTTCTATTCTCGCGAACACTAAAAAAATCTGAATTTTTTTTATCGGGCGCATCGGGCGTTTGTATCCGTGTGATTTTTAGCTGATGCTGGCCCGCGCTCGTCACGATCTGGGCCATCAGAGCATCCACTTGATCTATGCGATCCAGTTCCACTAGGTTGTTCAGTCCCTGTATCGATTCCGCTGATAGTGATTTGAGTTCATTTTCTAGTTTTGTGATGGATGCCCGCAGCTTTCCTACTGATGGGATGTCGCTTTTAGGGATATTGCGTTTTTTTACGAAATTATAGCCCTGTTGTGTTTCGAATAAATTGCTTTCTAGGTCCTCTAAAGATCGGCGACGTTCCTTTTTTCCAAAGGACAGCGTTAGCAATATGGCTGCTAGCAGCAAACCACCGGCGGCGATGGCCTGAATCTTCCAATTTTGTTTAGTTGCTGCCATTTCTATTGGGTCTTCGGTAGAATTGAAAATGTGTGAATACCGGTCTCAGGATCGGTCGCCAATTCCGTTTTTTGGGGCATTAACTCCCAATCAACCATTTGTTTGTTAAACTGGGCAGAAAAGGTATAGACGGCTGGCTCCGATAGTGAGTGGCCCCGTAGAGCTATATTTCCCTTACGGTCAATTTTGAGAGATTTGATGTCGACAGACTCCGCAATCGATCCACTGATCGCCCGTAAGCTGGCGGAATAAAACGCGGCCTCATCGCGCGGGCTGATATCGACACGTTTACGGGCAATTTCCTCTTCTAAGCGCGCCTGCTCTTGTAGTAATTCTCGTGCTTCAGATTGATCGCCTGAACTTTCGCTGATTTTGATTTCTCTAGATTCTTTTTTGATCTCGATTTCAGCGATTTCAGCCTCTAGCTGACGAACCACACGATGGTGCATCACATGAAAGCTAGCAATAAAGCATAGCGATAATCCTAGGCTTAGAGACCAATAGAGCTGGGTATTTCTATAAAATGGGATGGGTGGAGCCACTGTTTTGAGCTCCGGGATAGGATACGCATGACTATTAGCCAGTAGACGTTCAAGCGCCGTTAGTGCTAATGATTTTCCCTGTGTTAATTCAAACTCAGTCAATTGAATTTCTGGATTATGCGCCTGCACTGCAGTACATAGCTGCTCCAAATCGATCTGGCTATTGCCTAAATGGATAAACTCAGCAGTATGTAGCCCGATATCATTGATCAATTCGTCAGAGAGTTCATTGGGTGTTAAGGGGTAAACCACTGTATCGACCAGCTTGCTGGCTTTGATATAGCTGGCTTGTATTTGTTGGGTATTGCTATCGAGCAGAACGATACTCTTACCCGTAATTGATTTTGTATCAATCGCAGCGTAATTGAGCCCGGAGGTCCCATAGGTAGCCAGTAAGGAAATATTTTTGTCAGCGAAAAAACTGACCCATTCGTTGACATAGTCCATCGGGATGGCGGCAACGAGTGTTTTGTCGCTGGGGTAGAGTTTACTCGTCTCCGCCCATGCAATCATATAGTCTTGGTTGGCATCGGGGAATTCGCCGATAAAACTTTCAAATTGATTGGATACCTCCTCCGAGAGGATTCCGAAGTTACGGGCTGCAACGAGCGGATCAAAGCCTTCTAGATGGGCGTTTTCAAAGATTTTATTTTTTTGCTCGGGCTCTAAGTAGGGTGCATAAAAAAGCAGGTTTTCGATACTTGGAGCCGTTCCAAATCCCTCTAAATTGCCTTCCAGCTCCCAGCGTAGCATTTCGACCGCTTGTGACTCGGTGAGATTACTAGGAATGTTGAGATCCATCCATCCGCAGCTAACTTCGCTGGACAGCATGACAACTTGTTTGGGTAATTTTTTTACCGACTGGCTTAATCGTTCGAGTCCCTTAGCGACTGCCCTAATAGGGCTCATTTCTTTTACAGACTCATGGGCCACTACAGTGAGCTCTTTGTTTTTAAAGCTAGCAATTGAGCAAGTGGCGAGTCCTGGTTGCAATTCCACCACTAAAAAAGCTTTAAGATTGATTTTTTTAAGCTGCATAGGTACTGGGCTAGCTATCGATTTTTAAACGAAGGCGGTAGGTGTATTGAGTGTCGTTCTGGGGGATTAGATAGAGGATGCGATCATCGATGGTCTGAATGCTTTCCTCCAAAGAATCGTTCTCATCTGGTAGGTCACTCCCAGTAGTACCTAAATAATAGATCACCAGCTGAACTTTACGGATATGGTTATTGGGTAATGCGTCAGATAGTGAAAATGCGTGCGATTCCTGCGTCTCAAGGATCGTAAAGGGGACATTCGCATTCTTTAAAATGATGGATTCGTGATAAGCTGCTGTGTTGCCACTGATTGCCGAGCTCGTTTCCAAACCAGGGTAGAGGATGCCGATCAGCACTTGATTGGCATTAATAGCCCCTTCGGATTCATCTCGAATAAACTCCAGGTTGAGGATACAATTGCCGGATGCATACAGCGTTTCAGTAATATTTGCCGATACCGGAAAATCCTTTTCATAAAAATTATTTGCCTCATCCTCACTTGAGGATGAGGTGCCCAGTGCACGATCTTTTCCATAGCTTTGCAAGCTGAGTGGATCATCGCTGTATTGAAAGTCTGCCCCCCAGCTGTCTTGTAGACTTTGGTTAAAGGTGGCTAAGTA
>CAWVTP010000080.1:0-9613 GCA_963933035.1 uncultured Puniceicoccaceae bacterium | reverse complement strand
TTTATGATCCTCTTTGAAAGAGAATCACATGTCCACTTTTCTCAGGACACATCACCTCAAAAGCTGTAGCCACAAGTGCTGAACTTCTCACAGCTGCGAGAGCAGCTTTACATGAAAGAAGGAAAGATCGTGGTGATTATTCATCCGTAACTTTTCTAAAGCAGTCAGCTCCATGGCCCGAAAAGCCTTCAAAGAAAGACGAATCCGTGCGAGCGCTACGAATCGGAATAGTTCAAAGCGTGATTCCCAGCGACAAGGAATACGGAGAGAACCTAGACGACCCCGAACTAAATGGATCAGATATTCGGCAGAAGCAACGCAGCCATCTAGCCTCAATTATAGACGGGGTGGCCCAGATGCTTCGCGTTCGTGAAACACACAGGTCTCAAGACAGAGCTGACGGTAGAGTTATTGATCTACTTATTTTGCCTGAACTAGCCGTCCACCCGAGTGACATTGACCCAATAATTATGCCGTTCGTAAGAACTCATCGATGTATCGTCCTCTTCGGTCAGGTCTACCACTATAACCAAATTGAGGGTGCTGAAGAACTGATCAATAGTGCGATGTGGTTGATTCCTAAATGGAACGCAGCCGACGGGCTGCAGGTCGAGCGAGTTGAGCAAGGCAAACAGTATCTTGCTCCAATGGAGGTGTCAGCTGACTTCGTGCCAAGTCCAATAGGTTTCCGGCCGGCGCAATGGCTCATTGAGTATGAATGGAGTCGAGATGAGAATATCCCTCCTCTCACTTTGTCAGCCTCAATTTGTTACGATGCTACAGACTTAGGTCTCGCAGCCGATTTAAGAACCCGAAGCGACCTCTATATCGTATGTGCGCTAAATCGTGATGTCGGGACTTTTGACCGTATGTCCGAGGGGCTCCACTACCACATGTATCAAGGGGTCGTCATTGTTAACAATGGAACCTACGGAGGGAGTAACTTCTACATGCCGCTCGACAAACCTCACCAGCGTCAAATTTTTCACGTTCACGGCCAGCCTCAGGTTTCAATCTCATTTGCTGAAATCTCTCCCCGAAAGTTACTCAACAGGAGAAACCCGACTACCTACGAAAACAGAGAATGCCGTGTGCCGATAGAAGATAACGACTTTCCAACAGGAACTTGGAAGAGTCCTCCTGCTCCATCCACTTAGAAACAATGCCCATTAAACACGCAATCTGGATCGTCGGAAAAGAGCCAAAACCGCTCGCTGTCACTCGACTCGAAACCGTGCAGCTACTCGAAGATATGATCGAGAGTGATCCACGCATTCTCTCAGAGCAGTGGATGCTCATTGGGCGACAAATCATCACTCCGACCGGCGGGCGGATTGACCTCCTCGCCATTGCACCTGACGCATCGCTCGTGCTGATCGAACTCAAGCGCGACAAGACACCGCGCGACATTGTTGCTCAAGCACTCGACTACGCCACATGGGTTGAACAGCTTTCGTCCGAAGACATCGCAGCCGTTTACCGAAAATACAGTGGTGGCCAATGCCTAGACCAATCCTCCAAGGAACGCTTTGACGTGTAACTTGATAAATATGAGATGAATAAGATTCTCCAAATCTCACTCTATGCCTCCAAAATGGACGCCGCCACCGAGCTGAATTGTCGGCTATCTGAACGACAAGGACATCCCCATTCAGGTGCTCTTCTTTTAAGTACTTCCAGTACGTAATTTTTGTATTGGCTGGAATCCATGCTGCCGCGAAGCTCATCGCTGCTGTTTTTTTGTCATAAGCGTTTTTACCTTGAGGCTGGCATCCAGAACAGTCTGTCAGTTTGTGACCCCATACAAGAAGTGTATGAAATTATTAGTTGTAAATGATACTTATCTGCAAGGCTTAGATTCAGATTTTTAAATGGCAAGTTAGGGATTTCAAAACAAAGCGGCCAATCATTGATGCAAACAGTCTACAAGCGCTGATAGCTCGACGATATTGAGTCCAGCGGCTGCATCGGGCAGCTTGTCCATATCATGAGGCACAACACAGAGAACGGTTTCAATTGGGAGCTGCTCCTTGAGTAGCTCGGCCATGGTGACGGTCTTTTCCAAGTCGCGGCCGATGTTCGATTTGCACTCTAAGGCGATGCGCTGGCCGTCTTTTTCAATTAAAAAATCGGTGGCGTAGTTTCCCTCGCAGTAGTCTTGTTGGTAGGGGATGCCTGCTTGGTCCAAGATATGGGCGACGCGGCGCTTAAATTGGATGGATTGGGTTTTTTGGGCAAGAAACTGCTCCGCTCGGCGACGCAAAGTGGCGGCCTCCATGGCTGGGTTGAGTGGCGGGTCTGTATCTTTTTTCAGAGCTTTGCTATTCAGGTAGGCTTGCACCAGGGCGCGTTCTTCCTCTGGGGTGCTGACCAGTACTTCGCAGATTTTAGTGAAGGTTGTTTGCCGCGGACGTTTGAGCCCGGTCATGATCTTACTGATCGATTGCTTGCTAACCCCCACTCTTTCCGCCAGCTCAAAAGCTTTAAGACCACGAGCTGCCAGCAGGGCTCGGATTAAGCCCCCCAGTGGATTGTATTTTGGCTGTGTGACCGACATGATAAAATTCTGCGCACCAGCCAAACAAAGAGGGAGTATAGGTCAAGTGCCATGTGTTTAATTTTCAAACTAAAGGAGGCCACTATGTGCATTGAGAGCCAGCAAAGCTGACGACCACCGATAGGCGCTGATTTCCGTTTATGGGTAGCGATAAAAGAGGTTTCAAAAGATAAAATGAGTCAAGTAGGCCATTTTACTACGAAACTATGGCGGAGAGTATACATTATTAGGATTGAGTGTGCTAGGATGGCTCGCATTAACGAAGTCCGTGCCATGCTTGATGACATGGTGGAAGACCACTGCTTCGCTCGGGAACAGAATTCAATTCCGCTCGCTGTGAGCTTGCGGTCCTCCAATCTTCTGTTCTAGCCTAGCCCCCTATGTCTGATCAGCTTGATACCGCTAAGGATTTTATACGCCAAATGATTGCAGCCGATGTGGCGGCTGGGAAGCATGGAGGGCGGGTGCAGACACGCTTTCCACCAGAACCGAACGGCTATTTGCAAATTGGACATGCCAAGGCGATCTGCCTCAACTTCGAAATTGCGCAGGCTTTTGGGGGCCGCTGCAATCTGCGTTTCGACGACACCAACCCAGAAAAAGAGAGCGATGAGTTCGTCCAAGCCATCCAAGAAGACATCCGCTGGTTGGGCTACCAATGGGATCAACTGTGTTTTGCCAGTGATTATTTTGAACAACTCTTTTACTGGGCCTGCCAGTTAATTGAATCTGGCGATGCCTATGTGGATGACTTGAGCTTTGAAGATATGCGCGCCTATCGCGGCAGTCTGACCGAGCCTGGACGCGACAGCCCTAGCCGTACGCGTCCGGTCGCCGAAAGTTTGGATTTATTTCATCGCATGCGGGCCGGTGAGTTTGCAGATGGCGCCAAGGTGCTGCGCGCCAAGATCGACATGGCCCATCCCAACATGAACATGCGCGACCCAGTCTTGTACCGGATCAAGCGCATGCACCATCATCGGGTCGGCGATCAATGGTGCATCTACCCCAGCTACGATTTTACCCATGGACAAAGCGACTCCTTAGAGGAAGTCACCCACTCGCTCTGCTCGCTGGAATTTGAAGACCACCGTCCACTTTACGATTGGTTTATCCAGAAATTAGGCATCTTCCCCTCGCAACAAACCGAATTTGCACGTCTCAATTTGACCTACACCGTCGTCAGCAAACGTAAGCTGCGTGCCCTGGTGGAAGGCGGACAGGTCACTGGCTGGGACGATCCGCGCATGCCCACCCTGCGAGGCATGCGTCGCCGAGGCTATCCGGCGGCCGCCATTCGCAATTTTTGCGCCAAAGTGGGCGTCACCAAAGTGCCCTCCACCAGTGATGTGGCCTTACTGGAACATGCGGTGCGTGAAGAGTTGAATCGGGTGGCCCCGCGCCGTATGGCTGTCCTGGATCCGATTGAGATCGAAATCACCAACTGGCAAGGCGCAGAGACACAATGGGTGGATGCCATCAACAATCCTGAGGATGCGTCTGCTGGTAGCCGCTCGGTCCCCTTTAGCCAAAGACTTTACATCGAGCGCGATGACTTCAAAGAAGATGGCAACCGCAAGTTCTTTCGACTAAAGCCTGGTGGCGAGGTGCGCTTGCGGGGCGCGTACATTGTACGCTGCGATCAGATCATCAAGGACGAGGAGGGTCAGGTGACGAAATTGCAATGCGCAGTCGACTGGGACACGCTCAACAAAAACCCCAGTGACCGCAAAGTCAAAGGCGTGATTCACTGGGTCAGTCAATCGCATGCGCTACCAGCGCAGGTTCGCCTCTTTGATCGCCTCTTTGCAGTCGAAAAACCAGAAGCGGATAAGTCCCGCGACTTCACCGAATGGCTCAACCCAGACTCGCTACAAAAAGTGCGCGCATTCTGCGAACCCAGCTTGGCAGAGCTACCGCTCGGCAGCACTTGCCAATTTGAACGGATCGGCTACTTTTGTCGCGACACAGCGGATGAGGACCCAGCAGCGCTGGTGTTTAATCGCACCGTCGCGCTGCGGGACTCTTGGGCCAAACGCCAGTCTTGATACGGTGTCGCTTGTTAGCCACCGATCAAGCCTTAGAAGCCCAAGTTCAGCAGCCAACGCTCGGCCAGCGCGCGCCACTGCATTGTCTGCTGTTGACGACGATCCGCTAGACTACACAAGCCCAAACCATGAGCTCCCTGAGGAAATACATGCAACGCGTGCGGAATCCGCGCTTGCTGCAAGGCCATCGCATACAAATAGCTATTTTCAACCGGGACTGCAGCATCTTCCGCGGTGTGCCAAAGAAAACTCGGCGGACTATTCGGGTGAATCCGATGCTCCCAACTCAGTGCTGACCGCTGGCGAGGCGTACTGGCCCGCCCGAGCAAACACTCAAAACTATCCACATGCCCATGCGGGCCGGCACTGATCACAGGATAGCACAAAATGGATGCATCGGGACGCGCCGACACCCCTGCTAATGAAGCGTCTGGATCCAATAAGTAATCCGGATGGTCAAAAGCTTGCGAACAACTCGCTGCCAAGTGCCCTCCTGCCGAGAATCCAATCACTCCAATCCGATGAGGATCAATATTGAGTGCCGTGGCCTGCGCTCGCAAAAAGCGGAGCGTGAAGAGAGCCTGCAATTGCGGCAGTGGGTAGATGCCTTTCGCTGAGTCCGAAGATACGCTGTATTCCAGCACGACCGCTGAGATGCCGATCGAATTCAACCATGCCGCAACCGGCGGTCCCTCTTGGTGGCTGACATGGCTATAGCCCCCGCCCGGTAAAACCAGCATACAGGCAAAATCTCGCCCGTCTTGCAAAAGCGCCGGAAAGAGTCGCGCCGGCGCAAGCACTGGATGTTCTAACTGAAAAAATTGATTGGCTGACTGAAACATAGCGAGTCGCTCCAGAGTTGATCGCCCATCCACATTTTAATGTGAGGCCTGAGAGTCGTGTAAACGCTCCGCCAATGCCACCGCTTTGAGCATACCCTTAGCCTTGTTGACGGTTTCGTCATACTCGCTTTTCGGAATGGAATCGGCAACAACGCCCGCCCCCGATTGAATCGAAATTTTCTGGTCTTTTATCATGGCGGTTCGGATGCCGATACAGGAGTCGTGATTTCCGCCAAATCCGAAGTAGCCCAGCGCCCCGCCGTAGACTCCGCGCTGGGTTTGCTCCAGCTCTGCAATAATCTGCAAGGCGCGTACCTTGGGCGCCCCACTCAATGTCCCCGCGGGGAAGGTGGCCCGCATCAAATCATAGGCATTGCAATCCGCCCGCAAAGTCCCCGTCACCTGCGAAACAATATGCATTACATGGGAATACCGTTCAATACACATGTAATCTGGCACTTCAATCGAGGCATATTCACAAACTCGACCGATGTCATTGCGCGCCAAATCCACGAGCATCAAGTGCTCTGCACATTCCTTCTGATCCGCCAACAGATCCGCTTCCAAGGCCAAGTCTTCCGCTTCGTTACAACCGCGGTGGCGCGTCCCCGCAATGGGCCGGATCTCAACCTGCCCGCCAGTGAGCCGCACATGCACTTCAGGCGAGGCGCCCACAATCGAGAACTCCGGGTCTTGAATCAGAAACATATAAGGAGATGGATTCACCGTGCGCAGTGCGCGGTATAAATCGATCCCATCCGGTTCAAAATCTTTTTCAAAGCGCTGCGACAAGACAGTTTGGATGACATCACCAGAGCGTACATAGCCCTGTACGGCTTCCACCGCCGCTTCAAAGGCCGCCTGCGTAAAGTTTCCATTGGGATGAGCGCTGTCCACCGTGGACGGCAGCACACCATGCTGCAGCGGGCTCGGCTGTTGTAACTGTTGATAAATACTTTTGATTTCCTGAACGGCTTGCGCGTAGGCGGCCTCTGGATCGTCCTCAATGTGTGCGTGCACGCAGATGCGTAAAATTTGACGTACGTGATCAAAAATCAAGACCGAGTCGGTCAGCATGTAATACAGCACCGGCAAACCATGCTGATTGTCGCTCGGTTTTGGAATCGTCGGCTCAATACTGTGTACATACTCATGCCCAACAAAGCCCACCGCACCGCCGGTAAAGGGCGGCATGTCAGGAAGCTCGACCGGCTGAAATTGCGCCATGAATTCTTCGATAAATGTCAGCGGGTCGTCCGGTGCCGGGACCGTCTCCGTGGTGCCGTCCTTGTTGGTCACATGAACCTGCGCTTCATCGATGCGAAAAATCTTACGCGGATTGGAACCCAGAAAAGAGTAGCGGCTAATATTTTCGCCCCCAACAATGGATTCAAAAAGAAAGGCTGGCTTGGACTGACTTATTTTAGCATAAGCCCCCAAGGGCGTCTCGCAGTCGGCCGTCAGATCCAGATAGACCGGGAGCGTGTTACCCGATTGAGCGAGCGTTTTAAATTGAGCAAGGTTGGGCTGAATATTCATTAGGTCCAATAGCGCTTGTAGCAAAAAATAAAGTTAATCAGATGGCGTGGCCTTCAGCAAGTTCTGATAAAGCTGCTCGGCTTGCTGGAGTGCAGTCTCTGGCTCGTTCGCGAGCAGACAAAAATGGCCCATCTTACGACCACTGCGAGCACTCGCCTTGCCATACAAATGCAGCTTCACCTGTGGATCCGCGAGTAGAGCCGACCAATCAGGCCTGCCATTCTCCCATACATCGCCTAACAAATTAATCATCACACAGGCGTGATGCGGCTGCGAGCTGCCAAAGGGCAAGCCAGTGATGGCACGAATGTGCTGTTCAAATTGACTGCTCACACAGCTATCTAAGCTGAAATGCCCAGAATTATGCGGACGCGGGGCCATCTCGTTGATCAGCCAGGAACCGTCCGGAGCCAAGAAAAACTCGACCGCCAGCAACCCGACCACCGCTAACTGATCTGCCAAGGCGATGCTAATCGCCTCGACTGCCGCCTTTTGGGCGCTACTGAGGCGTGCAGGCGCTAAACTACTATGCAAGATGTGATTGCGGTGCACATTTTCTGCAACTGGCAAAGTAGAACACTGGCCCTGCACATTGCGCGCAATGATAACGGAAAACTCACCTTGATGCTCAATCCACTGCTCCACCACCACCCGCGGCGGCTTCCCCAATTCTTGCCATAAGGCTTCGGAATCGGAATGATCACTAGGCGAGCTTAACTTCACTTGCCCCTTGCCGTCGTAACCGAAAGCGGCCGTTTTAATAACACAAGGATGGCCAACTTGCGCAATGGCCGCCTGCAAACTCGCCGGATCATCGGCATACTCAAAGCGCACGCAGGGAAAGCCGTGCTGCTTAAGAAAATCTTTTTCCCGCTGGCGATGTTGGCAGGTGTACAGCGTATCGCGATTGGGATGGACTGGCTTGCGCTGACTCAGAAAGTCGATGGCCTCAATCGGAATATTTTCAAACTCGAGGGTGATCACATCCACCGCATCCGCGAACTGACTGAGGGCCGCTTGATCATTGTAATCAGCCGTAAAAGTTTTATCCGCAAGTCCGCTGGCTGGAGCCTCCGCACTGGGATCAAAGACATGAAAGCGATAGCCAAGTGTACGGCCAGCCAAGATCAACATTCGACCCAATTGACCGCCGCCTAAAATACCGATGGTACTGCCGGGTGCGATCATAGCGCTGGCAACTCTGTGGCGAGCACTGTGTCGGTTTGGCTTTGCCGAAATTGCCTTAGCCGCTCACCCAGCACAGGATCTTGCAAGGAGAGGATGGCCGCCGCCGATAGCGCAGCATTTTTAGCCCCCGCTTGTCCAATCGCCAGAGTCATGACGGGAATGCCCGCTGGCATTTGCACGATCGAAAGCAAGGAATCTTGACCACTCAAAGCCTTCGACTGCACAGGAACCCCTAAAACAGGCAACTGCGTCATGGCCGCCGTCATACCTGGTAGATGCGCCGCACCCCCAGCACCCGCAATGATGACTTTCAGCCCCCGCGCCTCCGCTGACTCCGCATAGCTGTAGAGCCGCTGCGGCGTGCGGTGCGCACTCACGATTTGCTGCTCAAACGAGATCTCCAGTGTTTGTAAAAGCTCGGCGCAGCAACGCATGGTCGCCCAGTCTGATTGACTGCCCATAATGATACCGACGTCGGCTGTGCCTGTATTGTTTTCCATAGCGCTGAAATCCGATAGCCTTTTCCATTGAATCGCAAGTCTAATACCTAACAAGAAAGAGGCTAAACGAGTAAAAAAAGCGGCTTATGTGAGCACGGACCCTGTGAGAGTACGCCGATCAGCGAAGATTGGATATCAAGCTTTTGTGCGAACTGGACGGCTTTTTTCATAACATCAGGCAGCCAGCAGTGCCCTTTGCTGTGGGGGCGGTTGGGTGAATTGCGTGGCTGAAATTATAGGGGCTTGGACTGCCCCCGTCGGTTTGTTCATTTTACTTGATTAAAGCTAAGCAGCTAGGGCGGCTAAACAAGTAAAAAAGCTATCGGTTTAGTGCGATAAACTCATCAACAGTCAATCCAGATGCACGTATGAGACCCCGCAAAGTACCCCTGGCAACTTCTTTATGGTCGGGGATGGATAAGGTCGCTATGCTGCCATTTTTGACCATAACGATGTGGCTACCTCTTTGACGTGCTTTTTGCCATCCAGCTCGCTCAAAAGCTTTGACTACCGTTTTACCGCTTAGATGGGGAAGTGTGGGCATGTTATACAGCGACTTCGACTTGCTTCGTCTCAACTGTCAGAGGCATCCCTTTTTCAGAACGGACTTCAAGGCAGAGGGCAATGGCTTCGCGCACATTCTCCAAAGCTTCTTCGCGACTTTCGCCCTGACTCATACATCCTGGAATCGATGGACACTCAGAGATCCACACACCGTCTTCGTCTCGGTCTAATGTAACTGTAAAATACATAGCTTTCATATTGAGCGCTAATTTGATTTTTTGCAATCCTAGTGTTGAGCTTACTCACGGGCTGACTTGCTGGCACTTCGCACAAGCACGCTTTATATCACACCTTCGCCGGCAATCTGCTTGAGCACGGAATCCGTGCGAGTGCGCCGATCAGCGAAGATTGGATATAAAGCTTTTGTGCGAACAG
>CAWVTP010000079.1:0-9648 GCA_963933035.1 uncultured Puniceicoccaceae bacterium | reverse complement strand
GCCCAGAGCCAACCACTTTTTAATTTTTTAGCTCATCCCTATGGGATGGCTGTGTCTTATATCTTGAAAACTTTACTGTGTGAATGAATCTTCACAATTTGTTTACAAGTAATAGGTTTACAAATCTGTTGAATTTTTGATGCTGGTCAGTATGCTACTAAAAAATACCCTATCCCACCTACTTCCTCTACTTGTTTTCATGTCTTTGCCTGCTTTTTTGCACGCTGAAGAACCTTCAAGTGGTACTTTAATTATGATTTCTTCCATAGGCGGCTGGCTCTTGTGTGCGACTTTATTTGTGTACCTGCGCCGTGCTCATTACATGGGTAAAATCGATTCGAAGTAAAGTAGATGAACAGACGCTATGTCAAAGTTCTACGCTTCTATCTTCGTCACTTTTGTGATGGCTTTACCAATATGGGCTCAAGCGACTGATTTACCATTCGAAACCGATTTTGAAGGCCCGGAGTTTGTTCCAGGCTTTTTATCCGATACCTTCTACAGCGGGCCGCAGACTATTCAGGTAGTTGATGATATTGCAGCTTCTGGTGAGCAATCACTTGAAATTCTTGGACAGTCGACAGTTGATTTTGAATTAAACGATTTGCTATCAGCAGGCATTCGTTGGGTCGATTTTTATGTAAAGCCCGTCTTTTCTGTGGCAACTGATTTGCCTGAGATGATTGCGGGCCTGCGCTCTGCGGTGAGTGCCTTTGTCGTCCAAGGAGGCCAGGGCCTAGTTTACCTGGTCCATGGTGATGGGGCTGGTTCTGGAACTTGGGTTTCAAGTGAGTATCCAGTCGTTTTAGAAGATAACAAAGCAAAGGACTGGATGCGGATGAGTTATCGCCTAGACTATGGTTCTAAAACCTGGGATTTATATTTAGATGATAGGTTGGTTTTGTTTGATTTGGGTTTCTTAGATCATGCGTTGATGCATTTTGATGAGCTCAGTATGCAATCAGCGGATGACCGCAGCACACATGTCGACTTTTTATATGTGGGTATGGAAAACCCACTATTCCCGGACCAAGATAACGATGGCATTGAAGATAGCTTAGATGCCAACAGCTCTCTATCTGATCGTTATCTTGATGCTGATGGTGATGGCTTGATTAATATCAAGGAAATTCAATTGGGTACTGCACTCAATTTATCGGACAGTGATAGCGACGGGCACTCTGATTATTTTGAGTACCGTTGGGGACGAGATCCCACAATCTCCGCTAGTGATTTAGCGCAGCTCTCTCACTCTGAGGCAGGTGGCTATCAATGGGCGACCGGATTTGAGGAAGCTGAAGGTTATGCAATCGCTCCTTTGGACGCACAACTTGACTGGTATGCCAGTCCACAAGTTGCCGTGACCGCTAATGATTCCAAAAGGGTGCTTTCGACAGCGACTACAACTGCTTACGTCGAGCGCTATTTTAACACCGCGTCGCAACCGAAAATTTGGTTCGGATTTTCGGGTAAGTTTTATGTGGGTGATTTACCCGATCCTGAAAATATTGATCACGCATCCGCGGTCGTTTTTGGCTTTTCAGCAGCCAGTAAAGTTCAGGTGCTGGATGTTCAAAACAATCGCTGGTTAGACTATGATTTGCCAAATCCAGCGACTCAGTGGTCGCGTTATGCCATCTACTTTGACTACACCGCCTCAACATGGGATTTGTACCAAGATGGACAGTTGGTTGCGAGCCAATTACCCTTTACCGATCCAAGTTTAAGCGCTCTAAGTCGCTTTCGTGCCAGTATTGATAAGGTGGCAGGCAGTACAGCTGCAAGTTACTTAGACAATCTTAAAGTTTATGCAGGCCCTGATTTTGATCAAGACCAGCTGGAGGATGTCTGGGAACGACAACATGGCTTTAACCCTGCCTACGCGGAAGTGGATGCGCGCGATGTGCGGCCCAGTTTGGCCAGTGATGCTGCGAGTGGTTACTTCTGGGAAACCTTCTATGAGCGTGAAGAAGGTTATCGAGTGGGGCCTTTGAATTACCAGCGAGGTTGGCGTTCGAGCCCGCAGGTAGCAGTGACGGATGATGATACCCAGTTTGCTCAGGATGCACTGGCGACGAGGGCCTACGCAGAGCATTATTTTGATACGGAAGGGCATTCGCAGATTTGGTGTGCATTTTCTGGGAAGTTTCACGTTGGAGATTTGCCCGCGCCCGAAAGCGTCGATCAAGCGTCTGCAGTCGTTTTTGGGTTTTCCGTATCCAATAAAGTTCAGGTGCTGGATGTTCAAAATAATCAATGGCAATCATTTGATTTGCCTACTCCAGCCACTCAGTGGGCGCGCTACGTGATCTACTTGGATTATGCCGCTTCAACTTGGGATTTATACCAAGATGGGCAGCTAATAGCGAGTCAATTGCCCTGTGCGAATCCGAGTTTAAGATCTTTAAATCGCTTTTGTGCCAGTATTGAAAAAGGGGCGGGCAGTTCAGCTGCCAGTTATTTGGATAATCTAAAAGTGTATAGTGGCCCCGATTTTGATGCGGATGGTTTAGATTTTGACTTTGAGTTGGCCAATGGACTCAATCCTGCCCTGAACGATCGCAGTCACCCGGACGGTGATTTTGATCTCGATGGCTTTAAAAACGCTGTGGAATGGCGCTATGGCACGCATCACCTGTTTAATTATGCGGCAGAAAATGCGGCTTTGCAGGTAGACACCCGTATTGAGGCTTTAGAATCAGCATCGAGTTTACGTTTTTTCACACAGCAGGATCATAGCAATAAAGCGTATGTTCGGAATCCTGAGGTCTGGTGCGACGATATCGATAGCATCACTGCCATCAGTCCCTGGAATAGTACTCAGGGTAGACATCGCGCCGGAACGCTGATAAGTCCGCAGCATCTACTTTTCGCAGCGCACTATCAGTTGGGAGTGGGCGCAAGCGTACGTTTTGTGACCAAAGATAATCAACTTGTAGAACGCACGGTGATTGCACGTAAAACGCTAGCGGGATATGCGGGCAATGGATATACAGATTACTCAAATGACATTACCATTGGGCTTCTAAATGAGCCTTTAAATGATGACATCGATGGTATTCATTTTGTAAAAGTGCTTCCCGACGATTGGGCGGAATATCTGGGCCCTATGGACTCTTCTAGTTTCGATCGCGACGAAGCGATGCCCGCCTTATGTTTGGATTATGAGGAAAAAGCACTCATAACGGATGTGCGAAGTTTTTCGACTTATGTAAGCTTTACCACGCCTGCATTAGAGCCCCGTCGTGCCTACTACGAAAGTAAAATCACAGGTGACTCTGGAAATCCGGCCATGCTGCTGTTGAATTCACCAGCCGGTGGCGCGGAATTGGTGCTGTTGAATGTTTGGACCTTTGGGGGCGCTGGATCTGGAGCCTCGGTGTATGAAAACAAGGCTGAGATTAATCAGATCATGGCCGATTTGGAGGCGCAAAAAGGCATTAAGCATGGTTATCAGTTGACGGAGTATGATTTTAGTGGCTTCCAAGCTTTGGGTTCCTTGTAAACGGTTTACATGCATGAACGAGAATATCGGCGGGCTTATCTGCCTCGATAGCTCGTGATGACTTATAGCAATGCTTGACAGGATGCTTTCCGATTGGAAGCTGCAGATGATTATGGGCTCGACAGGTGGGGCTCGCCTTCGGTTCTCTGAAGCTGAAATTTTTATTAATGATGCAAAAAGGTCCAATCAGTAAATACAAGCCTTTCAAAACAATCGATTTGCCAGAGCGTTCATGGCCCAATGCAGTGATTGAGCAGCCGCCCATCTGGGCGAGTGTCGATTTGCGGGATGGCAATCAGGCGCTGGCGAAGCCCATGACGGTCCCCGAAAAGATCGAATTGTTTCAGCTCTTAGTGCGCATTGGCTTCAAAGAGATTGAGGTCGGCTTTCCTTCTGCCAGTGATACCGAGTATCAGTTTATGCGCTGCTTGGTGGAGCAAGATTTGATTCCTGCAGATGTCACCCTGCAGGTTTTAGTTCAAGCCCGAGAGCATCTCATCCGGCGTACCTTTGAAAGCTTACAAGGGGTACCCAATGCTATCGTGCACCTGTACAATTCGACTTCGCCACTCCAGCGGCGCGTGACCTTTGGAAAGAGCAAACAGGCCATTCTAGATATTGCGGTGCAGGGCACGCAGCTGGTAAAAAGCCTAGTCCCGACACTGCCTGATACGAATGTGCGCTTTCAGTATTCACCGGAAAGTTTTTCGGATACGGAAGTGGATTATGCATTGCAGGTTTGTGAGGCGGTGATGGAGGTTTGGCAACCCAGTGAGCAAGCGCCGATCATTTTGAACTTACCTGCGACGGTTGAAGTGGCGACGCCCAATGTCTATGCCGACCAGATTGAATGGTTCTGCCGCAACCTCAAAGAGCGCAAAAAAGCCTTGATTAGTTTGCACACCCATAACGATCGCGGCACAGGCGTGGCGGCCACCGAGCTGGGGCTGATGGCGGGCGCTGATCGGGTGGAGGGGACCTTGTTTGGCAACGGAGAGCGCACGGGTAATTTGGACATCATAACGGTGGCCCTCAATATGTACACTCAAGGAGTGGATCCTCAGCTTTGTTTTGATGATTTGGAGACCATTCGTGCCGTCTACGAGCGACTAACGCACATGCCAGTGGATGCTCGCCATCCTTATTCTGGCGAGCTCGTGTTCACAGCTTTTTCGGGCTCCCATCAAGATGCGATTAAAAAGGGCATGGACCTGCGCCGGCAAAATGCAAATTCGGATCCTGCGTGGGCAGTGCCGTATCTATTGATAGATCCCGAAGATATTGGGCGCAGCTATGAAGCGATCATCCGCATCAATAGTCAAAGCGGCAAGGGTGGGGTGGCCTATATCTTAAATGCTGAGTTTGGCCTCGATTTACCCAAGACGATGCATGCAGACGTTGGTAATTTCGTGAATGTGGTCGCTGATTCCCAAAAACGTGAGTTGAGCTCCGAGGAGGTTCGTCAGGTTTTTCAGGAAAACTATGTCAACCTGCCAAGTCCTTTGGAACTGGTGAAGCTGGAGCACCTAACCAGCGAAGACGAGCGCGAGGTGGCGTTGAGAGCGGAGGTGCTTTATCAAGGTGTCGCCGCTACCATTGAGGGGCGCGGTAATGGCCCCATCAGTGCCTTTGTGGATGGCATGCAGCAGCGTGGTTGGAAAAACTTTATTTTGGACCAGTATCGGCAACATTCGATTGGTTCCGGATCCAAAACCCAAGCGGCTGCTTACATTCAGATTCATGATGAGGCAGAGCGCACTTTTTTCGGCTGTGGGATCGACGTTAATAGCGAGCTCGCAGCTATCCGCGCACTCGTCAGTGCTTATAATCGATCGCAAAGAGTTTGAGTGCTGCTTGGGAACCGATCTTGATCCTCCGGGGGGCAGCGTGAATCGCTGTGGCGGCTAGTTGTCCCAATCGTCGGTTCGGAAAGGCGTTAGCGGCAAACCTTCACGGCTGTATACATTGGCCACAGGATTGTCTGCCCAGGCGTAGCGAACGGCGACTGGATTGGGCACTTGCTCGCACATTACCTCAATGGTCGATTTACTCGTGAGTCGTGCTGTAGCAGGATGCCAGACTTGATCTTCACCTGCCACAACAAATCCAAACGCTGTTTTTACGTCAAAAGTATACAAGTGAGAGCCTACATGCTCAAAGCTGAGTGTTATTGTATCGCCCTCAATGGCCATCGATTTGAATTGTGGATTTAAGTAAGGAACTTGGAGTCCGTAGTCGCGCGCTAGGGCGATACGTGCTAGACGCTTGCCGACACCTTGTTTGTTACGGGGGTGAATGTCACGACCTTCTCCTAAATCGTAGATGACGGCCTGTCCGGTGTTGGGTAGTGCCAAGGTCTGGGTCTGGGCCTCACGCAATTCTGCCCAAGCACTTTTTTGCGGCTGGGCGCTTTCCGCTCTGAAGTCTGCCAGTTGTACCCAATAGAATGGAAAATCACCTTGCCCCCAAGCCTGACGCCATTCACGGATCATTAGGCTAAAGAGTGCTTTGTAGTTGTGAGCGCGGCCGGCATTGGACTCTCCTTGATACCAGATGGTGCCACGGATCCCATAACCGATGACGGGCTGCAACATACCAGCCCACAAATTTCCGGGGCGTCCTTGACTCGTCAGTAAATTGCCTGGTTTGCGCGGCGCATTTTGCTTGTTTGCGCGCGCTTTTTCCACCTGTTCTTGCCATTGAGCCAACACTTTTTGATAGTCGTAGTTGGCTTCTCGCGCTTTCCACGAATTGAGTTCTGTTACAAAGCGTGGATCGTTTTCCAAGGTGCTGCGTTGTACCCAAGCTTCGGCAGCAGACGCTCCATATGAACAAGCAATTAAACCAATTGGTACCTGTAGGCTTTGCTGTAGTTGGCGTCCAAAGTAATAGGCCACCGCAGAAAATTGGCTGACCGTTTCGGGCGCGCACTGCAGCCAAGCGGCTGTAAAATCTTCTTGGGGAATTTGGGTTCCTATTTTAGGTACAGTGATCATGCGCAGGGCCGGGTGGTGTGCTGCCGCTTTTTCTAAATATGGATCACCGCATTGTTCGACGCGCCACTCCATATTGGATTGCCCCGAGCAGAGCCAAACTTCACCAATCAGGATGTCGGAAATATGCAGTTCTGCTGGACCACTCGCAATGCGCAGAGTGTGCGCATCAAAACTGGCCGCTCCCGTGGTGAGCTGCACTCGCCAATAGCCATCAGCGTCGGCTTGAGCTTTTAAGTTTTGGCCTTGCCAGAGGAGTTCAACCGTGGCTCCAGCATCTGCCCAGCCCCAGATGGCGTTCTCCGAATTTTGCTGTAAAACCATGGAGTCGCCAAAAATCGACGGAATCTCAAGTTTGGCGCTCAGCTTGGTGATGAGTGCTAGCGCGAGTAAGCAGAGCTTTAAGGTCTTTACAGCAGAAAATATAGAATATTTAGGGAGAGGGTGGCTATTGCGAGGATCTGACAAAAAACGACAAAAAGCGTTTTAATTCGGACCTGACCAGTCTGTCAATTTGTTAAAAAAGGGCCGGTGGCGCTTAGAGGATGCTGTTTCAGTTCTGCAACGGTACCCTGATAAATGAGTTCTCCGCCCTGTTCGCCGCCTTCGGGTCCCAGTTCGATCACGTAGTCAGCGGAGGCGATCAGATCGGGCTGGTGCTCGATGACGATCACAGTGTGTCCTTGGTCGACGAGCTCATTGAGCAGTTGAATCAAGCGTTCACAGTCTTTCAGGTGCAGGCCAATGGAGGGCTCTTCTAGCAGGTAGAGATTGCCAGCGCGCTGTGCTGAATTTTTTTCCTCAAAACGCAGGCGGCCTTTGGCCAGTTCACTAACGAGTTTCAGCCTTTGAGCTTCACCACCCGACAAGCTGGGCGAAGCTTGTCCTAGTTTTAAATAACCCAGTCCCGTATCGACCATCAGTTGCATCAAGTCTTTTAGCTCGCGGTGAAAACTAAAAAAATCGGCGGCCCTTTCAAAGCTCATTTCTAGTACGTCCGCAATGCTGTGTCCTTTCCAACGAATCCCTTCCAGCTCAGCGGAGTAGCGGCGTCCCTGGCAGTGTTCACATTGAACGTAACTATCGGGCATAAAATGCATTTCTAATTTGAGTTTGCCGCTGCCCTTGCAGTGTTCGCAGCGCCCGCCTTGAGTGTTGAAAGAAAAAGTACCTGCATGATAGCCACGCAGTCGCGCTTCGGGTACATCGGCAAAGACTTTTCGAATGAGATCAAAAGCGCCGATATAGGTGGCCGGGGTGGATCTTGAAGTTTTCCCGATTGGGGAGGGGTCGACTTCGATCAGCTTGCGGATCCCTTGAGCGCCTTGCAGCAGTTTAAAGGCCCGCGCGGGTATTTGTGCGGGGGCAGCTTTAGGCAGCAGTTTGTCGCTTTGCAGGACGATGGCTTGTTCGATTAAGGGTTTTAGTAGGTCACGAATCAGGGTGCTTTTGCCAGCTCCAGACACGCCGCAGACAGCGACGAGCCGTTGCTTAGGGATGAAGACATCCATGCCTTTTAGATTGCGCATTTGAGCGCCTTGCAGTGCAATCCATTCTAACGAGGCCATTTTTCTGCGTGGACCCCATGGCTTTGGCAGGGATCGATAGGCCCCTCTCAAGGGATGTTGCATGGGATTTTTTAGGTAGTGCCCGGTGATGGATGCGGGCTGCTGCATCAGTTCATTAAGGGTTCCTTGCGCGACCAGCTGGCCCCCATGAACACCGGCGGCAGGCCCAATATCAATGACTTGATCCGCATGCCGCATAGTTTCAGCCGCGTGTTCCACGATCAACAGCGTGTTGCCGCGATCTTTGAGTGTTTGGAGTGATTGCAGTAACTTTTGATTATCGCGCGCGTGGAGTCCGATGGAGGGTTCGTCTAAGACATAGAGCACCCCTGAGAGCCGAGAGCCCAGCTGGGCGGCCAGCCGAATGCGTTGGGCCTCGCCGCCTGAAAGGCTGGCGGTGGTACGATCAAGATTTAAGTAATCCAAGCCGATGGCTTGCATGTAGGCCATGCGTGACTCAATTTCCGGCAGAATCTCAGCTAAGATGGCATGGCTGCGCTCAGTGCGTTGAATCCCGGCGAGTGTATCGAGTACTTCAGCGGCGGTCCCTTTAAGCAATTCGGGAAAATTGATGGCATGCTGTCGACCTTTAGCCAGCGGGTAGCTTCCTGGCTTGAGCGGCAGGTAGACTTGTTGGCTGCGGGGATGCATCCGAGCACCCTGGCACTCAGGGCATACAATCTTGTTCTCCGTGCCCTTATTGGCTTCGGCAGCCTTTGATTTTGTGAGCTTACTTGGATCGTCGATGTAGCCGTGGCCGCGGCAACGCGGGCACCAGCCCTTGGGACTATTCCAGGAGAAGAGCTTAGGTTCCAGCTCGGGGTAGGGATCTCCGCTTTGCGGATCACAGCGCTTGGTTGAGTACCACTGCAGGATTTTTCCTTTGGGGCTCATCAAAAAAGTACTGCCGTTGCCTCGTAGTAAGGCCTCTTTTAGTCGCTCGCGCAGGCTGGCGTCTGAGCTGTTGGCATTCAGTTCCCCCACGATCAACTCAATGTCATGTTCGCGATAGCGGTCGAGCTTTTCAAATTTTTCTATTTGGACGAGTTGGCCATCAATACGCAGCCATTGATAGCCTTTGCCCTGAGCCCAGTCTGCCAGTGGTTGATGGTGCCCTTTACGGTTTCGTATCAGCGGGGCACAGAGGTAGACAAAGGGCTGTTGCCCGCGTCCGATTTTGAGTTTTGCTGCGGATCCACCTTGGCGGGCTGTTTGCAGCCACCTGTGCAATGCCTGGAATAATTGATCTTCACTGCGATCTTGAACCCGCAGGCCCGATTCAAGCGTGTATTGCTCGCCGATGCGGGCAAACAAGAGGCGTAGGTATTGGGCGACTTCGGTGATGGTGGCGACGGTGGATTTAGCGGTCCCTCGAGTGACGCGTTGTTCGACTGCCACGGTGGGCAGCACACCTGTCATTTGATCCACTTCAGGGCGGGGTAGTTGCTCCACAAACTGGCGGGCGTAGGCGGACATCGACTCCATAAAACGGCGCTGCCCTTCTGCAAAGATAATATCAAAAGCCAGCGTGGATTTGCCGGAGCCGGAGACCCCGGTCAGCACCGTTATTTGTTGGTGCGGA
>CAWVTP010000078.1:0-9845 GCA_963933035.1 uncultured Puniceicoccaceae bacterium | reverse complement strand
GCCACCCTAGGGGGGCAAGGAGGCATCAAAAGGCTTGCAACCACACAAATACAACGAAAAGCTAAACCATCAGTTTTCTCATTTTAATCGGGACTAACTTTGGGGGCAGGTCGTATAACCTTGCTAGCAGTACTGCTGCATAAATTGAAGTGGACGAAAAGAATACTTCCAATAATTATACAAACATTTGAGCATACTTTTATCGGCTCATCAACTGTTTAAAAATCTCATCCCGTTTACAACCACACGTTTTATAATACAAGGATTGTCACAAGCTTGATCTCAGTTCAAGTTCAGCAAAACAAAATTGATCTTGTGAAAAAAAATATTACCCAGCTGCTCGCCCTCAAAGGCAAACGCCCCATCGTTGCGGTCACCGCTTACGATACGGTGATGGCTCGTTTGGCAGATGCTGCCGGAGTGGACTTAATTTTGGTGGGAGATTCGGTTGGCACCGTTCAGTTGGGCTTCGAGACAACCATTCCCGTTCGGCTGGAAATGATGCTACACCATACCGCGGCGGTGGCGCGGGCTCGGGTGGACGCGCTGGTGGTCGCCGACATTCCATTTGCAGTGGCTCATGATTCGTTCTCCAGCTTACTGAATGCGGGGCGCGAACTGATGCAAACGGCTGGCGCTGAGGCGATCAAAATTGAAGGGGGTGCCCAGATGGCACCCAAAATTGAGCGGCTAACACAGGCCGGAATTCCAGTCTTAGGACACATTGGCTTATTGCCACAAAATTACCATCAACTAGGCGGCTACCGCAAATTTGGACTCAGTGAAGCTGAAAAAGTGCAATTGCAAGCAGACGCTGAAGCGCTGCAAGCGGCTGGCTGTTTTGCACTGGTATGCGAGATGATAGACGCCAGCCTGGCTGGAACTATTGCAAAATCCTTGAAAATTCCTTTGATTGGGATCGGTAGCGGCCCTCTGTGCGATGGACAAATTTTAGTTTCGAATGACCTATTAGGACTCAGCACTCAGAAAGTCCCCCCATTTGTTAAGAAATATACCAACCTTGCGGATCAGGCGACAAAGGCTTTAAAAGCTTATGTTGCGGAGGTCCATGAACAGAAATTTCCATCATGAATTGTTGTATACTTGGAGCGGGTGCTTGGGGCACCGCAATGGCACTGCACCTAGATCGCTGTGGACATGCAGTCACCTTGGTACCCCGCCGTATGGAAGCAGCTTTAGCCCTCGCCTCTAAGCGAGAAAATACGGATTATTTACCCGGAATCCAGCTACCGCACCGGATCCAAATTGGGCATGAACTTGCGCCGGTTTTGATGGAAGCTGAGGCCGTTTTTTTAGCCTGCCCCTCTCATGCGATTCGCGGCTTATGCGAAGCCATCCATCAAGCCATCGAGGGCGCTTGGCAATTGCGACTCTTTGTTGTGATGGCCAAGGGAATCGAACTTTCAACTTTCAAAACACCCGCTGAAATTGTGCAAGAAGTCCTCCCCGACTATAGCTGCGCCGCCTTATCTGGTCCCACCTACGCAGCTGAAGTGGCGGCAGGCCAACCGACGGCGGTCACTTTTGCACTGCCAACTGCACAGGCAACCCACTATCAACACGCCCTCAGCAATCAATCTTTACGCCTGTATTTGAGCGACGATGTTCGGGGAGTGGAACTGGCTGCCACCCTGAAAAATATCTATGCCATCGCGGCTGGATTCTGCGATGGCTTGCAGTTAGGCGATAATGCCAAGGCCGCACTATTGACGCGCAGTTTAAATGAAATGGTACGTTTGGGCACCGCCTTAGGGGGACAGGCTGCCACATTTTATGGACTCAGCGGATTCGGGGACCTCGTGGCAACTTGTTCTGGAGACTGGAGTCGCAATCGTCGCTTTGGCCAAGCCCTCGTCAGCGGAACAAGCGCCAGTGAGCTTTTGAGCCAACAAAAAACGGTGGTCGAGGGCTACCGTGCCTGCGAAAGCATGCATGCACTCTGCCAAAAGCAAGCGATTCAGGCACCCATTTTAGGACAAATCCACGAGGTTTTGTATCAGCAAAAGTCCGCACAGGATGCCTTGACGAGCTTGATGCTGCGCGACCTAAAAGTTGAAATGGGAGCGACGGTTTAAATGAGTGCCCTATTAAGCGTTGAAAATCTAGAGATTAGTTTCGCCGGAGCGGAGCAGCCGCAGCGCGTGGTCAAAGGCATTAATTTTTCCTTAAATGGTGGTGGCGAGACCCTTGCAATCTTAGGCGAGAGTGGCAGTGGCAAAAGTGTCAGCGCACTGGCCTTGACTCGCCTATTGCCTGCGGAACCGACCTGCACCATCCGCGGCCAAATCACCTTTGACGGACAGTCCGTGCTAGAATTACCCGAACGCAGGGTGCGCAAGCTTAGAGGTGCGGGGATTGCCTATATCTTTCAGGAACCCTCTGCTTCATTAAATCCCGTATTTTCGATTGGCTTTCAAATCGCGGAGGCGGTACGCCTGCACCGTCCCGACATTGTCGACCCGCAAGCCCGTGTCATTGAGCTCTTAGAACTCGTCGGCATCCGCGATGCGGCTCGTCGATTTAAAGCGTATCCTCATGAACTCAGTGGCGGAATGCAACAGCGTGTCATGATTGCGATGGCTCTAGCCTGTGAGCCCAAGATCTTAGTGGCTGATGAGCCGACCACCGCACTTGACGTCACCATCCAAGCTCAGATCATCGATCTGCTAAGGGAATTGCGTCGTAAACTGGGCATGAGTATCCTCCTGATCACCCACAACTTTGGCATTGTCAAAGGCTTTGCCGACCGCGTGATGGTACTCTATCGCGGTGAAATCGTCGAACAAGGAACGGTAGACAGCGTGCTGGAAAATGCGCAGCACCCCTACACCCGAGCTCTAATCGCCTGCATCCCGCGCTTGGGCGCCAAACGTAAGCGCTTGACCACGATTGAATCCGCACTCAAAGCGTCCGAGACCCTCTAAACTCAAAAAAAGGCTAACTGGTGCTCCCGCTGAGATTCGAACTCAGATTTGCGGCTTCGGAGACCACTGCTCTATCCATTGAACTACGGGAGCTTTGACCAGCTATCAATAGCGCTAGCTATGCAAATGCTGTGCGATCGGTCAAATAAAATCACATCAAACTCAACACACTTCGCTATCGAGGCAAGCCAGCCTCCCCTTCGTGACTAAGCGCACTCAAGAGATCCACCTAGGAGCCTGTCCAAACAATTGATTTGAGCTGCAGCTGCACCCATCATTTTGAAGCGCTTAGTGCTTGCATGGTCCCACAATTCGTCCAAATCTGTGGCTAATTTTATGCCAAAACGCAGCGACATTCATACTATTCTCATCATTGGATCGGGTCCGATCGTCATCGGCCAAGCCTGTGAATTCGATTACTCGGGCACACAAGCTTGTAAAGCACTGCGCGAAGAGGGCTTTAAAGTGGTCTTGGTCAATAGCAATCCGGCCACCATTATGACCGATCCGGAATTTGCAGATGTGACCTACATCGAACCTTTGACGGTGGATGCATTAGAGAAAATCATCGCTGCTGAACGCCCGGATGCGCTGCTACCAACTTTGGGAGGCCAAACTGCACTCAATCTGTCAATGGATCTGCATGCTGCGGGCATTTTAGACAAGTACCAAGTGCAAATGATCGGCGCGAATCCGGCGGCGATTGAAAAAGGGGAAGCACGCGACATTTTTAAACAAGCCATGCTCAAAATTGGCTTAGATGTGGCTCGCTCTGCGACCATCCACAACTTAGCAGAAGCTCTGGATGCCGCCGACAACTTGATCGGTGAATTCCCCATCATCATCCGGCCTAGCTTTACACTCGGCGGCGCGGGCGGCGGCATTGCCTATAATCGCGAGGAGTTCGAAAAGATGATCCAAAACGGCTTGGACATCTCCCCCACCTCAGAAGTGCTGGTGGAAGAGTGCTTACTGGGCTGGAAAGAATACGAGATGGAGGTGATGCGTGACCACAAGGATCAGTGCGTGGTTATCTGCTCCATCGAGAATTTTGACCCCATGGGCGTCCATACTGGCGACTCGATCACGATCGCTCCGGCGATGACGCTAACTGAAAAAGAGTACCAACTTATGCGGGATGCCTCCTTTGCGTGCATTCGTGAAGTCGGGGTGGAAACTGGTGGTTCCAACATTCAATTTTCCGTCAACCCAGAAAATGGGCGCATGGTGGTGATCGAAATGAATCCCCGCGTTTCACGCAGTTCGGCGCTCGCATCCAAAGCAACCGGCTTTCCAATTGCTAAAATTGCTGCCAAACTAGCGATCGGCTATAGTCTAGACGAACTGCAAAACGACATTACCCGCGAGACGCCCGCCAGCTTTGAGCCGACCATCGATTACGTGGTCACCAAGATTCCACGCTTTACTTTTGAGAAATTCCCGGGTGCCGACAATACCCTGACCTCTGCCATGAAATCCGTCGGGGAGGCGATGGCCATCGGACGCACCTTTAAGGAATCCTTCCAAAAAGCTCTGCGTTCACTAGAGATCAATGCGATGGGGCTGATTGGACCCGAAAAGTTCCAGCAAAAAATCGAAGACTTACAACAAGTGCGTCAGGGGATCGCCATCCCCACTGCGGAGCGCGTATTTTGGCTGCGCCATGGTTTTCTCAACGGTCTGAGCGTCGACGAAATTTTTGACATTTGCAAAATTGATCGCTGGTTTTTGGTCCAATTACAGCAAATTGTTACCATCGAAATGGAGCTCTCGGAAACGAGCCTTGGTCGCATCGAGGCGCCTTTGATGCGCACGGCTAAAGAGGCCGGCTTTAGTGATTCGCTGATCGCCAAATTGATCGGCTCCCAGCGTCAACCAGTACGCAAAAAGCGAGAAAAGCTTGGAATACAAACTCAATTTCGCTTGGTCGACACCTGCGCCGCCGAGTTTGAGGCCTTCACCCCCTACTACTACTCCTCATACGGGGCAGAAAATGAAATTCAGCAAAACGAGCGCAAAAAGATCATGATCTTGGGCGGGGGTCCCAATCGGATTGGGCAGGGCATTGAATTTGATTACTGCTGTGTTCACGCCTCATTCGCACTCAGAGAAGCCGGCTACGAGACCATCATGGTCAACTCCAACCCCGAAACCGTATCGACCGACTACGATACCTCAGACAAACTCTTCTTTGAGCCACTGACACTGGAAGATGTGCTCGAGATTTATTATCAATCGGGTTGCGATGGGGTCATCGTACAATTTGGAGGACAAACACCCTTGAACTTGGCTTCTCAACTGGAGGCGCACGGCGTCAACATTATTGGCACCTCCCCCTCGATGATCGATGCAGCCGAAGACCGTAACTTATTTCGCAACATTCTAGATAAAATCGAGCTGCAGCAGCCCAAAAACCGCATCGCCAATTCACAAGAGGAGGCCTATGAACTTGCGGGTGAGATTGGCTTCCCCATCCTCTTACGCCCCTCCTTTGTACTGGGCGGTCGCGGGATGTTTATTGTGTATGACATGCTAGAAATGAAGCAGATCATCCGCGAAGTCTTCGATGTCGCTCCCGGAAAGCCTGTTTTATTGGATCAATTTTTGGAGGATGCCTACGAACTGGATGTCGACTGTATCTCCGATGGCGAGACCACGCTGATTGGCGGCATGCTCCAGCATGTTGAATTTGCTGGCGTGCACTCAGGAGACGCCGCGATGGTGATGCCACCACATACGCTGAGCGAAACGATCTTAGAAAAAGTGCGCACGGCAAGTTATGACTTGGCGCGCGAACTGCAAGTGGTGGGCTTAATGAACATTCAGTATGCGATTAAAAATGACGAATTATTCATCATTGAAGTCAATCCGCGAGCCTCGCGGACCATCCCCTTCGTCTCGAAGGCGATTGGAGTCCCGCTGGCCAAACTCGCCGCGCGGGTGATGGCAGGTGAAAAATTGAGCGAACTCGGCTTTACCCAAGAGATCATCCCTCCCTACTGGGCGGTCAAAGAATCGGTCTTTCCCTTCAACCGCTTTCCAGGGGCCCCCATCATGCTCAGCCCAGAAATGCGCAGTACGGGCGAGGTGATGGGCTTGGATAAAGACCTCGGTGTAGCCTTCGCCAAATCACAAATGGCCGCTAAGCCAAGCTTGCCGGATAGCGGTGATGCCTTTATCAGTGTCAAAGATACCGACAAATCCCGCGCCGTGGATATTGCGCGTCGCTTAAGTCAACTCGGCTTCGGTATTATTGCTACCGCTGGGACAGGTGCACTCCTACAGGAAAACGGGATCGCGGTCAAAAACGTTTGCCGCTTGAGTGAAGGGCGTCCCAACGTTATTGACTTAATTAAAAATGGCCAAGTGAGTTTGATTATCAATACACCCCAAGGCACTGTGCCGCGTCAGAATGAAAACTTGATTCGAACCGAGGCCGTCAAACACAATATTTGTATTATGACGACGATTTCGGCCGCTTCGGCAGGTGTCGATGGGATTCATTCGCTGCGCAACAAGGGCTACCAAGTGCGTTCGATTCAATCCTACAGCCACGAGGCCAATCCTACGGCTGGCACTGCTCGCTAGGCCTCGCTCGTTATGGCTGCTCCCACACTGATCGCTCGCCTTTTTGGCCCCGACAAACCGGGTCTAGTCGCGCGTGTTGCTGGCTGGATTTACCAGCGAAAAGGCAACATTCACCATGCAGACCAACACATGGATGTGGCAGCCAATATCTTTTTTCAGCGCGTGGAATGGACTCCCCAAGGGGATGCGACCGCAGAGGCTGCCGACTTCCAGGAATTTGCGATCAATGAACTGGGCATGCAGGTGAGCATCAAGGTCTCCTCCCAGCGTCCAAAAGTCGCGCTGATGGTCTCAAAAATTGATCACTGCTTTCACGACACCATTCTGCGCTTCAAATCAGGCGAACTGGCGGGCGAACTGGTCTGCGTGCTCTCCAATCATCCAGATCTAGAGGCTGCGACCCAGGCCTATTCGATTCCCTTTCACTATTGCCCAGTGCAGGCAGCCAACAAAAGCAGCGCTGAAGCCACCCAACTCGATTGGCTGCGCAGCTATCAGGTGGACTTGGTGGTGATGGCGCGCTATATGCAAATTCTTTCAGACGACTTTTTACGTCAACTGCAACGCCCAGTGATCAACATCCACCACTCTTTCCTTCCCGCCTTTGCGGGCGGCAAGCCCTACCACCAAGCTTATGAGCGCGGCGTGAAATTAATTGGGGCGACTGCGCACTACGCCACTCCCGACTTGGACGAGGGGCCCATTATTCATCAAGACGTTACCCGTATAAACCATCGTAACTCGATCCCAGAATTAGTGCGCAAGGGCAAAGACTTGGAAAAATCGGTCTTTGCGCAAGCGATTCGCTTGCACTTGGACAGTCGCATCTTGGTATATAACAACAAAACCGTCGTCTTTGACTAAAGGGCACCTCTGAAAATTACCCAAATTACTATTTAAATATCATGAACCATCCCGCAAAAAACAAAAAAAAGACAGTTACAGCCGTTGCCGAAGACAGCGTCGACGATCGTAATCTGATCGACTTGGAAGAGGCCGTTGAATTATCCGTTGAAGAAAAGATTAATCTTTTCTGGATGCAAAATAAACAGAGCGTCGTGGGCCTTCTCGCGCTTGTCATCATCGCCATCATTGGCTATAACGGGGCAAAGCTCTACCAAAACTATAAAGTGGAGCAATTACAAGCCAGCTACTCAGAAGCGCAAGCTAACGGAACACTCGCAGAATTCGCGGATGCTCATAGCCAACACAAACTGGGCGCCTTTGCCGCTCTCACAGTTGCCGATCAAGCCTACCAAGACAAAGATTTTTCGCGCGCAAATGACTATTATACTGCAGCGGCGACGGGACTCAAAGACCACTTATTAGAAGGACGCGCTCGCTTAGGTGAAGCCTTTGCCCAGTATTATCAGGGCGACAAAGCAAAAGGACTCAGCCTACTGCGTAGCCTCACCGCCGACAGCGCTTTAGCCGAGTCCGCACGGGCGGAAGCTGCCTATCACTTAGCCGTTGAGGCGGACCTCAGCGGAGATGCCAGCGCATTTGAAAATTATCAATCGCAAATCCAATCACTAGAGCTCGCGGGCCAATGGCAGCAAAGACTGGCTTACTATCAACGACAGAGCGCTCCCTAGGCGAATGACTGCTGGGCACAGTCCCCAGTAAATGGCCAAAAGATCCTTCCAGCAAGTGCTGCAATTAAGCTGCTCTAATTGCAGGCATAAATAATTCTCAGGAATGATTGACAGTCATGCCATTGACTGCACAACGGCCTAGCTGAAGGATATACGAAGCTGTTTTTCCAAATCAGTAAAAAAATCAAACTGCAAAAGTTGACTATTATGAGTACCATTATCACCGACATTCGCGCACGAGAAATCATTGATTCACGTGGCAACCCAACTGTGGAGGTCGACGTCGAGCTCGAATCCGGCGTCATCGGTCGCGCTGCTGTCCCCTCTGGAGCCAGCACCGGCGAACATGAGGCCGTCGAGCTACGTGATGGCGATGCTGAACGCTTCTTAGGCAAAGGCGTGCTCCAAGCAGTTGAAAATGTAGACAGTGTCATTGCACCGGAACTGATTGGACTTGATGCCTGCGATCAAATTAGCATCGATCAAGCCATGTTGGATCTCGATGGGACTCCCAACAAAGGGAAATTAGGTGCCAATGCTATCCTTGGTGTCTCTCTAGCCTGCGCTCATGCAGCCTCTGATGCCTTGGGCCTACCCTTATACAAGTATTTAGGTGGCCCTAACGCTCGCATTCTACCCGTCCCCATGATGAACGTCATCAATGGCGGCTCGCATTCAGATGCACCGATCGCCTTCCAAGAGTTTATGATTCGTCCTATTGGCGCTGCCAGTTTCAGTGAAGCCATTCGAATGGGCGCTGAGTGCTTTCACAGCTTGAAAAAGGTCCTCAAATCGCGCGGACTCAGCACAGCCGTTGGCGATGAAGGCGGCTTTGCTCCGAAGTTTGAGGGTACAGAAGACGCACTCGACACCCTGTGCCTTGCGGTTGAAAAGGCTGGCTACCAAGTCGGTAAAGATATCACTTTCGCCCTCGACTGCGCCGCATCTGAATTCTTTAGTAACGGTGTCTACGACTACTCAAAATTCGAAGGAGACGCCGGCGCTCAACGCAACTCGGAAGAGCAAGCCAACTATCTGGCCCAACTGTCTGAAAAATATCCAATCGATTCTATCGAAGATGGATGCGACGAAAATGACTGGGATGGCTGGAAAGCACTGACTGATAAGATCGGCGAACGCGTACAATTAGTTGGAGACGATTTGTTTGTGACCAATGTCAGCTTTTTACAAAAAGGCATCGACCTCGGCGTGGCCAACTCGATTCTAATCAAGGTGAACCAAATTGGCACACTGACCGAAACCCTGCAGGCAATTGAGCTCGGCAAAGTTAATGGCTACAACTCCGTCATCTCCCACCGCTCGGGCGAAACCGAAGATACCACCATCGCGGACATCGCCGTAGCCGTCAATGCAGGACAAATTAAGACTGGCTCCATGAGTCGATCTGATCGGATTGCGAAGTACAACCAGCTACTACGTATCGAAGAAGAATTGGGAGATACCGCACTTTATGCAGGCAGCTTATAAGCTACATGTAAGATCTTAGCGTCACAAAGCCCGGCTTAAACCCAAACTATGCAAACGGATTTTTTGAGCATTAGAGTTATGATTGTAATATCAACTTAAAAAAGGTATGACACTATAGGTATTTCAGGTAGCGTTTGCTGAAGAGCGTATCCACCCTTTGCCAAATAAGCTGATAACTTTGTTAGGAGCTTCCCACCAATCTTTCAAATGTAAGCCGACAACTGTATCC
>CAWVTP010000077.1:0-9871 GCA_963933035.1 uncultured Puniceicoccaceae bacterium | reverse complement strand
CACGATCTCGATTGCCCCGCACATGAGCGCATTTCACTCATGCGCCTGCTGATCTGTATCACTCAAGCTGCAATCGGAGCCCCAGAAACTGATGAAGACTGGGATGGCTTCGGCAGCGATCTGGCAGTCGAAGTTACAGCATACCTCAAGCGGGAAGATATCTTCCCGCATTTCAATTTATTCGGCGATGGGCCGCGTTTTTTGCAGGATTGTACGATGGGATCTTCAAAGGCCTACCCATCTAGTCAGATGGTGTTTCACTACTCGACAGGAAACAGCCCGACCTTGCTCGATCATGCAGGAGGAGCCTCGCGTAAATTGAAGCCCGCATTTTTAGCGCGCGCCACACTGGCTTACCAGAACTTCTTTGTTGGGGGCAGCATGGCTAAAAAGGTTAAAGGCAACGGCCCTTCTTTAAAAATCCTCCATACCTTCCTGATTGGCTCTAATTTGAAACAAACACTGCTCTCTAATCTGCTCGATCAAAAAACGATCCAACAACACTACTCTGAGCTGGGAAAACCTTACTGGGAACAAGCCGAGGCAACTAAAGCTAACAATAAGGTTCTAACCTCTTATATGGGTCGACTAGTCCCAATTAGCTGCGCCCTGTATATTGAAAAAGAGGGTGAAGAAGTAAAAATCGATCAAGGCAACCAACATCCCGATTGGCGCGAAAGTACCAGCACCTTGTTTGTAAAAGAAGGTAAAACCCTATCCCTGCGAGCAGATTTGAGTAAAGGCATATGGAAGGATCTACACGCCATCACAGTTTTGCGACAGGCCGATCGTGAAGAACAACGGGCTCCTTTAATCCTACAATCACACTTCGACGCTCACCAAGCAGACGAAGTCGATTTATGGCTAGGTGAACTAGTCAAAGCCAAGGATGCTAAAATTGTAGATTTAATGGAGTCTACATTCACAGTTCCAAAACAACTGTTTCAAGAACATGGACGAAATTGCTACGAAAGTGGCGTAGCCTACGCCGAAATTCAATCAAAACAGCTTTACGGTGCAGTAAAGCAATATGGGGTAGCGATGAAAAATGAAAACCCCCCTGTGGGACTGGCCAAGAAACAATTCTGGCACGCTCTAGAGCAACAAGTAGCAACCTTACTAAATATCGTACGCGAAGATTCCATCCTCAATGGGAAAAGCTTTGGCGAAGGCTCCGATTCTTGGACGAGTACCGTGCATGCCGCGGCCCGCGAGGCCTACGAAAAAACCTGCCCACGTGAAACTCCCCGTCAATTACAAGCTTTCGCGACCGGCTTACGATCGCTGCGACCGAAAACTTCAAAACCTAAACAAAAGAAAGGAACCGCTTCAAAATGACCGATACCTCAAAATCCAAAAATGATGCCTTTGTCGACCGCTTAATCAAAATCTGCGGCGACCGTGGCTCAACTGCTGAACTACGACGCTTCTGGAGCCCCACCACTCGCCACTACGCTTATCCTGTACTCGGGCGGCTCGGTGTTGCAAACCCACAACTACCAGATGCCATCGTCGCCGCGCTCTATGCCATTAACCCACACCATGCCAACGGCGGAGCCACACTCGGGAAAGCCTGTCTCAATCTGGCAGGCGACAGCGGCTTTGAATCCTTCGAGCCACACATGCGCCGACTCTTATCCAGTGATGATCTGCCTGAACTTGGGGGCCAACTACATCGTATATTTAAACGCCTTGAACGCGAACGCATCGCACTGGATTACAACAAACTCGCATGGAACCTTCGCAATTGGGGCAAGAAGTCCGATGAAGTCAAAACCCGCTGGGCGATGGATTTCTGGAAAGCACCCGCAGAACTGTTGAATATACAAGACGCATGAGTACATATACGCTAACAAAAATCGAAATAGACCATGAGGCAGCTTTCAAAGCGGGACTGCGCGACAGCTACGATTGGCACCAAAAGATATGGCAGGCATTTCCTGCAATGGATGGACAAGCACGCGATTTCCTCACACGCTTAGATGCAAGTGATGGTGGCTTTAGGTTGCTGCTACTTTCCCCCAGCCAACCGACGCGCCCCGACTGGTGTCCAGAAAAGGCATGGGAGAGTAAACCTATTGGCGATACATTTCTAAGGCATAGCCATTACCGGTTCTCGCTACAGGCGAATCCAACGAAGAAAGTACGCTCCGATAAAAACGGAAAGCTTTTAAGAAATAGCCGCCGCGTGCCCATCGTTAACCGCGACGACTTAATTATCTGGCTGCAGCGTAAAGCGGAGCAAGGCGGATTTACCATAAATACCGACACCATTCGCACCGTTCCCCGCCCGCGCCAAACATTCATTAAAAAAGGCAAAGCGGGGCTACATGTTGCGACTGAATTCATCGGCGAACTACGCGTGAACGATACGGATCTTTTCCAAAAAGCCGCCACTCAAGGCATCGGCCCAGCCAAAGCATTCGGCTTCGGCATGCTCTGCCTGGTTCCCCTTACAACTGACTAATCTGTAGTCCGATTCCATTTCCAAACTCATAAACATCAAAAGTAAATAACAATGAAACTCATCGAACTCCACATCCTCCAGTCCTTTCCCGTCTCTTGTCTGAATCGCGACGACGTCGGCTCGCCAAAGTCAGCCACCTTCGGCGGAGTGCCTCGCGCACGCATCTCCAGCCAATGCCTCAAGCGAGCAGGCCGCCTAGCCGCAGCCCAAATTGCACCCAACTTCAAAGGTATTCGCAGCCGCTTTTTAAAAGAGCCCTTCACAACTGCACTATTGAATGCAGGACTCGATGCGGAAGCCGCCGAAAAAACAGCAGATTCGATCTGTACAACATTTAGTAAACAAGATGGTAAAAAGGACGATCAAGTCACCACCGCAGTTTATTTATCCCCTGCGGAAATTGAACAAATCGCCCAAGCTATCGCCAACGGTGACGATGTTAAAAAGGCAGCAAAGAAAGCGCAGCGCCTGGACGCAGCCGACATCGCTCTTTTTGGCCGAATGGTCGCCAATGATTCGACCTTAAACGTCGAGGGCGCAGCCATGTTTTCACATGCGCTTTCAACTCACAAAGTCTCTAACGATATCGATTTCTATTCGGCCGTCGATGACCGTAAAGCGGATTCCGAAGACGCCGGCGCTAGCATGATTGGTACACTCGAATTCACTTCAGCGACTTACTACCGCTACGCAGCGATCAACCTAGACCTGCTGTTTGATGAATCCCACCTCGCTCAGCTCGATAGCACTCAGAAAAAAGCGGTGCTGGATACCTTCATTCGCGCCACACTCATGGCAGTTCCAAGCGCCCGCAAGAATTCGATGAATGCAGCCACGCTCCCCTTCGAAGTACTCGCCGTTCTTAAAGATACTGGGCAACCAGTGCAACTAGTCAACGCTTTCGAAAAACCTGTCGTTGCCAATGGCAGCGGCCTGGCAGAAGCATCGTTGAGCGCAATGAAAACACAGCTCGAATCCCTCAAAAACATCTGGGGCATCGAACACACCGAAGAACTATGGCTGACAGAAATTGGCCTGCCAAACTTCATCACTAAGCTGACCGATCATGTCGAATAAAGCGCTCGCTATCTATCTAGACGGCCCGATGCAGTCCTGGGGCGTCGCTTCACGATTCCAACATCGGGAAACTGAAAACATGCCGACAAAGAGTGGCGTGCTGGGCATGTTGGCTGCCGCTATGGGGATCGACAAATACGCCGACGACGAGGCTGAACGATTAAAGCCGCTGACCGAGCTGCAGTTCTCGGTATTCCGAGCTTTCCGCATTGATCAACAACGTCCCGTTCAACGCCTGTCAGACTTTCATACCGTAGGCGGTGGTTATGAAAAAACAGACCATAGAGGACGACTCAGTATACCACATAAAGCATCAGGAGGCCCGTTTGGCACAGTCATCACCCATCGCACCTACCTAACAGACGCCCGCTTCATTGCAGTTTTAGAAGGAGCTGAAGCAACCCTATCGCAATGCGCTGAAGCACTGAGTAATCCACGCTGGGGCATCTGGTTTGGACGCAAAACGTGCCTCCCCGCAGCACCACTCAGTCCGACAATAGCAGATGGTCGCGAGCAAGCTCTAACAGTACTCGCGAAAAAATCAGGTGTCGAATGGGGAGAGGGGCAAACCCAACCAAAATCCTTACATGCAGATGCATGGTTCTTGCCCGACTCCCCCGCCTCATACGGCACACGCGAATTCAACTCCCGCCCCGTTCAACGAAGTTAAAACCCGAGTTCTTCAAAATGCCCATCTTTCAGCGCCCACCCCTCGATTCACTAACGCCCGCCAAAGACAGATGGACCCCCATCTATTTGGAACATGGCCGAATTGAGGTGGACGACGCTGCCATAAAATGGTCGGACTCACAGGGTAAAGTGTACCCGATTCCTGTCGCGACAGTATCGGCACTAATTCTCGGTCCCGGCACGACAATTACACATGCGGCGGTTAAGGCCGCCGCGCAGTGTAATTGTCCGCTGCTTTGGCTGGGGGAAGATGGACTGCGTTTTTACGCATTTGGCATTACTCCCAATCATGACAACTCAATGGCACGCATACATGCCGAAACATGGTCCGCGCCTCGTAAACGTAGTGAAGTCGCTCGACGCATGTTTCGGCACCGCTTTCCAGATGTTCCCACAAGCGGCGTCTCGGTCCAACAGCTAAGGGGCATGGAAGGTCGACGCGTCAAAAAAATATACGGTGACCTCGGCCAAAAATTCGGCGTCACTTGGAAAGGACGTAACTATTCAGCCTCCAACTGGAATATGGCTGACAACATCAACCGTGCCATATCGGCTGCAACGGCTTCACACTACGCATTAATTGCCGCAGTCTGCTGTTCAATGGGCTTTATCCCACAACTAGGATTTGTGCATAAAGCAGGCACGCTCCCCTTCATTTACGATGCCGCAGATCTGTATAAGCATGAAACCTCTTGGCCCGCTGCCTTTGAGGCGATCTCAATCGATCCAAATGATGATGGTACTTTAGTGCGTAAAATCCTTAAGCGGAATGTTGAACAATCGAGAATGCTAAAAAAAGCACCTCAGCAGCTCAAAGCATTATTTGAAGATCTCTCAATACTACAGGAACCGACACGACACCCACTTCAACCAAAATCTGAAGCATGACAGTAATAGTCGCCAATAATGTGCCCCCCTTCATCCGCGGCCACTTAAAACGCTGGTTCATTGAGCCTAGAGTTAATGTCTTTGTCGGCACACTCAATGTGCGCACCCACGATAAAGTTATGCAATTTATCGTAAAAAATGCCCCCCCTGATTTTGGATTCTTAAGCCTCAGCTCTTGGCCCAATTGCCAAGGCTACAAAATAGAACGCTTTGGACCACAAGGAGCCACCGGACGCCAAAGCTCCGAACTGTCAGGAATTTCGCTAATCGAAGAATTAAAGCTGTTAAAAGCCGATCCATAAGGAAAAAAAACAGTAAATGGAGCTTATTATTGATACAGAAACAACAGGGCTGACTCGCCTTAGCTTTGCCAATAAGTTCAACTATCAAAAGTGGCCGCGCCTCGTTCAAGTCGCTTGGCTTTTATGTGAGAGTGGAAGCATCATTGAACAAAGCACTGCCATAATTTGCCCGCAAGGTTTCGAGATACCACCCTCAGCAACACAAATCCATGGGATCACACAGCAACATGCGGTAAAAGAGGGCAAAGATTTAGTAGAGCAATTGGCGTTACTTCATGCAGCCATGCAACGCGCCAACACGATAATTGCGCATAATCTAAACTTTGATCTCGGCATACTCGAAAGTGAATCTATCCGCATGCAATACCCGCTGCAGATTCCAGAAAAAAGACTCTGTACAGTGCACCTAAGCCGACAATACATGCAAAAAATAAAAGGTTGCAGACAAGGCGGCTTTCCAAAGTTAAGTCAGCTCTATGAAATACTATTCGGATTTAGCTTTGGTCCAGCACACCAAGCCCATTCTGATGCAGTGGCATGTTTGCATGTATTCAATCGCCTAAAAAAACTAGGCTTCGTCAAATAAGCACGCATACCCTTGCGAAACTAGAAGATTTCTGATTTTTATTTGTGTAACTTGTTCTAAACACCAGAGTATTCCCCACCCGCGTGGGGATGAACCGCAATTAAACTACACTCAGGAGGGATAATATGGGTATTCCCCACCCGCGTGGGGATGAACCGTATTTGTCACAGGCATGTCGTCGGATAAAAAAGTATTCCCCACCCGCGTGGGGATGAACCGCTAAAGACAACGCTCATGCTTATGAAATGATTGTATTCCCCACCCGCGTGGGGATGAACCGCTTTTCTGTTGGCACCTGCAACTCTGCGCTATGTATTCCCCACCCGCGTGGGGATGAACCGTGGAAGCGGGCCACAATAGCACGCAGCAGGGGGTATTCCCCACCCGCGTGGGGATGAACCGCTCTTGCAGATCTATTTCGCCGCTTTCGTTTAGTATTCCCCACCCGCGTGGGGATGAACCGTCACTAGAAAATACAAGCAGACATTGGGCGATGTATTCCCCACCCGCGTGGGGATGAACCGTCTGGAGATATGATTTCGTCTGCAACCTTTGGGTATTCCCCACCCGCGTGGGGATGAACCGAATAATCTGATCGAATTGTAATTGGCCCAATTCGCTGCCAGTTAGAAACACTGTCTGTTTTTAAGTCCATCTGCCCTAAGTGAATGATTTTGTAGCTGTGAGCCTATGATAAAGCTCAAGTTAAAGATCGCCAAAAATAAAAAAACAACGCCTTTTCAGCAAACATTGAAAGGAGGTGCATTGTGAGTCGCTATGAGTGGGAGTCTGGGGAAATTATTCTTCCAGCGAAAGCGGCTTATCCATTCAAAAAGCAGCTTACGGAATATCATAACAACCAAATCGATCGAATGTTTACAATTGCACAGGCCGCATACGCTAATGTTCGCGCCAAATTTAAGGGGCATCGCAATGTTGAATTTCGTGACGAGATCGATAAGCAGATTAGTGACCTTTTGAGACGATCATTTAGAGTGGATTGCGCGAATCAACTGCACGATGAATATTTTAGCGATCTCGATGCACTCTTTTTTAAGTCCGAACCTGCTCGTATGAATCCGCTCAAGCCGACAAGGACGCGATTTCCTCAAAAAACAGTGCTGAGTAAACCTTTTTTATATAAAGGGCACTCTGAGGACTTTTTGATTCATATTAGGGAGCGGATATTGTTGTGGCGAGCAGGGGAAAATAATCGTGCGGTCGAGTATGCGAGGGAGCATCCAATGGGGGTTAAGATGTTTGAGCTACTCCGGAAGGTGAAATGGACGAGGGGTTCGGGCGGTAAAATAATTGGCAATGATGAATACAATCGTGAATCAGAATGCGAGGGAGGCGGAGCAAATTACGTGACCGAGAGCTTTGGTCCATAGCCCTGATATTTTGTACCTGTACCCAACAAAATATTATATGCTAAATTAAGTACCCTCTGATATATGAAAATTAAAATAGAAAAGCAGTCTCTCTTAAAAGCACTAGCAATGGTGGCTCCGATCACAAAGAAGCAATCGCTTCCCGTTCTGAATTGTGTTTTCATGGAGGCTTTGGAAGGCCATCTAAAAGTATGGGCCACAAATCTTGATATGGAGATCTCTTTAGGGATTCGGTTGAGAAGTGGTACCGGATTTAAGGTCGCCGTAAATTGTCAGCGCCTCATGGCAATTGTGAAGCATCTTTCCAGTGAATTAGTGGAATTAGAGAGTCTGAAAAAGGATTCGAATATCCAATTAACAATCCGTTCTGGTGAATCTAAATTTAAACTCAAGTGCTGGGATGGGGATGACGTCCAGAGATTCGCCCAACTGCCATCGGAACAGCAGCCTGTACAATTAGATGTTGGTAGTTTTTCGCGTGCAATTAAGAAAGTGCGACCAGCTGCTTCCAATGATCCAGCACGAGCTGCATTAAACTCAGTGATGCTAGAACTTGTCGGCAACCACTGTACTCTTTTTTCGACGGATGGGCGCCGGCTTGCTTTTTCACGTTTAACTCAGCAGAACCCTGGTGAAGTCCACTCGGAAAGTAACCTACCCTTATTATTTGTGGATGCGTTGTCTGCCGTATTGCCTATCGCAACCAAGGTCGCAATTCATACGAGCGATCGGCATGCCATCTTTCTCTTATCCGAGCCGCTGGATGAGAGTTTCTGTACTCCGATTACGCTCTCCACAAAATTAGTGGACGCCCGTTATCCAAATGTGCGAAGAGTGATCCCTGACATGAAAAGCGGCTGGCATTCCATTAAAGTTTGTAAGGAACGAATGTTGGACGCTGTTCGGCGGGTTGGATTGATCGCAGGAGAAGATGCAAAGGTGTTATTCAAGTTGAGCTCTGGCAAAGTTTTGCTCTCCTCTGAATCACGTGAATATGGTGATGGGTCAGATGTCTTTGAACTAGAGACAGGCACTTCGGATGTAGACCTTTGTGTGTGCTTTAATTATCACTTCATGATTGATGCTTTGAGAAATCTGACTGAGGACATCATCACGATCAAACTTGAAAATGAGCTTAGTCCCGCAGTCATTGAGGCGGGTTCTTTTAAGTCCGTGATTATGCCGGTCCGAATCTGAATAAATTGTGTGGTAGACGCTATTGCAGCAGCTATGATAGGGTTTTATAATGGTGGACTTTGCTATTTGGATTAAACGTGTCCCTAAAAATTTTCGAGAGGACGTAAACGATTTTGCGCGCTTCATGGTGCTCGAATGCGGCCTTTCCAGCAATACTGTCTCCAGTTATCTGTCGGACTTAAACCAGTTCGTTGCTCACCTGCAAACGGCACGCGAACGGGTCGATTGGACCGAGGTGGTGTACTCGGATGCGGTGGATTTTATCGCTGATGGCGAACTAAAACATGCGTATAGCAAAGCAACCATCGCCCGGAAAATTGCCTCCATTAAGTCGTTTTCACTGTTCCGCTCGAATCAATTGGAAGATAATCAGGCACACTTTGCAGAACTCCTGATTGGCCCCAGTGTGCAGTGGGCGGCCAAGAAAATGCCAAAGGTATTATCAGTACCTGAAATCACAAAACTGATTAGCCAGGCGGATGGACCTGAATGGGTTCGCTTGCGAGATCGAGCGATTATAGAAACTCTGTATGGTGCCGGTCTTCGGGTGTCAGAACTCTGCGAACTATCACTCAAGCGCATCAACCTGACCGAGGGGACTTCAATTATTCGAGGGAAAGGGGATCGTGAGCGGCTAGTCATCTTTGGCGCTTGTGCCAGCAAGGCCTTACGGGATTACTTGAGTGTTCGTCATCACTTTACGAAAAAGGGAACGACAGTCGACCATGTATTTTTGACTCGATTAGGGAAGCGTCCCCACCCGCGCTCTATCCAACGGCTAGTAAAGGAACTCGCGATCCGAGCAGACATTTGGACATTCCAGGACGAATCCGGCCAGCGGGATACCTATGTCACCCCGCACACTCTTAGACATTCCTTTGCCACCCATTTGTTACAGGGGGGTGCTGATATTCGAGTCATCCAAGAGTTGTTGGGCCATGCGGATATTTCCACTACGGAAATTTATGCCAAGACAAATGCAGACATGTTGCTGGAGGCTCACGCTTACAGCCATCCTCGCAACCAGCGCCCATCTCCATAGTTATCCGACCGCAACCAGCACGCTGCTTGTGGTCAGGTGAGGCCTGTCACTGGGGATTTTCCCACAATTGTAGCTATTTGTGTAGCGATTCCGTCTGTATTTGAAGCCTGAGTTTATGAAAATTTATATTGGAAAAAGTCTCCATCTTTTAATGGAAAATGGGCTCCTGTGCGAGCTAGAGCAGTCGGTTCAGAAAAAGCATGCCTATCCGCCTGTCGTGGTGATTCCGAA
>CAWVTP010000076.1:0-10035 GCA_963933035.1 uncultured Puniceicoccaceae bacterium | reverse complement strand
CTATTGTCTAGCGAATTAGGTCCGTGTGAGAAAAAAGGGATCTCTACTGTGCCTGCCTGTGAAGCTTTTACTGAGTAATAGCTAGAACCCAAGCGCACTTTATTTAACAGGCGCATCGCTGCTGAGGGCGCTTCGTCCGCAGCATATACAATAGAGTTCATCCCACTGTAGGTCGGATACATCGAGTTGGTCGGAATGATGAAGGGTTGAAAGAAAAAGCTGCGGATGCCGATAATCACAATCACCGCCACCAACAAGTCTTCCACCAAGGAGCCAAAAAATCCTTTCCCGTACAGCATGCCCCCATGTTCCTGCAAAAGTCGTCCGAGTACTTGGTGCTGCGCTTCAATTTGCGCTGCGCTGCTCCCCTGCTCTCGAATGGCTGTCGCCAGTTGATCCGTGGCTTGACTGATTTGCTGCTGCGCCTGTGCCGTCAACAAGTCCTTACGATAAGCGATAACCTTTTGGGCCAAACTGATCAGCTCTTTTGATTGTTTACGTAGCTTCTTCATATTGTGGACTCTTTATTATTCACCAGTTTGGCGTATGCGCTTAACTGCCACCATCTGAGGTCTTCAGAATTTTGATGAAAGCATCCTGTGGAATGGAGACGCTGCCAATATTTTTCATGCGTTTCTTACCCTCTTTCTGCTTTTCTAACAATTTCCGCTTACGTGAAATATCTCCCCCATAACATTTAGCGGTCACATCTTTGCGGTAAGCACTAATCGTCTCACGCGCTACAATTTGCGACCCGACCCCCGCCTGAATGGCGATTTTAAACATTTGTTTGGGGAGAATTTCCTTCAGTCGTTTACAAAGTGCACGTCCCCGACCTTCGGCTTTATCAAAGTGCACGATCGATGAAAAAGCATCGACGGCCTCGCCGTTGACTCGGATGTCCAGACGGCATAGTTTGGCTTTTTGATAGCCACTCATTTCATAATCCATCGAACCATAGCCATGGGTAATACTCTTGAGCCGATCATTGAAATCGATCAAAATCTCGTTGAGTGGCAAGCGACAGACCAGCATCACGCGCTGTCCATCGATGGTCTCGGTATGTTCGCAGTGGCCTCGTTTTTCGGATACCAGCGCCAATACATCCCCGATCGAAGTACTGGGGATGTGAATGGATGCCGTGATCATGGGTTCTTCAATGAATTCAATTTCACTCGTCTCCGGCAAATAAATGGGATTGTGAACTTCTAGGGTCGACTGATCGGTCTTGGTCACCAAATACACCACGCTGGGATAGGTGGAAATCACATCCAAGTCATACTCGCGGCGAATGCGCTCTTGGATGATCTCCATGTGCAGCAAACCTAAAAATCCACAGCGAAAGCCAAAACCCAGTGCCACCGAATTTTCGGACTGGTAGACGAAGGCCGCATCGTTCAAACGTAGTTTGCCCATGCTGGCCTTTAGCTTGTTATAGTCACTCGTGTCGATGGGATAAATACCACTAAAAACCATGGGGCTGACATCTTTATAGCCCGGCAAAATTTCTTTGGTGGGACTGGCGACGCTGGTAATAGTATCGCCCAACTTGAGTTCGGCCACATCGCGCAGATTGGTAACAATATAACCGACGTCTCCAGCTTGTAGTTTGGGCTGTTTGGTCATTTGTGGCGAGAAGCGCCCCACTTCTTTTACCTGCATCTTACGCCCATCGCTCATGGTCATAATGCTGTCGTTCATTTGCACCGATCCGGAGAAGACGCGCACATAGCAAATCACCCCTTTATAGGTGTCGTAAATACAGTCAAAGATCAGAACTCGCAGCCCTTCAATTTCAGCCCAACGGGGCGTCGGCACGCGGGCAACGGCGGCTTCTAGTAGCGCTTCGATGCCAATACCGGTCTTACCGCTAGTCTGCACGGCCTCATCTGCGGGAATGGCCAAGACGTCCTCCAATTGTGCCATAATTGAGGGGACATCGGCGCTGGGCAAATCGACTTTGTTGATGACGGGGATAATTTCCAATCCCTGCTCAGTCGCCAAATGGGCATTGGCCACCGTTTGCGCCTCGATCCCTTGAGCGGCATCAATCAACAGCAAGGCCCCTTCACAAGCGGCCAAACTGCGTGACACTTCATAGGAAAAATCTACGTGGCCAGGCGTATCGATCAGATTTAAGGTGTAGTCCTGCCCATCTTGGGCGCGATAAACCATCGAGACGGGGTGACTCTTAATCGTAATCCCCCGCTCGCGCTCTAAGTCCATCGAGTCTAGCAACTGCGCCTTCATTTCTCGCATTTCCACCGTGCGCGTTAACTCCAGGATGCGATCCGACAAGGTGGTCTTGCCATGATCTACGTGCGCGATAATGCAGAAATTACGGGTCTTTTTTAAATCCATATTGCGAGGGGTCAACTCTATCGGCGCCTTAAGCGTCCAGATCTTCGTATTCAGACAAGCTTTGTACAGATAAGCTTTTGTCAGTTCTGCGGGCCAATCCAGCTAAGACACGAGCCGGCCCACATTCAAAGTATTGCTGGATGCCAACAGCTTGACTGGCATTGCGTAAACAGTCCTCAAAGCGGACTGTGGACACGACTTGCTGTACCAGCGCTGCTTTAATTTCGGCTGGGTCTGCGATGGCCTCTCCCGTGACATTGGTGTACACGCTGAGCTGGGGCGCTTGGAATTCGATGCCCTCTAAATAAGCACTGAATGCCTCGCAAGCAGAGTGCATCAAGCGGCTATGGTAGGCGCCCGCCACATTAAGCGCTTTCACTAATTTAAAGCCGCGGCCCTTGGAGTTGGCCACCGCCTGCAATACCTTCTCTTTCTCGCCCGACACCACAATTTGTCCCGGGCAATTTAAATTTGCGATCTGGATTTCAAATTCTTCACAGAAGGTCTCCACCGCCTCCACGCTGCCACCAATTACGCTGGCCATGCCGCCTGCAGTCGCCTCGCACGCTAGCTGCATCAGGCGTCCCCGCTCAGCGACAATTTGCAAACCTGTTGCAAAGTCGAAGACCCCAGCAGCGGCCAGTGCCGTCACCTCGCCCAAGCTCAAACCAAAGGCAACTTTAAGCTCCTGTAAAAGTCCGCGCTCTTTTAATATGGAATAAAGCGCATAACCGTGCACATAGAGCGCGGGCTGGCATACCTTCGTTTCGGTGATGGCGGCGTCCGGCCCAGTGAAAGATAGCTGCTTGAGATCCCATCCGAGCACCTCGTTTGCTTGATCGTACAGCGCGCGCGCGCTTGCTGAATGTGCGTAGAGCGATTGCCCCATACCGACATATTGTGCGCCCTGCCCTGAAAATAAAAGTCCTGTTGCCATATAGAATGCGTCTTATGATAAGTAGAATAAACACTAAGGCTTGGCAGCCCTTGACTGTAGAATCAATAACGAAACTAAAGGAATCTAGGGCTCATGGAATGCTGCTGTTGTACGCTAAGCATGCACCCTTTTAGCTTGGACAGTTCATCCAGCGCTGTTTCCTCACTGCAGAGCCTCAACTTCCTCCATAAAAGCGGCATCGCCCGCATAGTAACCACAACTTTGGGCATCGGTATGAAAACGTTTAAGGGGAAATGGAGCCTGCTGGATAAAGCGAAAATCAATCCCCACGGCCTCGCAAATAGCATAAGCCGCTGCGATATCCCAATGCTTGACCCCGTAATCAATAATGCCGCAATAAGGGCCCATCGCCACGTACAACAAGGTTAAAGTGCCACTGCCCAAGCAACGGACGCGGTAGCGACTCAATAAAGACTGATACTGCGCCACCACATCCGGCGCCATCGGGTAATGCATGCCAATAATACGCTGCGCCTGCTCTGCTAGATGGGAACGCTGGCATTTCTTTTGATCAATCAGTAATCCGTAGCCATAGCCACCTTCAATGAGTGATCGACTACTGTGATCATAGATGAAGCCATAAATCGGATAGCCCCGATACATTAAAGCCACCGAGATCGCACACACAGAAAATCCCAGTGCGAAATTGTTGGTGCCATCGATCGGATCGAGCAACCAGCTGAATTCTGTGTCGACCGAAATCGGCTGGCCTTCGATTGAGGACTCTTCGCTCAAAATCAGGTCAGTCTTAAAGTCGGCAGCCAATGCCTCCGTCAGTTGACTCGACAAAGCCAAATCTGCAAAGGTGACGCGTGACTTGTCAGCCTTCCATTCGCTCGCGACGGCTCCAAAGTGGCGGTCAAAAAATGGGATCTGGGCTTTAACTGCCACCCGAGCGGCGTTGATGCGGTGCCGAAACTGAATATCGAACTGCGCCTTTTCTTGTCGGCTCAACTGATCTAATAAGTCCATTGGATTTTTGAATACAGGTTTAACCCTAATTATGCAATAGGCTGAGCATGGTGCTCGGCAACTGAAGGCAAAGGGAGCGTGTAAATATACGTGACTGCTGGCCTGATAGGCAGCCATGTGCCGAGGTCACCTGAGGTCTTTTTGAGCACCCTATTGGTGAGCACATTTCTAATGCTCAAAAAATACGTTTGCATAGTTTGGGTTTAATTCGCAGTCAGCTTACATTCATTAAGATCGTCAATGATGCAAGCTAAACCCAGATTATGCAGTCGGATGAACCAACGTGTCCCTTAGCTGTCCGCCCTGCATACTGAGTTGCCGCTCTGTGCGGGCGGCCAATTTCCGATCATGCGTGACCAACAAAAGCGCTTTTTCTTGCGCATGCACCAATTCAAATAGCAGGTCCATTACTTCTGCGGCGGTCCCCTCGTCTAAATTGCCGGTCGGCTCATCGGCCATAATCAGTGGTGGATCGTTGATCAGAGCACGTGCGATGGCCACCCGCTGCCGCTCTCCACCCGACAACTTCTGCACCGAATAATGCAAGCGATCGGCTAATCCCACCTGTTCTAATAAATCTTGGGCGGTCTTTTTTGTCTGCCGATTCAGTCCGCCATCAATACGGGCCGCCAGTAGGACGTTTTGCAAAACGCTCAGCTCAGGGCACAGATAATAGGCTTGGAAAACGAAACCGATCAAAGCGCGGCGGGCGGCGGCTAGACGCGCTAGCGACCAGCCTTGCACCGCGGCCCCCTGCCATACGAGCTGCCCTTGATCCGCCTGCTCAAGCCCTGCCAATAAGTTCAAAAGCGTGGACTTGCCACAGCCGGAGGCCCCTCGAATGCTAATGCTGCATCCGGTTTCGATGCTCAAATCGACGCCCTGCAGCACCGGGACAGCGCGGCCAGCCTCCTTAAATTGTTTGCGCAGCCCAGTCGCCGCAAGTAAGGGAATCTTGGCTTTATTCACTTCGTAGGGCGATGGCGGGTTTTAGGCGAGCCGCGCGCAGTGCCGGCAATAGACCCGCCAAGCAAGCGGTGATCACCGCAAATAGCGCGACTAGGATAAAATCGTCCACTAAATAGTGCACAGGAATTTCGTAGACATCGTACATCCCCAAAAAGTTGACTTCCGTTCTAGTCAAGCGGGCGTAACCCGCCAATATAGCTGCGCGGTTTTGCAAGCTCCACAGCGCCAGCCCGATGCCCAACAAGGTGCCCAGCACCCCGATCATAAGCCCCTGAAAACAATAACTGTAGGCAACTTGCAACGGTTTGGCCCCCATCGCTACCAGTAGACCGATTTCACGCGTCTTGCGCATCACCGACATCATCAAGGCAGTCGTAATGGAAAAAGAGGCCACCAATATGATGAAGATGATGATAAAGGAAATGACGCGTTTTTCTTGTTGTATGACGAATAGCAAGTCGCGGTTGGACTCTAGCCAACTGATAGCGCGCATGCCTTCGGGCAAGTGACTGTTCTGCAACGTTTGCGCCGTCCCTAGGGCGTCTGCTCCTGACTCCAGTTTGATGGAATAGCCATGCACCCCGTCGCGCAAGCCATACAATTCTTGCAGCGCCCGCAAGCTGCACAGCATCATATTGCCATCAATTTGGGGCGACCCAGTACGAAATAAGCCGACCACCGTAAATTCCCGGGGTAACAAGAGTTCATCTTCTTTCAAGCGTTCCAGCATCAAGGGCGAGAATACCTCGATAGTGGATCCCAGCTCAGCCTGCAAGCTGTAAGCCAGACCTTCGCCTAGTAGCAGGCCCTCGTCATCTAAATCCGCTAAATCGCCTAATGAAATAAAAGATTCAATTGGAATGATGGCGCTTTCTTGCTGGGCATCGATGCCGCGAATGACGGGAAACTGCGGACGATTGCCGTGCTGGGCCATCACGATTCCCTCCGCATACGGAGCCACTGCCTGCACCGACGCTTCTGCAGCCAGTTGCTTTTGCAGCGGTGCCCAATCCTCAATGACGGCATTGGACTGTATGCGAATGTCTCCCTGGGTTTCGACTAAGCGCTTGCGAATGCTCTCACCAAAGCCATTCATCACGCTTTGTACGATTAAGAGCACACACACTCCCAGCATCACGCCGACAATGGAGGTGGCCGCAAAAAATGAAAAAAATCGGCCACTTGGAAACAGCTGTTTCAACGCATGATAGATAAACCAGGGCATCACTCTATCAACTGCCGTAGCAGCGCATCCAATGTAGCTGGATTGGCCTGTCCACGCGTCGCTTTCATCACCGGACCCTTTAATGCATTCAGAGCTTTGGCGTTGCCCGCTTTAAATTGGGCCACCGCCTTAGCATTATTGGCAATCGCCTCCCGACACAACTGCTCAATCAAAGCATCATCCTGCTGCTGGCTCAATCCCTTGCGATCAATAATAGTTTTGGGATCGTCTCCAGTTTGAAACATTTCAATGAAGACATCCTTGGCAATTTGCTTAGAGATGGTCCCGGCTTCCACCACTTTGACCAATTCGGCCAACTGTTGAGGACTGATAGGGCTGCTACTGACATCCGGTGTCGACTGTCCCTGCGCTGCGCTGGCGGCCAATTCTCGCAGCAAATCATTGCAGATATAATTCGCCAGCGCCTTCGGCGAGGAATGATGACGGAGAGCCGCTTCAAAATAGTCTGCTAGCGACCGATTGGGGCACAGTACCGAAGTCAGCGTATAGGCCAGCGAATAGTCTTTTTGGTAACGGCGCTGCTTGTCAAAAGGACGCTCTGGTAACTGCGCTGCTAGTTCACTCAGCCGCGCGCGATCCATTTGCACCGGCAAGAGATCTGGATCCGGGAAGTAACGATAATCATGTGCGTCTTCCTTACTGCGCAAGGAAGCACTGCGCCCAGCATCCGCATCCCAGCGGCGCGTTTCTTGCACCACGCTCTCCCCGGCGCGCAGTCGTTTTATTTGGCGCGCGATCTCATAGTCGATGGCCGCTCGCACATTGGAGATGGAGTTTAAATTTTTCATCTCGGTGCGCACACCGAGTTGCGGCTCGCCGCGTGGCCGAATCGAAACATTGGCATCACAGCGCATCTGCCCCTTTTCCATATCACAGTCGGACAATCCCCCAGCCACGATTAGATTGCGCAAGGCATTCAAAAAGGCCACCGCCTCCTCAGAACTGCTCAAGTCGGGCTCGGTCACGATCTCAGCTAGCGGCACCCCCGCACGATTAAAGTCGATCAGGGAGTCAAAGGCCTCGTGGGTCAATTTTCCGGGGTCCTCTTCCAAGTGAATGCGGTTCAGTTGCACCCATCTGTGAGCCCCTTCCACATTACGAGCCGCGCCGGGCAGCTCGATTTCCACCCGCCCTCCAATGCACAGCGGCTGTTCGTTTTGGGTCAGCTGATAGTTCTTCGGCGAGTCGGGATAAAAATAATTTTTGCGATCCCACTTACAGACCTCCGCAATGCTGCAGTCCAACAACTGTCCCAACTGAGCACACTTTTCAATCGCCTCATAATTGAGCACTGGTAGCATACCCGGCAGCGCCAGCACCACCGCATCCGTTAGGGTATTCGGCGGTGCACCGTAGTGGTACGGTGCCGCGGAAAACATTTTTGTCCGGGTCTTCAGTTGAACATGAATTTCTAGTCCGATGACCGCCTCGTAGTCCATAGCCATATAAATTTCTAAGTGGGTAGCGCTTATAAAGTGGGTGCTTGTAAATGATAGTCGTGGGCCTGCTCAAAGGCATGCGCCACCGCCAGCAAATTGGCCTCTGCAAAGGCCGGACCGATCAACTGCAAACCAATCGGCAAGCCCGATTGGGTGAGCCCACTGGGGATGGAGAGTGCGGGCAGTCCCGCCAAATTGGCCGATATGGTGTAAATATCGCTCAAATACATCGCCAGTGGATCTTGACTACGCTCGCCGCGCTTGAAGGCGGGCGTGGGCGAAGTCGGCGTTAAAATAACGTCGACCTTACGAAAGGCCTCGACGAAATCACCCAAAATCAGCCGTCGCACCTTCTGCGCCCGCAAATAATACGCATCATAATACCCCGAGCTGAGCACATAGGTGCCCAGCATAATCCGGCGTTTAACTTCACTCCCAAAGGCTTCCCCGCGACTCTTAAAGTATACAGAGTCAATATCGCTCGCTTGCGAACTGCGATGGGTGTAGCGCACCCCATCATAGCGCGCCAAATTTGAGGAGGCCTCCGCGGTGGCCACCGTGTAATACACTGGCACTGCCAAATCGGAATGAGGCAAAGAAAGGTCCACGATTTCACAGCCTTGCGAACGGTACCACTCAATCGCGTCCAAGATGGACTGCTTCACTTCGGGATCTAAGCCTTCCGCAAAAAATTCTTTAGGCACTCCGATTCGCCAAGGCCCCTTTTGTTCGTGAATGGCCCTGCGATAGTCGACGGCCTTCGGTGGCTCCAATGAAGTCGAATCCTTAGGGTCTTTGCCCAGCATCGCCTGCAAGACAATGGCCGCATCTTCCACCGAGCGCGCAAAAGGGCCCACCTGATCTAAGGATGAAGCAAAGGCCACCAAACCATAGCGCGAGACCAAGCCGTAGGTGGGTTTCAGCCCCACCACCCCGCACAGGGCTGCCGGCTGACGAATGGAGCCGCCAGTGTCACTCCCCAGACTGACAATGGTCTGTCCCGCCGCCACCGCCGCCGCACTGCCCCCCGAGGAGCCGCCTGGAATGCAATCGACATCCCAAGGATTGCAGGTGGTCTGAAAAGCCGAATTTTCGGTGGACGAGCCCATCGCAAACTCATCCATATTCAATCGTCCCCAAATGACGGCCCCCGCTGCGCGTAGTTGCGCCACGCAAGTCGCGTCGTAGGGCGACACATAGTGCTCCAACATCTTAGAAGCACAGCTCAAACGCTGCCCAGCAACAGCCAGCGCATCCTTGATCGCGATGGGAATACCGTCTAATGGCCCTAGAGCCGCATCCTCACGGCGCCTTTGATCCGATGCGAGCGCTTGCGCCCGCGCATCCTCGACATCATAATCTAAAAAGGCCTGCACCCGTCCCTCCACCCTTTCGGTTTGTTGGATGACCGCCTCTAGCAAGTCGACCGCCGTCAATTTGCCTGCCTGTAAGGCCGCAGATAATTCGCTAATGGTTTGAAAATGAAGCGCACGCATACTCGTCAATCAGCCCTTGATAACAACATTAAAATAACAGATTTATTCCACCACTTTGGGAACGACTATTTGCCCCTCGCGGGCAGCTGGAGCTAGCTGGCAGACCGCTTCGGCAGAGTAAGTGGCCTGGGCCTCATCGCCCTCCCGCCAAACGTTGAGCACCGAATGCGCGTGAGCCATTGGCTCCACCCCGCTCACATCCACGGTGTTCAACTTTTCAAAATGATCCAAAATGCCTGCAAGTTCACTTTTGAGTGAGCACCGCTCATCAGCGTCTAAATCCAGACGCGCCAGCTTCGCAATATAGTCGATATCGATCTCGGGTTTTTCAGACATAAAATTCGGCAAATTAAAATCAGATTGTAGCGAACAAACGAGGCAAAAGTACGTAATGAATGGCTACAGACAAAAATCAATAAACAGCAAGCACGCCCCAGACAAGCAATCCAAAAAATAATTTCTGCCAGATTGCCCAAAACTCCAAATTCTAAAATTCTTCAATCTTTTAAGACTTACGCTCACAATTCTGTTATCTTTTATTTAGGGCACCTCTGAAAACCTACCAAGACCGAGACGAATACAATTTTGATTTTG
>CAWVTP010000075.1:0-10097 GCA_963933035.1 uncultured Puniceicoccaceae bacterium | reverse complement strand
CTTACAATCATAACTCTAATGCTCAAAAAATCCGTTTGCATAGTTTGGGTTAAAATGGCGAAATTCGCTAAGTATTGAATCGGGGTATTTTGATTCGGGTGGTGTGGGGATACGGCATTGAGAGGCTATTCTCAATATGAATAGGCCGGAGCTTGTAGCGGGGGTTAAGCGCTTCAGTTGCCGATGTTTTTAAAGCCATAAGCGAGGAGCGGGCCTAGTAGTAGCGCGCTGTCTGCGAGTACGCGATAGAGTTCTGGATGGAGCCGTTTTTGTTGCCAATAAAGGCTCGCGAGGAGTAAAAAACTGACGATTAGACTGCACTGAATCTCGTTTTCAATACGGGACAGTAATCCAATTGGAATGAGCGTTAGTAGCCAGAGTCGCAAGCGACTGAGTTGGGGTGCAATTGTCTCGATCGTAAGTGCTCGGTCAATGGCGGCTTCTTTTTTGGTAATTAAGGCACAATTTAAAAAGCAGAGCCAAGTAAAGAGGCTCAGCGAGCCCCAGTCGCTAAAAGCGGGGACGAATAAAACCATACTGGCGCTGAGGATCCCGGCAATGCTGGCTTCTTTGAGTCCGTACTTCTTTTTTCGCTGCTGAATTAGGTAGGTATAGGCTAAGACGGCGCCGAGTAGCCATGTGCCTTTTTGCAATTCGCTGTATGACAATTGACTGCCTGCAATGGCAAGGTTGAGCAGAGTGGCCGCTAGCAGCCAGGGCCAAAGTGTCCGCATGTGTTGTTGGGCAAATTGATGGCGGCGCGTGAGTAGTTTGGTCTTGGGCTTAGAGCGTACATCCAGTAATCGATCGGCTTGATAGGCGATCCACGTAGAAAGCCCTAAGATCGCGTACTGGCTTATGCTCAGCGACCGCTGGCTTAAATGCGCAAACAAGCCGGCCCAGAGCATGACAATACAAGCCGTATCGAGCGCTAGTAAATTGGGCCATTGCCACCAAGCGATCGAGGGCTTATGCGGGTTCATCGGCTAAAGGGCTTTCTTTTTCTGGCAGCAGCCATGCTTTGAATTGGGCCTCCGTTTGCAGGATTTGATCTGCGGGATAGCTGTCTTTGAGGAGTGCTTGATAGCTTGTTTCCGTAAAGCGCTGACACTGTAGCAGCACGCGTGCTGATTGCCCTGGTTGGCGTACGAAGCGCCCCAAGGCTTGCTGGATTTTCCGCATGGCGGGTATTTGACAGACTTCGTAAAAGCCGAGTGCTTGCTCCTCGGGGGCATAGGCGGCCATTTTTGCTTTGAGGACCGCCGACAGCTCGGCGAGCGCGGGGCTGACAATTAGGACATTTGATTTTTGCGCCCCAAGCGTATCAATGCCCTCGGCAAAGATGGAGCCTATTATGAGGAAAATGGAATCGGCTTGTTGCGCGGCATGGGCTAAAAAGTCGGCTTGGTCTTCGGCCAGTGTCCCGCGTTCCTGAAGTGCGACGCGGAAATAGGGATCCAAGCAGCTGAGGGTTTCTTTGATGGCTTGGGCGTAATCGAAGGAGGGGAAGAAGGCATACAGCGGCGTCTTGGCATCGCTGGCGTGCCATTGTAGGATGGTTTGGGCAGTCAGTAGGTACGTATTGCGGCGCTGGCTAAAGCGTGTGTTAATCCTGCGGTCGATGGCGACTTGATAGGCTGCTGTGCGCCAGTCGGCAGTCGCGTGGATGCTTTGAGATTCGTTTTCTTTGATGCCTGTATGGCTACAGTAGCTGGTGTGTGGACTGAGTGTGGCCGAGAGATGAATGCACTGGGCAAAGTCTTGCAGGCAGTGCTGGATCCATGGGCTTACTTCGATGCAATTTGCCTGAAGTATCCCTGGGCGTGGGATCCAATGAAGCCAGTCCTCGCTGGATTGATTGAGGGAGTGAGCCAAATCTTCGATCTGTTGTAGATAGGGATGCAGGTGCGGGGCTAGGGGCTGTGCATACGAGTAGGATTCGCGGAGTTGTTGGGTCAAATCCTCGCAAAGGTCGAGTAGTTCGTAGTGTTGGGTAGCGCTCAAGCGTTGGCAGGGCTTGAGGCTGTCGATACAGTCAATCATTGCGCGAGCGTTATGAATGCAGGCGCGTTTGAACCCTTGCGAGGAAAGTTCTTCTAAAACAAAAAGCCAATCAGCTGTTTGCAGCCGTATGCTGAGTGCCTGTGCGACGCGCTCGCTGAGGTTATGCGCTTCGTCAATAATCAGTAGGGTGTTGGCTGGGGCGTAGTCTGCCACATTTAAGAATGTGGAGCGGGCGGATGGAGCAAAGATATAATTAAAGTCGCCGAGCCAAAAGGGGGTCACGCTTAGGGTACTACAGGTTAAGTTGTAAGGGCAGATGCCGGTGGCTGCGCCGATTGCTTTGGCGCGCTCGAGTGTGAGTGTGCCAGAGGCACACAGCTCGGTGGCTTCAATGGCATGGGCTTTCCAGTTTTCTGCTAGGTTTATGTCGCAATCAGAGTCAAGGGTACAGCTGTGCTGTGCACAGTCAATAGCATGAGCTTGGCGGCTGTGCATTTGGACGAAAGGCAGGCGGCCCTCCGTCATTTTTTGTAATTGATGAATGGGGCCTGTTTGCCCGCTCGATTTTGCCGTCAAATAGAGGCAACGGCTGATGGCGCCTGTCTGTAATTGTTGCAGCGCGTACTGGAGGACTAGGCCAGTTTTTCCAAAGCCAGTCGGAGCTTCCAGCAAAAGGTGGCGCGCCGTGGATTGCTGTAACGAGTCGATTATAGCCGCCTGCCCTGGACGAAGTTTCTCGAAGGGGGGAGCGGCAGGCTTCGATTGCCATCGCTGTTGGGCGCTTCGTCTTAGTTCCAGTTGGTGGATTAAGCTTGCTAATGCGGGCTCGTCATCGATGGCGATGGCGGCGGGATCGATTGGGATGCATTGGGTGGTCCCAGTGTCTATCTGGATACCATAGAGTTCGGCGCTCAATTCGTAGCACTGCCACTCCTTATGTTTGCGAGCGAGGGCCAAATAGCAGGCGAGTTGCTTGAAGTAGGACGGATAGCGCTCTACTAAGGATTCTGGGGAGGCGGGCAATGGGGTACGGACAGTTTTGACCTCTCGCAGGCGTAGTTTGTTGCCGATCGGGATCACTTGGTCGATGCGCCCAGATAGGTGGATACTCCAATTAGCTTGAGTTAGCTGCTGGCTTAATGCGACTTCAAAGCGGGCATCAGGATGCTCGATTATACAGTGTTCTTGTGCGATTTGGTGCCATTTTTGACCCAGCGCGGCCCGCCAGGTCTGGCCGCCTTTGAAGCCATGCTTGGGAGTGGCTTCAAAATTTGCTAATTCGCTGACGCTTAATTTGAGCCTTCTGTTCTCAAAGTCGATATGCATGAATGCGGGCCTTCAGTAAAATCTTCGCAGTTTAGGGCTGGCTTTGGATGCGTGGGTGATGGCGGATGCATTCAAATGCGATGCAAGCGACAACAATAAGAAGGATGCCTGATAGTGCAACTGCTTGAGCATGGAATTGACTTAGAATCCAATAACCAATAAATGGGGCTAAAGTCCCGCGGGCGCCAGTTAGGGCCATGTGGATACTCATATAGGCTGGGGATTTCTCAGCAGGCGCAATTTTTGTCACCCATAAGCTCCACAGGATTTTTCCACCGCCAAGAGCAATTCCGAATGCAGCCATCGAGAGTCCAATTACGAGAAGGTTGGTGCTGTAAAAGAATCCAGCAATGCTGAGTAAGAAGAATAGATTGAGAATATTACGATTGGTAATGAGTGAGGCTTTGTCGAATAGACGGCTCCATAGCGGCGTACTGGCAATCCGAGTGCAAGCAGGAATGACGAGCATTAGAATCGAAATGGTGGTGTTACTCGCATTGATCCCATACTTTGGGTCTGCTAAATATTCGATTCTGATAGGTAGGGTGATTAAGTTGCCGAATCCCAATAGCATCCAAGCAAATAGCAAATAGCCAAAAAAGCGATCTTGCCACATCAGACTGAGGTTTTGCCAGGGGTTTCCGGTGTGGGTCTGCGTGATCGGCGTACTAACAAAGCGCCGGCTTAGCTGGGCTAAGGCGAAACCACTCAATGCCATAATGATAAAAATTAGGGGGTAGTTTTGCAGTGAGTTGTCGAGCACAGAGCCGCCCCAGACAGAAAAGGCAATGGCACTGAGTGCTGCCAGTATGAAGGGGCGGCTCATGCGTTGTCCCCGTTCGTTTGGAGCGTAATGATCGGTGAAGATCTTCAGCATAAATGGCGTACCTTGTACGGCACAAACTTGGCTAAAAACGATAGCGAGGCAATAGATGCTGAGATGTTTGGCCCCAGCCACGATGCAAAGGAGCAGCGCTGATGCGGCAAATAAAATAGCACACGCTTGATGGGCACACAGTTTCAGTCGCGCTGCAATATAAAGGCTAATAGGTGCCAATAGGAACCCCATCGGTCCCGCGCCAGTTATCCATGCTTTAATGGTTTCATCTGCCTCAAAATGACGGATGGCAATCACTAGTGCAAATGTGCTCCAGCCCGTTTCGAGGATGCCTAAAAATGGTGCACGCAATTGATCGTTGCGGTGCGTTTTGCTCGCAACGGAATCCATCTCAGGTTTAGGAGAGCTGCTCCAATTAGCGACTCCAATCAAGCATGCGCTTTAGTGGAATGTAGGCCTGCTCGCGAATTGCAGTATCCATCTCAATAATCGGAGATTGATTTAATAGGCAATCTCTGACCTTGGTCAAAGTATTGAGTTTCATGTAGCGACAATCGTTGCAGGCACATGAATCCGTCGGTCCCGCAATAAAGGTTTTGTTGGGAACCTCTCGCTGTAAGCGATGAATCATGGCAACTTCCGTCACGATAATAAATTGATCGGCGGAGGATTCTTTGCAAAATCCGATCATTTTTTCAGTGCTGCATACGAAGTCGGCATTATCGCGAACCGTTTCGACGCACTCAGGATGAGCCACCACCAATGCTGCGGGGAATTCTAGCTTGAGCGCCTCAATTGCTTGCTGAGTAAAGAGTACGTGGGCGTAACAGGATCCAGGCCATAGTTGCATAGGACGACCTGTTTGTTTCGACACCCATTGTCCGAGGTTTTGGTCTGGCACAAATAGTATTGGGCGATCAGCAGGCACCTGCTCGATGATGCGTTTCGCATTACCACTGGTACAAATAACATCGCATAAGGCTTTAACCGCTGCCGAACAATTGATGTAGGCAACGATATATGTATCCGGGTTGTCCGCTTTGTATTTAGCCAGCTGGTCAGCTTGGCAGGCATCGGCTAAAGAACAGCCCGCATTTTCGTCTGGCAATAAAACAGTTTTACTAGGATTCACGATTTTGGCCGTCTCCGCCATAAAGTGCACGCCGCAAAAAACAATTCGATCGGCGTCTGCTGCTGCAGCCTGATAGGCAAGTCCCAATGAATCTCCTACGTAATCGGCAATCTGCTGAATCTCATTGACCTGGTAGTTGTGCGCTAAAATAACGGCACGCTTTTCTTTTTTGAGCTGAATCACTTCTTTTTGAAGAGCAGTCAGTTCAGTTGTTTCAGCTAAGACTGGATGAAATACTTTGGGCTGGTAGTTGAGCTGTGAAGTCGCCATGTGTAGCATGCTTATTGAATATTTATATTTTGAAGTCAAGCGGGTGCCTGAGAATAAATTTTATAATTTTTTTAAAAAGTGCTTGCCAAGCCTTGGAAAGTAATGAATTGTTTCTCATATCATATTTCTCTCAGAAATGAGAGTTTGGGGTAATAAGTTTCGGTTCGCCGAAACACATAAAGTAGACAACAGTTGGCGCACTTCTTAGGGGTAGGGAGTGCGCCATTTTGTATCTGATGGGTAAAGACTGGAATCAAGCTTATTTAACAGGTGAATGCCCATGGGATAAGGGAGCGGCTGCGCCGCCGCTTCGCGCTTATTTAGCGCAATCTCAAATTACTGGTACCGTATTGGTACCAGGATGTGGTCTCGGGCATGATGTGCGTTTATTGGCCCAGGCGGGCGCAATGGTAACGGGACTAGATAGTGCTCCCAAAGCTATCGAACTCGCTAAGGGTATCGGCTCACTTGATCGGATTGACTACCAAGTTGGAGATTTTTTAGCCTTCAATCCTGCTTACGTGGAGGGTTATGATTGGGTTTTTGAACATACCTGCTTGTGCGCACTCGAACCTAAGCAGCGTCAAAACTATGTTGATGCACTGTGCCGCGTGTTGAAGCCTCAAGCTGATTACTTGGCAATTTTTTATATTCAGGTCGAAAATTATGATGGATTAGGTCCGCCACACCCGATCACGCGCCGAGAGATTGATGAACTCTTTAAATCCCGATTTCACATATTGGATGCGAGAGTACCTAAAGAAAGATACTCCAGTCGACCCTATGGCTGTGAGCTGCTGATGCACATGCAAAAACGATTAGGGCATTGAATCTCTAATCGAACCCTTTCCCACGAATTTAGCTTTACGATCTGCTGTGATGGCAGGCAGAGCTCCATGGTTGGAATTTTGGCTGGGTCCTTCCGGTATGGATGGCGGCAGAAACCATTAGCTGACAAGCGCTTATTTTACCACGAAGCGCTTAGAGTTTTCTCAGGCTATAGTCGCCCATCGAAGCCCGAAAATTTGCTACATGCGAGTCGTTTGACTCTAGGGAACCTCTGAAAACCTAGCATAATCGAGGCGAGAGCAATTTTTATTTTGAACTGCGTTGATCTGATAGATTTTTAGCATGCTGTGCGCGGGTAGCTTTGCCCTTACCGAGGCAGAGCTTGCAGTTCAACTGTTGGCACGAGAGTACTGCCGGCAACACAGCAGATCAGGAATCCCGCCTTTTGGGAGGTTTTCAGAGGTCTCTCAAAGTTAAAATAAATACGACAAGATTGGCTTTGAATACTGGACTGAAGCTAAAATGGCGCACAAATCTAGCAAAACTACTGAGCGCCTAAGATTGCAGCATAATTTCTTTCGCCGAGCAACCTTGTTTGATCATCGGTAAGACATGCTCGGTATACGGCACCACTACTTCGAGGACGTACGGTCCATCATGGGCTATCATCGCTTCAATGGCGCCTTTTAAATCTTCGCGCTTGATAACACGATTGCCTTTGACGCCAAAGCCTTCGGCAATTTTTACAAAGTCTGGGTACAGTGCCTCTACATTATCCGGGCCCCCAATATTTTCTTTGTCGCAGAGAATAGTCTGCCCTCGAACGCTTTCATAGAGTAAGTCTTCCCATTGCACCACCATGCCGAGGTGTTGGTTATTGAGGATGATTGTCTTGGCATTGATTTTTTCGATGTGCGCAGTTGCCAGTTCTTGGACATTCATTAAAAAGCATCCATCGCCATCAATATTCACCACTAAACGATCAGGACACGCGACTTTCGCGCCAATGGCTGCAGGTAAGCCAAAGCCCATGGTACCCAATCCGAGTGAACTGATATAGCTGCGTGGTTCACGGAATTTAAAAAACTGGGCCGCCCACATTTGATGTTGGCCCACGCCTGTAGTGATAATCGCATCGCCTTGAGTGACCTCATACAGCGTTTCGATGGCCTCTTGCTGTGTGATGTGGCCGGTTTTATCATACGTAAATGGATGATCGGCCTTCCATTGATTAATTTTTTCAAACCAATCCATCAGGGCTGGCTTTTCAAATGGCCTTGTTTGTGCCAGATCATTTAAACGCGTCAGCGCGTACTTGATATCGGAGTGAATTGGGTATTGGACTCGCTTGTTTTTATTGTGCTCAGAAACATCGATATCGATATGTACAATCGTCGCTTCAGGCGCAAATATGTCGACCTTACCGGTTACGCGGTCATCGAAGCGAGCACCAGCGCAAATGAGCAGATCGCTTTCGCAGACCGCCCAATTTCCAGCAACTGTGCCATGCATGCCAAACCAATATAGAGATTGTGGATGCTCGGCATCAAAAGCACCGAGTCCCATCAGGGTTGATGCGACTGGAATTCCTGTTAGCTCTGCAAATTGACGTAATTCCAGGTGAGCCTCGGCAGAGATAACGCCCCCTCCAATGTAGAGAACAGGGCGCTGCGCTTGCTCGATGAGGTTCAGCACTTGCTGGAGTTCTGTGTCACTAGCTTGGGGTAGGGTGCTGTTGGTCGCATAGCCAGGCAAGCTGATTGAATTTGGAAATCGTGGCTCAAAAATCGCTTGCTGGACGTCTTTGGGAATGTCAATTACGACGGGTCCCGGTCGACCGGTTTGAGCGATGTGAAAAGCTTCTTTGACCACTCTAGGGAGGTCCTCTTTTTCTAATACCAAAAAACTGTGCTTCACGATCGGCAGGGTCATCCCAAAAAAATCGGTTTCTTGGAAGGCTGCTTTGCCAATGAATTGTTGGAAAACTTGGCCGGTTATGGCGACCAGCGGAATGCTGTCCATAAAAGCATCCGCAATACACGTGACCAGGTTCGTTGCACCTGGGCCCGAGGTAGCCATGCAAACGCTGGCTTTGCCAGTTACGCGTGCATACCCGTGAGCCATGAAGCCACCGCCTTGCTCAAAGCGTGGCAAAATCGTACGGATTTTTTGGCTGCGCGTTAGTGCCTGATGCAGTTCCATGGAAGCTCCCCCAGGATAAGCATAGACGACGTCCACCCCTTCGCGCTCCAGTGCGTGGATTAAGACATCGGCACCTTTCATGGCGGGTCCTATTTCGTCAGCTTGAGGATGGTCTGTTGTGGCCGGAGTGTTCATGATCGATACATTTTATGTGGTACACTGATGCGTGAGCGAAATAGCTACAAGGCTATTTTTACGGGAGTCAATCGTGTATATGTCTTGGTCTTCGTTGGTGCCTGACTATTGTATGCAGATTCAAATGCTAAGAACAAACTTGAGGGTTGCCTACAACGGGTACCCGCATCTTAGTGCAAACATATGCCATCACTTTTATTTTTGGGAGATCTCGTGGGACGGCCGGGACGTCGCCTGGTGATCGATTATGCGCAGCGCTTGCGACAGCATTTTGCTGCTGACTGGTTGCTTGTGAATGCGGAAAATGCTGCCGGTGGTTCTGGCATAACTGGTAAAATTGTGGGCGAACTCATTGCAGCGGGAGTTGATGGTATCACGCTGGGGGATCATGTCTGGGACCAGAAGAATTTTGAGAATGAAATAGATCATTTTGAACAGTTGTGTCGCCCAGCAAACTTGCCGTCCCATAATCCCGGGCGGACGCATATTATTTTGGAAAAATTAGATTTCCGTTTAGGGGTATTGACGGTGCTTGGACGTAATTACTTAAAGCTCAAATCTAGCTGTCCTTTTGAGGTGGCGGATCGCAAGCTTGAAGAATTGCGGTCGACTTGCTCAGCGGTCTTGGTGGAAGCCCACATGGAGGCCACCTCAGAAAAAGTAGCTTTAGGTTGGTATTTAGCTGGTCGCGCCAGTGCAGTCCTTGGCACCCATACCCATATCCCGACTGCGGACGAGCGTATATTAGATTCCGGAACTGCATACTGGACAGATGCAGGAATGTGTGGGGCCTATCGATCTGTGCTCGGAAGGTGTATTGAGCCCGTAGTCGACAGCTTTGTTGACGGCATGAAACGGCGGTTTCCCGTGGCAGAGCAAGATGTACGCCTCAGTGGTTGCTGCATACAGTTAAACCCATTAAATGGGCGCGCCGTAAAGATTGAACGTTTTATGTTAACCGAACCAGAACTCGCAAACGTGTGCTAATTGTCTAGATTCAGGTTATGCGTCTATGACTAGATCATCGGAGCCGGATGGCACACAACAGCAGAGTAGGGCATGTTCTGGGTCAGGCTCGCCGGTATGCCCCATAGGGTAATCCACCGCACCCGAGACGACGCGGTGCTGACATGCAGTGCAATTTCCCATGCGGCAACCGTAGTCCAGGTCGAGGTCGTTGGCCTCTGCGAGTTCCAATATGGAGTCTTCGTCATCTGACCACTCGAGTTCTACTTGGGATTTCACAAAAACTATTTTTGCCATACTATAGGAATTAAGATTCAAAATCGAAAATGCAAACTGTCTGTCTAATTTTGTGAATTCTTTTATGCGCACTCAGCATGTTTCATATAATACAGGATCTATCGGATAGAATCTGACGGCAAAACGGGTCATAAGTTA
>CAWVTP010000074.1:0-10260 GCA_963933035.1 uncultured Puniceicoccaceae bacterium | reverse complement strand
GTCGCATAACATTGATTGTGCGTCAATAAATGTTGGCGACCAATCACACGGTAAATAAATATCACACAAGTGCCTTTTCAAAATATTGGAACTTTTTATAGCCTCCGCCTTTAAAGAATTTTAACGCGTCAACATTGTCTTCGAAGATGTCTGCGCGTATAGCAATAAAGCCTGCGTCTTTTGCTTCTTTTTCTATTTCAGCAAGTAAGGCGCGTCCCCAGCCGTTTCCACGCATCTCTGGAACTATGTAAATACCAACAGAAGCAACTAATGGCTCGATCGGCCAAAATGAGGCAGTCCCTAGCGTGACTTCGACTGCTGAGCGTGCAATAAAGGCATAATTATCAAATATGGTCTTCGAAAGAGTCCCAAGATTAATCTTGTGCATACCTGACACTCCCGTGCGAAGCCGTACATACTCCTGGAGATCAGCTTCGTTTTTGACCCGCCGGAGTATAACCGGACGACAATCAGGAGCTTTTAAAAAATTTACAGATGGTGACATAACAAAAATTTAGTGTGAAAAAGTAAGTTTCGTGTGTTCATGGAACTTCATGATTGAGAATGGCAGATTTCTTCAGCGATACTCTTTAGCTGCTCGCTATGCAGTTCTGTCCAAACTCGAGATGAGTCGGCGTCATTCACGTAGCAAAGTGCTGCGTTCTGAACCGCCCAGGGTATACTGGCGTTATCCATATCCTCAATGACCATCCTCATGTTAAGACTGAAATCCTCCCAAAAATCAGCGCTGTTTTTAACGCGGGAAGGAAAACGAAGAAATTCCCCCTTTCGGAGGGCAAGCAAAAGTACGCGTTCTATGAGATCTACGATACATGAATTTTGAGTAGTTTTCAGCATGCTTAAAGCTACCAATCGCACGAATGATGGCTTTAAGCCGTCATTTCTAGTGGATGAACTTCTGCTTCGATTTGTTTTCCAGATTCCAAACGTACCCTTCGTAGGTCATACTCATTTTGAAGACCTAACCAGAAATCAGCCGAGGTTCCAAAATATCGGGCTAGACGCAATGCAGTGTCAGGACTAACAGATCTGGTTCCCTTTATGATAGAAGTAATACGGCTATGAGGGATGCCCGTGTCTTTTCCCAACCGGTATTGACTGACACCTAGCTCTTGGAGGAATTCTTCTCGTAAAATTCGTCCTGGATGAGGAAAAATGAGATTTTGTGCCTTCATACTATATAGTTTATGCTTAGTTATTAATGATAATCGACGATACCTACATCCCATGCGCTGCCAGCTTCCCATCGAAAGCATATACGCCATTGTTGATTGATTCGAATACTGTATTGCCCCTTTCGATCTCCGGAAAGCACTTCCAATCGATTTGAAGGTGGAACTCGAAGATCATTAATATCTGAAGCTTGGCTGAGCATAGCCAACTTGTTAAGCGCGCGCTGCTGGATGTCTTGCGGTAAACGCCGAGAACGTTCTTCTTGCCATATTTTTTTGGTTTCTGCATCTGAAAAACTTCTAATCACCTTGAAATATTAACTATTAACTCGCTTTAGTCAATTCGATATTTACGCATAGCGTAAATAGAGTGAAATCACTACGCATCCCTGCCGCTCCACAGCAACAAACCATTCGGCTGGGCGACAAATTCAAAGCCCGAACAATCTTCGTACACCTCGACCCCCATAACGTGCCAGATGCACTTAATTGGCTCCACGTGCACAGGAGACACATGAGCGCGCTTAAATAAGCGCTCTAACACATGACGATAATTTGAAATAACCCCACAGCTGTGCACAAAACGTTTGGAAGGGTCCACTACTTTGAGTGCCTCATCCAACCCTTTCTTACTGGAAGCCGCACCATACACCCCCAAATTCTCGAATTCAACCCATGCTTTCGGATTAAAATCACCTAAATTTTGCCCATTTAGCTGGCAGCACAATTCATAAGGGTATCCCCCATCTTTTGCCGACCAAGCCCATGTGTTGTGAACAATCGATACTTCGACCCAATGCAGCCCTAAAGCCTGATTTGGATCATTATCCAAGCGCACATCAAACTGACCAATCTTTTTTAGTACAATGTAATTATCCATAACAGAGAGGTACGATCTCGAAAAAACCAGTCCTCAATAGCCCCCCTGAAAATAGCACTTCCTACATACTGAAGAATAATTCTCCTTATTTAAAATTCCTTCTGGGATCTCAGTACGAACAATATTCCCTTTGCTGTCCTTACGCACATGCATAGAATTCAAATTTCCGCAGGAGCAAACGGATTTAATGGAAATAATTTCGTCGGCAAAACATAGCAGCTCTTTGCTTCCCTCAAACCCTTTGCCAGTATATGTCGTTCTTAAGCCGAAACAATTGACAGATAATTCTAGGCAGTCGACTACTTTGCATAGTTGGCGAACCTGAGCGGGAGTTAAAAACTGGGCCTCGTCAATAAATACGGAATCAACACTACCGTTGGCAGCCTTGATGAGTGCATTTATTTTCTCGAACAGATCGGTTGTATTACCAAACCCATTAGCAGGCGCCCTCATTCCATTTCGAGATGAAATGAATAGGTTGGACTGGTCATCACCGTCATTAAAAGGTGCCAAAAGAATTGTTTCGAGACCCTTGTTTGCTATATCCAAGTTATCCTGCAGGAGCTTTTTGGACTTTCCACTATTCATAGTGGCATAATAAAAATAAAGTTTAGCCATACTGTAGTATAGCTACCACTATGAAATTCGCTGCGGTTTTTCGTCGAGTAAACTCAAAGCAATGCCTGAATTCTCAAACCGACAAATAACGAACCCCTTCAAATTCTGAAAAGCCTGCTCTTCGGAATCCCCATATTCAACAATTATAAATGACCGGGAAGCTTTCGAATCAAAAAAGTGAATGATTGCAGCAAATGATCTGGAACTGGTTCTCGGCTGCCATCCTCGTCTTTGGATTAATACCGGGAATTTATTAATGTGTTTGATCACACATATATTATAGCATAGCGGATTGATTCTTTTTCAAAAGGGCGTAGACGATCTTGGGAAGATCGCCCTCCGCTGAATCAGGGAAGTCCATCGTGCCATCTGTTTGGCCATAGAAATGGATCATACGGCTCTTGATCTCGCACACCAAATCCTAAGCTGCAGCGCTAAGCCACATTAAAAAAAACTGCTTATGGCAACGCCACGGATCCCATGTTTCGTACTAATAAGATGAACAAAACAGTGTGGACTAGTGCCCTCATGGTAGTGCAACAAATTGTCTGTAAATTGGGTTTTGTTTGTATGTTAGCGATACGCGTATTGCTAACGCCAATGGTTTGAAAGAACGAACCTTGCACAGCTTCCTGGGAGCTCTTAATCTTAGGGTACCGCAGACTCGCGGCTGTGAAGAACCCTATAAGCCATCGATACTCGAAAGTGAATCTCGACACGAGCTTCAAGCAGTGGCGAGAACGTCCGCTTCCACAGATCGCTCACCTAGTCGTCGATGCTACTTACATCAAGGTTCGTATCGAGGGAAGCGTGCGAGATTGCGCAGTCCTCAAGGTGATCGGTGTGCATCGTGAAGATGGCAAACGTATGATTCTGGGCGTATCGGCGGCACTCTCCGAGGCAGAGCCTCACTGGCGCAGTTCCCTCATGTCCCTAAAAGAGCGTGGTATCGGCATTCCGGATTCCTTGACATCCGATGCCCACGAAGGTCTTAAAGCCGCTCTAATGCCAGCCCTTGGCAACCGTTGTCAATGTCATCTACAGCAGAACGCACAAGCTTATGTACCCAAAATCCAGATGCGTGAATCTGTCACTGCAGACATCCGCACCCTCTTCAATGCAGACTCGATCGCCTTAGTAGAAGAGCGTCTACCAGTTCTCATACAAAAATACGCGAAGAGCGCTCCGCGTCTAAGCCACTGAATGGAGCAATCCATCCCCGAAGGACTCACCATCTTCAGATTGCCTGAGCACAAGCGTAAACGCTTGCGCTCCTCTAATATGTATGAAAATCTCAATGACCAAATAAGCCGCAGAACTAAAGTCGCAGTACTTTCCCCAAATATGAGCTCGATTCTCGCGCTTTCATTTCGGCCCTCGACAAGGCTGTAAATTCGGTCATTACCAATGAAACAGCGCAAATTTTGGTGTGATGTACTACTTCACAATCTAACTGCCTTGACTTTTTATAATTATAAACAGCCTGATTTACGGGTTCGTATAACGCATAATTAAAATTATGAGCTATGATTGTATAGATCGTGTCGCCCTGAGTAGAATTGTTACTCAATGCTTAGATTCACATTCGGAGCGGGCGATGGAAAGTAATCTCTATCAGGATCATAAGCAAGGTAACAACCGCATGAACCAGCAGAAGCGTAGGTTTGAGTTGTAACAGGCAATGTGAAACCTTGAGGATCTACCCGCCCTTGCCTGACCTTGCTCTGCAGTGCCCACCATGCTTCATATTGGCCGCTTCGCCACTCCCCATTGGGAGCAACAAAAAAAGCAGCGTTGTCATTTTTATGCCCGTGACCTTGCGTATGCAAATGATTGTATCCCCCGGGTAAACCCCATAAATTTGTGTGCCAGCGTTCAGCGTGACTAAAAATACCGATTATTAAGTAATCACTATTAACACTCCAGCGATCACCAATCACATAACGGCGAGTGACCCAGCCCCAATGTCCATACCCATGATCAGAATACCAAGTGACATACCGATCTGCACCGCCACGTGTTCTGATCCAGTCATAAGCGACCCCAGGTACCGCATTAATGGAATTTAACAATGTGGTTAGTTGTACGGCCAAGATAACAGCCAGCCTAAATGATTGCAACGAAAAATTCATACCATCTAATAAGATTTACTTTATTTTATATACAAAATTCAAGCACATAATCAGCAGGCACGACCGAGTTTTTTTGGAAGAACCCGATCCTTCAAATTCTGAAAAGCCTGATCTTCGGACTTTCCATATTCAAACAAAATTTCAGAATTACCGTCTGAGTCTTTTCTATACATCCTTGCCAAAAACGGGCCAAACTGACTTTTCGATGTCCAGCCAGTCCTTTCAATGATGACACGTTCCCCCTCAATCGATCTTGATTCCAACTCTTGAATAATAACACATTTCTTCATACTGATATTATAGCATAACTTTTTTGATTAGGTGCAACCTACGCCGTGCGGGATCCTATTGCCACGCCGTATCATCTAACACCCACAACTTACTTTGCTCCTGATAGAGTTGCTGCTTCAATTCAGAAACCTTACTTTGCAGATTGTCTACTTTTGAACGCGCACCATCAACGTCATCTAAGCGGGCGATTAAACCCTCTAGTTTCTGCATCTTTTTCATTTTTTCGCGTACACTGGACTGCACTAAATGAAATTCCTCAACCATGTTGGCCATTTTGACTCTGGCCTGCTCGATCTGCGCTGCTTTCATTAGCTGTGCTTGCTCTATGCTTAGCTTATTACGGCCGGTAATGTCAGGAGTATAGTTCAAAGATGACGAAATACCCACATCTTTAAAATCGATGGTATTGGAACCACTATCATTTTTACTTAAGAGTGGTGGCGAAATGAAATATGCGCTAAAGCGAGGCAGATCGTTAATTTTTAGCCCCATGATCGACAAATCGGCGGCCACCATTTGCAAGGCCAACATCGACCGATACGTGTTTGCAAAGTTTGGATCCGACAATTCGAAATTCGAGTAGTCCAAAAATGGGATGTTTTCGCCAACAAATCGATAAGAGCGATAGTCTGCACCCAGGAGTTCACGGCACGCAGCATTATAGTCACTACGAGCCTGCAATAGCTCGTGACTCAAATCGCTCAAGGCTTGAGTCAGACGCGCATTTTGCCCCTTTGTTTGATTCAACCGGTCGTAATCGGCTTGCTTTTGATCCAGTGCTGCTTGCATGAAGTGCAGCCCCAGCAACTGCGATTGCGTGGTCCTTTCGGCGAGCACCAAAGAATATTCTGCATGGCGCACCTCATATTCTGCCCGATATAGATTACTCAAAAAGTTGGCTGGATTGGGCAACGAGACAAACAGGTTCACCACAGACGAAATGTCCGAAAGATTGGTTTCCCCCATATCCCGGAACAGAGAGTAGTAGCTTAGATTCAGTGACGGGCGAGGAAGCAAATTTTTATAGACCTGCTCACGGCGCTTGATTGCGTGCGACAGGTTATTGTCTGCCAAGATCATTGCCGGAGAATGCCCCATCGAATATTGGACTGCCTCATCCCAGTCAAATGATAGCTCCTTTTGAGTCGCCGCTGACTCAGCCCACAGCTGATCCACTTCTACACGACTCTTGGAATAACGTGAATCCATGCTCGCGCAGCCTGAGAACGCGATCGCCATGAGAAAGAAAATAGGTGTTAAATATTTAGATTGCATGTTTGTAGCTACAAAATTGTACCGACTTGATCTGCAGATGTTATAATGATTGTATGTCACAAGTGAAAAAGAAAATGACGAAAAAGGAATTCGAACGCCAAAAAAAGGAGTTCGAGACGCGCAGAGATATGCAACAACTCGCGTTCAATTCCCTGTCATTGGATGAGGTCATGAAGATGTGTGGCTATAGTGGAGAGCCAGCTGGGGCCCAACACCTCAAATATAAAGTCAACGGCATCTTATTCAATTGTGAGAAAAATGGAAAACGTTTTGGATTTCCTAATGGCGATGCGTTGAGTTTTACTGGTAAAAAGGGTGGGATCGGCGCACTCAATTTATTTAGAGCAGTCAACGAAGTAGAGGGAAATGTATTATCATATCCAGATGCATGCACCTTACTCGCCAGAGAAGTTTGCCCAGTAAGCCTAGACACCAACCTCAGTATAAGCGATGAGGATAAAAAAAGGCTGGAATTAAAACGTGCAGAAGTGGCCAAGAAGGCTGCCAAAGAAGCAGCAGCAGCTGAGGCGGAAAAAGAAAAAAAGAGACTACATTGGAATCAGTTGCCCCCCTACTCGGCGAAGCATGAACACATGGCGCTCCGCTATCTGCATGAAAATCGGAAGTTTCCAAAAGGATTGGCCAAATCATTATTAGAAGCCCGAGTACTTTATCCGGCTCACATCAAAAACAAGCTCGGATTTAAACAAACCCACATTATTTCACCCATCGTAGAAATTGGAACCTCTGAAGCTTGTGGGTATGCCGACATCACCCTGGGAGTTCAAAAGGGCAAAGACATCACCGAATATGATGCGATCAAAAAAACATTTGCCCACAATGAAGGCCTCCCTACTCGGGGTGTCACCGTCATTTCAGGTATAAATGATAAAACGAAAAAAATCACTATTTGCGAGTCCTTGCTGGATGGGATTGCCTATGGTCAATTAAAAGGATTCCCCAAAGATGAGTGCATCGTCAGTACCGCAGGTGTACGCGTGCCAGAACCCACAATTAACTACTGCAAGGAGCAAGGCCTAGAGGTAAAGACTGCGCTAGATAACGATATTGCTGGGCGTAGATTTTCAAAAAAAATCGAGGACTATTGCCACTCTGTCGGTGTGCCCTCTACAATGGAATTCCCGAAAGATGGCCGAATAGAGCTATCCTTCGATAAGGAAAATTCCCATACTGCTGGCAATATCTCTAGCATCAAGACTGCCTGCCAGCAAAGTAAGCTCGACTTCCAACTTCAGGAGGACACGTCCGGCTCAAAGTTGCAGGCGACCATCCCAAATACCAAAACCGTATGCCGAGCACTCAATAGTGTACTGGTAAGGATGGAGAGACTCAAACTAAAGAAAGAAGATCGCCCCATTCAGGTAGCCTATCATCGGAAAGACTGGAACGACCTGCTCAAAGAAGATATGGCCAAAGAAATTGAGTTAGAAAACCGCAATCTTGATGCGCTACAAAAAGAATTAGCGGATCAAAAACAACCAGTAAGAACGCTGGATCTTTAGCACTTTACGACCTGTGTGCTGCCTGCGTAATCATGAATGCAGCGCTTTTTCTTACCAAAAACAAAGAGAACATTTACTAGCGAGAAAATCGATCCGATCACTGGTATTTGACCGGGGATGAGAAAAGTAGCATATCGCTTTGACAGATTCTTTCCCCAAGTCGCTTGGCCCCCCGCCAAATTGACGATCTTGATTCCCACGATCTTTTTGCCGATGGTTTGCCCTTTGTCTTTTAGCAACTTGAAATTGATCAATAAGAAAAGGACGAGCCCAAGTATGCCCATCGCTAAACTGTAAGCTAACGATGGCTCCACGCCCTCAGCAATCATTTCAAATGCCCCTGTAGCAAACATCAGTGGGACTGTGACGAGCATGATCACTACAGAGTCTAACATAGCTGCTCCTAGCCGTCTCCATCGAGAGGCCAGATTCAATTCACTTTCATTGGATTGATCACCCTCTTGTAAAACAACGTTGGTTTCAATGGTTGGTTCATTCATAGTCTTCTGAGTATTTTAGATTTTAGAATAGTCCGCTACTTTACAAAGTCGGATAAACTGGGTACCGATTGTGGCAATGCGGGTTGAATGATTCGATTGGAATTGTCCTCCAATAGTTTGGGGCGAACAATTTTGGGTGTAATAAATGCAATCAGATTTTGAGTCACCCGTTCCGTAGTTTCACTTTTGAACAAGCGTCCTAATACTGGTAAATCCCCCAATACTGGAACCGATGTAGAGGATACGATATCGTCATCTTGTTGCAGGCCTCCAATCGCCAACGTGGCCCCATCCGGCACAATGACTTCATTGGTGTAAGCGCGCTTTTCAATGGTTGGATATTCATTGCCCACTAAATTGACCGTACCGGATCGAGTGGTGAACTTCAGGTTAAAGTTCAAATTTATCAATTCACCATAGTCACCACCATCCAGAGTTTGCGGGATCGCGCGCAACTCGGTTCCAATATCTAGGTATTCTATCTGATTGGAGTCTGAGCTAATTTGGCCATCTGAGGAAACACCAGTACTGCTGATGATGGGTGTCTCTGATCCAACTTGTAAAACAATCTCTCGTTTGTTTAGGGTCACACAGGTGGGGTGTTGAAGAATTTGTGAATTCGAATCAGTATCGATAAAGTTCCACAGCAGATTCATATCTTCAGCACTGAGCGTCACAGTATCTTTTAACTGATTAGAAGGGCTGACCTCTCCCCCGAACGGAAGGGCCGCTAAGCCCGACAAGCTAAGCGTTTTCCCCTGAAAGCCAGACCAATTAATTCCGCGCCTAGAGACTGGGGATTGATTGGTTTGAACCAGGGCGACCTCAATTTGAATGAGGCGAGCCGGCCGATCGATGACTTCAATAAGATTTTCGACTCGTTTATGTTGCTGTCTGGAGGCATTGATCAGCAATTGATTATTCTCGCGGTCATAATAAACGTAAGGGGATGAACCCGACTTTTCTGCATCCGCATTTTTTTGATGCTTCACAAAAGAATTAAACCCAGGAGAAGGCATACTAGCAAAGTTTCCTACGCTACCCGCCGCATCAAGACGATCATCAAGCCCATCCACAGGAATGTCCATGATCCTCTTAACCTCTTTCACGATATTATCAGTGATCACATTAATACTTGCCGAGCTGGAGCCAATACCACTGGCCGACGTATTATTAGATAGAGTCGACCCCATAGATGATCCGGAAATATCGTAGTCTTCCAAAGTATTATACTTTAAGGAATAGGTCCGCATAATTTGCTCGTGAATATCTGGCATGAAGAAAAACCAGGTATTTTTTCGAAATTCCATTTTAAAGCCGTACAGTTCAGCTAACTGCTGCAGCACTTCGAAGGGAGAACCCGTCGACCGGTATGAAATGACGGTAGAAAAGACTGATTCGTCAGGGTACAGATAATTCATGCCCGCATAATCAGCAATATAACCGATTGCCTTGGCGAGCGTGGTTTGTCGCAGCGGGATACTGGGCGGCACGGGGAGCGCATTTAAGCGTTCCAACTCAATCTCCAAGGGAGACTGATAGGAGATAACTTCGGTTTCCACTTCCTCGGCAGTTCCCGCTGGATCTGTGGGCGTATCTGCACCGTCATCCTGATCGAGAGCGCTGAAGCTTTTTAAATTCAGCTCCCCACCTGCTGGCGGCTCCCCCTCGAGTGACTGCCCGGATTGCGAGTTGTTCAGTAAGCTAGTTGGCGTAAACTCACTCTGAACGGCTTTCTTTTCGCCATCCGCAATGGATTCTGAAAATTTTTCGGACAGGAGAGCATCCGAACTAATAGGCTCGATGGCTTGAAGTGTAAGTCCCGTTGCGAGAAGGTAGAGTAATTTC
>CAWVTP010000073.1:0-10285 GCA_963933035.1 uncultured Puniceicoccaceae bacterium | reverse complement strand
TTAATCAACTCAGACTGGAAAAAGCTGCTAGCCAATCAAGTCGCCCTGCAGTCGCTCAAGAGCATCTTTGCCGGACTCCTCATTGAGTTTGGGAGCTAGGACTGTGACCAAATTAATTTTAGGCTGATTCTTCGGGAGCCTATACCAAGTGTAATCAATAACAAAGCCATGTAGATTCCGGTAGCGCTCAGCTCGGGAACTGGGTTCGCGATGATGAATGTTTCGATATCACTACTGTAGTTGCCTACATAGCTAAAGCCATTCAACAAAGGATCGCCGTTAATGTCAGTACCAATAAACCAGTTAATGCCGACGAGCGTAAGCGATCCAGCGTCTTCAACCATCATCGGAGCGCCTGAATCTCCAGTTTGCAACCGAGCTTCATCAGTTAGAAAGTTGCTTTCGCCAGTTACATTGTTGTACGCAATCAGAGCATGATCAGTTGTGCCATTTACTTCCTGATTAGTTGCGAAACTATCTAACTTATTACGGCCGATCGCCATATCTTGAGACATCGTAAAGCTGCTAGGCGAGCGCCCAAACAAATAAGCATCAGTGTCGTGGTAGGGAGAATTATTAAAATCATTTAAATCGTTGATAGAATTCTCAGCGATTTTATAGTGCGCGAAGTTGACGCTTAAAGCTTGATCGAGGTAACCAATCCGTAAGTCTGAAGTTCCAATACGTTCGCTGTAGCTAACTGTGCGTGTGAGATTAATGCCAGCGGGGTCATTGCCGGCATAAAATGTTACATTAGTGTTATTCGCGGGGGAAGAAGTGGTGCGCGCTTAAAAATACATTTGAACTCACCATGGTCAACCAGCGGCCACTGTCTGCTATGCCGATACCGGATAGGTCAAAACTATCAGCAATGAAAGTATCATCGTTGGCAAAGCGATCGTGTGCTGTAGTAGAATAGTCATCAATGCTGATGGCATTGAGAATATTAAGCCCTGCGAATAGCGTGAGGAAACATGGGGTAATGCGACGACTGATTAAAGCCATTGGGTAGAGTGATTTTATCTTAATTTATTGCTATTGTGACCAACGCAGCGATTGAAAATAGTATCGCTCTTTGACTCATGTATGCTACGCTTTTCGCTCAGTTTTTGGCAGGCGGATCACGTTGCGCACCATGTTTTTTGTCACCTGAATGCCGGCCGCACTTCGACCGCGCAGCGCAATGTTTTCAAAGTACACTTCTTCATGCGTTTTACGCATGCGCTCCGCAGGTTTCAGATTCACCTTAACCGCGTCTGCCGGCTCGTCTTTAGCTTTGTAATCGCTGATGTAAAATACGCGAGAACCAGCACTGCCTTTGGTTAAATCGTACACCTTATCTCGGGTTATTCCCCCAATGGTGAAATGTTTGGCCAGTGTGGCGCCCTTTTTGCCGTCGCGGTACACCAAGCAGAAATGTTTTTCGTTTGGATCCGCGCGATTGAATAGGGCGACGTAGAGCAGGTTTTTACCAAAAAATGCCTTTTCGCTGACCTTACTGACTGTCAGCTGGCCGGCTTGATTGATGGCAATGACGTCATCTAAGTTCGAGCACTTGCACAGTGCGTCAGCTTTTTTCATGGCATAGCCGACAAAACCCTCTTTGTAGTCAACATAGAGCGTCTCATTTGCAGCCACCACTGCTTGAGCGGCCACCCGGTTGAAGACTTTCAATTCCGTTTTTCTTGGGTGAAGGGCCCCATATTTTTCTTTGATCCGTTTAAACCAATCAATGGCGTATGTGGTCAAATTGTGCAGATGATACTGCGCTTGCTCGATCTGAGTTTCCAGCGCGACGATTTGATCCTGCGCACGCAAGGTGTCGAATTTTGAGATGCGTTTGATACGGATTTCTAGTAGGCGCAGAATATCATCTCGAGTCACTGCGCGCTTGAGTCGATCTTGGAAGGGTTTTAAGCCGGTTTCGACTGCTTTAATGACGGCTTCCCAACTCGTCTTCGTCTCAATTTTGCGATAGATTCGCTCCTCAATAAATAATTTTTCTAAGCTGCAGAAATGCCATTTATCATCCAATTCCTGTAACTCGATTTCTAACTCTTTTCTCAGTAATCTGCGTGTTTTATTCGCCGTTAGGGCAAGTAAATCATCCGCTGAGAAAAATTGCGGTTTTCCGTTTTGGATGGCACAGATGTTGGTTGAAATGGAGTATTCACAATCTGTAAAGGCGTACAGCGCCTGTTCTGCGGTGCTGGCATCCACTCCGGAGGGCAGGTAGACCAAAATTTCCACTTGATCGGCAGTGTTGTCCTCGACGCGTTGTATTTTGATTTTACCCTTCTCGTTGGCTGCGATAATAGAATCGATCAGGCTGGTAGTTGTTTTTGAAAATGGCAGTTCCGTGATCGCCAGTAGGTTTTTTTTACGAATTTCGATGCGTGCGCGTACCTTTACCCGGCCACCTCGCATGCCAGCGTTATAATCGCTAACGTCGGCTATCCCGCCAGAGGGAAAGTCTGGTTGAATTTCGGTCGGGTGCCCACCGAGTACGGCGATGCAGCCATCCAGTAATTCGACAAAGTTATGAGGTAAGATTTTACAGGACAGACCCACCGCAATGCCCTCTGTTCCCTGAGCTAGTAGTAAGGGGAATTTAACCGGTAGGGTCTCCGGTTCTTGGTTTCGCCCGTCGTAGGAAGCCAGCCATTGAGTTGTTTTTGGGTTGAAGACAATCTCCAGTGCAAACTTTGAAAGGCGCGCTTCAATATAACGGGCCGCCGCAGCCGAATCTCCGGTCAGCGTATTGCCCCAGTTTCCTTGCATATCAATCAGCAGCCCTTTTTGGCCCAATTGAATCATGGCATCTGATATGGAGGCATCGCCATGCGGATGATATTTCATGGTATTCCCGATGACATTCGCCACTTTGTTGTAGCGACCATCTTCGAGCTCTCGCATCGAGTGTAAAATTCTCCGTTGCACTGGCTTGAGACCATCAAAGGCATGGGGCACGGCACGCTCTAGGATTACATAACTGGCATAGTCTAAAAACCATCCACCAAACATGCCATCGACATAGTCACCTTGGCTATTGGATAAAAATACATCGTCTGAATCCTGTTCTAAGTCAGGTGCGTCTTCCACAGCATCGAGGACCTCAGCTTCAGGCTTATCGGATGACTCAGTCGGATTGCTGGATGGCTCAACAGGCTTAACGGATGGCTCAATCGGTGCTATCAGGTCACCTAGGTCAAATTCTAGGTTATCTTCATCAGGATTAGGTTTGCGTGGCATTGGCAGAATCTATAAAGGATTGTGTGAGTTGACGCAATGGAATCTTTGTGAAGCCATGTCGTGGAATCCTAGGCAAGGCAATCGATGATGTGCGCCAAATCAGTCAGCACGAGGTCAGGCACTACGTGAGCGCATTCGGGATCATTTTCACGTCGGCGCAGTGAACGGTCATCACCCGCAAATAGGGCCGTTTTAAATCCAATTTTTTGAGCGGGCCAGATATCGTTTCTTATATCATTACCTATGTACAGCACCTCATTGGGATGGATTGCGTGATGCTGAAATAGTCGATCGGCTGCGATCGTGTACAGTTGGGCAGAGGGCTTCGCAATCAGTTCTTGATAGGACCAGACATTACAAGCGGGGGAAAAGTTCAGTGCCTCAATGGATTTGTCGGCCCATGCTTCAAATAAAAGCTCAGTGTAGAACTGCGCATTGGAAATAATACTCATGATCAATCCGCGCTCTTGAATTGCCTGTAGTGTGTTCAGTAGGTTCGGCATCGCCTGAGTTGGATTTACCCGGCATTCGTAATCGATAATACACGCCTCGATTTCTTTAGGCTCCTTAGTTTTGATCCAATTTTTATCGCTTAATGAGCGGATCAACTCCTGCCAGACTAAACGAATTTCAACTTCCGTATAGTCCACGCCCTCTGATCGGCGTTGGGCTTGGTGCTGACAAATGATGGCATGTAACTGCTGGTCGAGCGCGTGCTCGCGGCTGGCATCGGTGAGTTCAAAGCCGTTTTGGATTAAGCTGGCGCGCAGGCAGGCATCCCGATTGCTTTGGCTGGCCAAGCTGATGTCGCCAACACCGGAGCTGATTAAGGTGCCATAGACATCAAACACCACCGCGCGAATGCCTGTCAATTTCTTCAGTTGTGGCGATTCCCCATTGGGGACACTGACTGGATCGGCCATTTTGGAGGCGCGGATACGCTGGATGTAAGCCTTGTGATTTATATTTTGCATCTGGTGCGGCATGATGGAATGGAAGCGGAACTATTCTGCGGCGAGAAAAATGGAATCATAATCTGTGAGTACTCTGATCTCTCGGCCTAAAAAGTCCAGTAGGACTTCAACACGCTTTTTTGCCGGTAGGTGTGCGAGCACAGTTGCCTGCAGTCCTTTCAAGCCACCCTCAATGATTTCAACTTGCGCGCCGACTGCTAGGCTTGGATCTGGACATTCGAGAATGGTTTCAGGTACAGATCGTTGTAGGTCACGGATGACATATTCTGGGATCACGCGCTTTTGCCCGGTACCAATGATTCCGGTTACGCCCGGGGTGTGGATGACTTGCCGATAATGCAGTTGCGCATCGAATTTCGCAAATAAGTATGCTGGGAAGAGTGCTTCGGTATAGGGCTTTTTACCAAGTTTGGTTTTTTTATATGCCCGAATGCGGGGGCAAAATACCTCAATGTCTTCAATAGCGCCTAAAAGGGCTGCTGCAATGTGTTCACGCTTTGTTTGACTGCGTAGACAAAACCAGTGTGCGTTATGATTCGATTCGGCAGTCATTGATTACTAGCAGAGTCGATGGAAGTCTTGAGATCAAGTCTACAGTCATCTGGTAGAGAGAATTCTAATAAAATATGTGCCCGTTTATGCAATAAAGTTGAGCAGGATTTCGTTTGATCTAATTGGACCATTTCGCGCGAGTTTCGTTGGCAGATTAGAGCTCATATAACTTTCTTGGGATTCTGTTTGAGCTTTCGGTTCTATGATAGAATTCCCGGCATTTTGAAATTGAGTTTTTTCTGTAGTCATTAGCCAGCTCAGTAGCGGGCTTTTTTTCTCTTTTGCCACGCGGGGCGATCGTCGATGTCCTTGACGGGTATGCTTTGGATGCGCACACCTGCTAAGGCCTTGTGTCGGCGCAAAGTTTTGTAATTTTGATTGCTGATGGTAAAGGTCAGTGATTGTGCGGTTTGCGTTTCCACGATTTGGCCTTCGATCAAAAAGCTTATATTGACGCGGGTTGCGCCATAACTTTCGTCAATCATGCTGCGTAATTGCTGGATGAAATCCGCGGCTTGCCGAGTGTTATGCAATATAAATTGGATCCGGGTGATGATTTTGGGGATGGCGGTGGCCAGCTCAAAGACTTCGTGGGCGGCGAGGCTCATTTCCCCATTACGGCGACCGATCAAGCCATGAATCAGCGCTAATTTTCCCTCCTCCATTCGGCTGGCGTTTTTTTCGTATGGATCTGGAAATAGGATCATTTCGAAGTTATGATCCTGCGTGGATAGATTGAATACGGCCATTTGGCGGCTATCTTTACGGGTGTATTTAATCGCCAGGTTACTAATAATTCCACACAAGCGGAAGGTAGTTTTATCATCAAAATCAGCCAGTTGGTCTGGCTGGTTGAAGGTATTAATGGCCAGGTCGAGTCCGGCATAGCTATCCATGGGATGCCCCGATATGTAGAAGCCTAGCAGCTCTTTTTCGTAGGCCAGCTTTTCCGCGGTCGGCATTGCCTCGACTTGGCGCCCTCTGTTGACAGATTTGTTGGGGCCACTGGGCTGGTCGATGTCCATTAAATCAAACAAAGAGCTCTGCCCAGCCGCACGATCTTTGCGGGCACTCTCAGCCTCTGCGAGCTCGGCATCAATCGAGTCCAATAGGCTGGCACGATCGGCTCCCAGAGAATCAAATGCGCCTGTCTTGATCAAAGCTTCGATGACGCGACGATTGATAGTTTTGTCAGAGTGACGAAGGATGAAGTCACTAAAATCTGTATAGTCGCCCGCTTGTTGGCGTTCCTCAATAATCACGATGGCAGCACCTTCGCCAACGCCTTTGATGGCGCCAAGACCAAAGCGTATACTCTGGGTTTCGCCATGAATGATCGGGGTAAAATTGGCCCCTGATTGATTGACGTCGGGACTGACGACCGGCACATTTATAGCATTACACTCAGCTAAAAAGTGCGACAGCTTATCGGCATTTCCCTGCTCAGAGGTGAGAACGGCCGCCATAAATTCCACTGGGAAATTGGCTTTTAAGTAGGCGGTACGGTAACTCAGCATTGCGTAGGCGGCTGAGTGGGATTTATTGAAACCGTATTGCGCAAATTTTTCCAACAGGGCAAAGATGGATTCAGCCGTCTTGCGGTCGATTTGATTGGTTGCTTGCGCGCCTTTGACGAAGACTTCCTTCTGAGCCTCCATCACGGATTGAATCTTTTTGCCCATGGCGCGGCGCAAAATATCGGCTCCTCCGAGTGTATAGCCAGCAATTATCTGAGCCGATTGCATCACCTGTTCCTGATAGACGAGTACTCCGTAGGTTTCCTCTACGAGTTCTTTCAGTAGCGGGTGGGGAACCACTACGGTGCTGGGATCTTTTTTGCCCTCAATAAATTGCGGAATAAACTGCATCGGACCCGGTCGGTAGAGTGCGATCAAGGCAATAATTTCCTCAAAGGAACTCAGCCCAATTTGACGACAAAGTTGCTGCATTCCTCCGGACTCCAGTTGAAAAACGCCTGTGGTGCGTCCACTGTTTAGCAAATCAAAGGTTGCCTGATCGGTCAGCGCAGCGGCTTCGACATCAAATTCAGGTCGATTTTGTGTTTGGCGTACATGATTTTGGGCATCATCGATGACGGTCAGCGTCTTCAGGCCCAAGAAATCCATCTTTAAAAGGCCAAGATCTTCGCTCGGGCCCTTGGGGTACTGAGTTGTGAGATCACCTTCTTGCAGCGTGACTGGTATCAAATTCGTGATCTCTTGGTCGGCAATAATAATGCCGCAAGCGTGTTTGCCGGTATTGCGAATCATACCCTCGATGACTTGCCCCTGATCAATAATGGTACGCGCCACTGAATTATGAGTGATTTCACTGGCGAGCTCAGGTGATTTTTTGACAGATTGATCCAGCGTGATGTTGAGCTCGTCTGGGATCATTTTGGCAATTTTATTGGCCTCAGAGTATTCCAGATTATTCACTCGCGCCAAGTCTCGCACGATCATTTTAGCCCCAAAGGTTCCAAAGGTAATGATATTCGCTACGCGATCTCGTCCATACTTTTCGCGCACATAATCGACCACCTCATCTCGTCGTCTCATACAGAAATCGACATCGAAATCTGGCGGAGATACCCGCTCTAGATTGAGCATCCGTTCAAAGAGTAGCCCAAAACTCAAGGGATCAATATCCGTAATTTTTAGTACATAGGCGACGATGCAGCCAGCCCCCGATCCACGTCCAGGACCCACTGGAATGTCGTGTTGGCGCGCCCAAGCAATGAAATCCCAGACAATGAGGAAGTAATCAACGAAGCCGGTACCCGTAATAATCGCAAGTTCGTAGTCGAGTTGCTCGCAGTAACGTTGATCACTCGGGCTGGCCTGCTCCCAGTTTGAGCGGCACTGATCGTAATCTGCCCCGTAGCGCTCTTGTAGGCCTTGTTTACAGAGTTCAAAGAGGTAGAGCCCGTTGCTTTTGTGTTGAGTACGCTCAGCTTGCGACAATTCGATGGCGGCGTGTCCGTCCCGGGTCAGAACAGTGTTTTTTTGCTCGACATAGAGATCCAGAATGCGATCGAAATTTGTGTTATCCTGTCCATTTTGGATCTCAATAGGACGTTGGTATACGGGATAATGGTCTTCTCCAAATGGCAGTTTAACCTCGCACATCTCCGCGACCGCCGAGGTATTTGTGATGGACTCTGGGATGGATTTGAAGGCCAGTTCCATTTCTGCGCGCGACTTTAGATAGAACTGATGCGAATCATATCGCATGCGTTTCTCATCACTGACTTTGGATCCGGTCTGGATGCAGAGTAAGGAATCGTGGGGCTGCCAGTCACTATCATCAACATAGTGAACGTCGTTGGTGGCCACTACTTTTAAGTCAAATTCTTGCGCGATCTTTAGCAGCCCAGGGATGATCTTTTGTTGCTCGGCAATGCCGTGATCCATCAATTCGATGATGAAAAACTCGCGGCCAAATAAATCTATAAAATAGGCGGCGGCTTGACGGGCTTTAGTATACTCGTCATGCAATAAAAACTGTGGAATCACTGCGGCCAAGCAGCCAGAGAAACCGATGAGCCCATCGCAGTGAGCCGCCAGTGTTTTTAAATCTGTGCGCGGATTGCGGTAAAAACCCTTCGTGTGGGCGATCGAGACTAGTTTGCATAGGTTTTGATAGCCCTTAAAGTTACGGGCGAGTAGGCCCATATGATAGGACTTCTGTTTTGCGCGCTGTTCGTTCGTTTGGCCGAGCTCATCTTCAAAGACTAAGTAAATTTCGCAGCCCAGTAAGGGCTTAATCCCATGCTTTTCCGCCTGTTTAAAAAAACTGGTCAGCCCATACAAAACGCCATGGTCGGTAATGGAGAGTGCCTTCATTCCCAGTTCGGCGGCCCTGGCACACAAACGATCCGTCCGACTACAGCCATCCAGTAAGCTATGGTCGGTGTGGACGTGTAAATGAACGAATTCTTTATCAGCAGCAGCCATCTTTGAACATGAAATCAAATAAGCGTAAGCATCTCATTCTGGACTTTATTTGAGCGCAGTGCACTATCTTTTTTGGGTCCATGACTCACTAGAAAATTGTTGCCGCAGCTCAGCCACGCGCTGTTTTGGCAGTAGGTGACGATAGTCATCTAGTGGTATTTGTTTGAGTTGAAAGTGCTTGGCCAATGCATCCAGCAATTGGCTGGTAAATTGGCGATCATCAAAATGTAAGGGAAGTTTTGATCGATCAATCGAACCTTGGATCAGTAGGCCTCGACGTGTGCGCTTGATGGCGGCTCCAGCTAGTTTTTGTTTGTCAGAATTCAGTAGATCATGCTGGACTGGTGCCTTAAAACATTCGGCACTTGATCGTGCGGGTGATGTGGTAGAACAGTTGCGCGGACAGGGGGCTGCATGCGTAACCACAGCTTGCGCAGTCAGTGCGGACTGAATGCAGCCATGAATACGGGCGTAGAGTTCGTTGGCAGTGAGTTGCTGTGGTGCTAGTTGATGCCCAAAGATTAGCGCATAGGTCCAATCGTTGCGGTGGTCGACGATGCCGCCGCCTGTTATGCGACGACAGATTGCACACTCAAGATCGACAATCTCAGCAACTGACGCATACTTTTGCGTGTAGCCGATGGTGATACTCGGCTCAGTCCATCCGTAATGACGAAAGAGAGCACTCTCTGCCGGTAGTGTTTCCAGCAGGGTTGCATCGACTGCCATATTTTGGGCTCCGTTTCCGAAAGCATTGGGAAAAGTTATCAACATCAAGCGTTGAGGGGTTGGATACGTGTGAGCGCATCGAGCTGAGACTGAAAGTTTTGTGGGCGTGTTTTGATTTTATTCACCAATGGTTCCAAATTAAAAAACAGGCATTGTTTTTCTTCCTCAGGGCTGTCGACCGCTTCGACCGCATCAAGTGGATAGTTGAAATGTTCGAGAATACGCTGAGCAATCTCATAGCGACTTAAATGTTCGCTGCCCGCCCAGTGGAACAGTCCGTGAAGATCCCGGCGTTCGCATAGTTCTAGCATGACGGCTGCCACGTTATCCGCCGCAGCGGGCTGACGCCATTCGGAGCGACTTATTTTGACAAGCTTGCCGGATTGGACTGCTGTCAGCAATTTTTCATGCACACTGCGCACCTCGCTGGGGCTTTTACCCATCAACAAGGGCACCCGCAACACAACCGGGTCTTCTGGATTGTGCTCGAGCACGGCTCTTTCCGCCATGAGTTTACATTGCCCATAGAGAGAGCTTGGATTCGGTAAGTCGGTGGAGCGATAAGGTTGATCTGTAAGGCCATCAAATACCAGATCGGTCGAAATATGAATTAGGCGTGCGCCAATATGGGTGGATATTTGCGCTAAGAGTTGAGGCAGTGCGACATTGATTTTTTCGGCCAAGTTCGGGTTCTGCTCGCACTGTTCAGGTGATGAGATCGCGGCACAGTTAACAATTGCATCGGGCCACAAATCTAGGCAGAGTTGCGTCAAGTTTTCGGGTGCTTGCAAATCCATTTTAATGGCTTGGGAAAGACCCCGG
>CAWVTP010000072.1:0-10322 GCA_963933035.1 uncultured Puniceicoccaceae bacterium | reverse complement strand
CATGCGGGTGATTGCGATCAATACCCAAGCTTCACGGCCTTTCAGGAATCGATCCTCGAAAATCAACTAGAGATCAAAGCGAATCAGCTTACTTATCAATACGGCAAGGATGGTACTCGGATTGATTGGTGGCGCTATGACCCCCACAATTTTAAGCGATTTAAATTACCAAAAGTAAACCAACAGCAGATTAAATTACGGCCAGATTGGACTTTTGATAGTCCTTTCATGAAATCTCAATTTCAAAAAGACGAAGTACACATCAACGTCGGACCGATTAAAAAAGTGTACGACTTTTCCGCAGGGCTGTAAGAGCCGATCGATAATATAGACCGCACAATTACCGATGTATTAAATATTCACCCCCAAAAACGCCTGCCTATTGATCCTAGGGATTTTAGCCAATAGCCTGCTCTCGACGCATCCCCTTCAACCAGATAAAACTGTCAAAATATTCTTACTTGGAGGACAGTCGAATATGGCGGGTCAACTCAAGGAATACTGGGTTGAAGTGACTGACCCCAAAGACGGCATGAAGGCAATGATGGTGTTACGTGGGCAAGGCCCTGTTCGAGACGAATGGGTTATCGGCCGCAGAAACAGCTATGCTCTCCGCCAAGGCGAATGGGTTCTACTTCAGGGTAAAAGCGAAAGACCGGAAACTGATTTCATTCGCAAGCACCTCAAGATTGAATCGCCGAACGACAGTATCCAACTATTTAACTTAAATAGACGATTTAACTCAGCGCGTAAATGTCGCGAATCAATATCCTGAAAAAGTACAAATGATGCAGGCACGATTACATGCAATTAAAGAGCCTAATAACACCTCAAATAATTGATGCGATAAAACGACATAACACGAGAAAGATGCACACTATTTAATTCTATAATGATCACTCGTAATGTCTAAGCTACAGATTTACGCAATCTGCTTACCTTGCAAAATTGGAGTACACCACAGACTACATACTTTTGGTAATGATAACAACAACGAGTCAAAAGTGGAGGCCAGTTTCAACTTTTGAAATTTCAATTCGTAAAGTATCCGCTTAAAACGGATCTAGCGTACTTCAAGATCAAACAGACCATGACATTTTATTACTTTTTCGCAGGCTTGTTCAACCCCAAGATGCCCAGCATTTGTAGAACATTTTATTAAATATAAGCAACCTATGTATCCAAAATTGATAAAAAAAAGCACCTGCTTGTTAATCCTCGCTAGCTTAACCTATAGCCTACTCTCAGCTATCCCCCCACAGCCAGCTCAGACTGTCAAAATATTCTTACTTGGGGGACAGTCGAATATGGCGGGTCAACTCAAGGAATACTGGGCTGAACTCGACTCCCCCTATAGAGATCCGTTTCCAGCAGTTCCGCGCTGGCACAATAAAGCGCGCAAGTGGATTCCATTAGCGCCGACTCACCGTTTTGGACCTGAAGTCGCCTTTGGCCACAGCATCGTGCAGGCAATGCCAGATCAGCAAATTCGCCTGACAAAATATGCGATCAATGGTACGGCGCTTTACAATGACTGGAAGCCTGAAGAGGGACCTCAATATCATGGATTTATGCAAGCAGCCCAGAGTGCCTTGGCCAACCTTGAAGCTCAACAAATCCCCTATGAAATTGCTGGCATGTTTTGGCTACAAGGGGAAAGCGATGCGAATGAGCAAATGGGAGCTGCATACGAGGCAAATTTGGCTGCCTTTATCCAAAAGATGCGATCCGAGTTCAAAACGCCCGATATGCCCTTTATCATTGCGAGAGTAAGAAACTTTTATGGTAAAGGCGAACAAGCCCACATGGTTCGAAGCGCTCAACAAAGACTCGCAAAAAAAATGCCCGCGGTCGCCTATTTTGATACCGATGATCTCAATCCACTCGTCAATGGCGGGCACTATAATACGGAGAGTACTATTGAGATCGGAAAACGCTTTGCCGCAACTTACATGAAAATGAAAAACACGCCTCATCTATGATTCAGATAACACACAATCTAAAAATTGCAGCATTTGCGATGTCAGCATGGCTACCCTCTTTGACAGCGTTACACTTGTCGGCATCTGAAACACTTGATTTTTGGGCGGAAGAGCCCCTTTTATTTGGGGCGACCCAAGGGAGTGCTGACATTATTCAACCTGCGAAACCGAAGAAATCGGGGGCCTTCAGTCTGGATCATGCCGACAAACAAGTCGGCGATCTCTCGGTCGTATATACGGCTTCCGGGCAAGGAACGGATGATGTCATCGGCTTTTACTCCAGCCTGTGGGGCGAGACCTGGAAGCTCGGCCCACAGGCGGTTTTACAGCTCTATATAAAAATAAACGCTCCCAAAACACCTACGGACTGGATCGTCGAATTCATCGATGCATCTGGAAAAAAGCTCTCTGGTCGCAGCCGTCTAAACAACTGTCATAACTGGGAAAAATGGACCCTAACACTTCAAACACTTCAAGCTGAAGTCGGTTTTGACTATGAACAGGTAAAACTATGTCAGTTCCGTGTTTCGCTACCTGACGAAGCCAAAGTTTGGTTCGACGGCGTGCATTTCATTTCTAAGGAGCGTACAATTGGGGTCACTGATAAATCGCTAGACCAAAGGATGCGTGAGGAACGCAATACCCGAGATCGTAGAATCACGCAAGCACTCCAAGCATCGGCCAAAAACGATCGATTTGGCGGCCCCTGGACCAGTTATTTCGCGTCTCTATATTTGAACCAAAATGTCATGGAGGTGAATGAGAAAATGCTGGCTGGACTGGATGCCCATAGACACGAAGATCCTTGGTCACTCTTCATGACCCCCTACCTATGCCGAGTCTATTACTTTTTCTCTTCCAAATACGGGAAATTCCCGGGACGGATTACACCCGCAGTCGAAAAGAAATTACTGTCCGTCCTGTGGGACCGGACCTATGAAAAAAACGACATTCACTGGGCAAAGCAAAGCACTTGGTGGTTAGATGGCAGCGAGAACCATGATCTCAATGCCAAAGCCTGCAACCTCGTTTCATCCCGTATTTTCATGAATGAACCAGAATACAAGGATCGCATATATCCGGATTATGGCTATGGAGGCGGTCTCCATTATGGCGCTCCGAGTTACCACGGGAAGGACCTTAAGGATCGGAAACACGGAGGGCGTGCCAGTCTATCCGACGGTAAAGAATACAATGCGAAAGCTCACTATCTTGCCTGGCGAGATTTCATGCAGGAGTATTTCATAGAGCGTTCGAAACGAGGCTTCTTCGTCGAACGCAGTGCTGCAGGCTATATGGCGCACACCTTAAATTTTGTAGACCTCGTATACACCTGCGGGGGAGACGAATCCTTAACGCAGGTGGTCGAACAATTTTTTGATCTAGTGTGGGCCGACTGGGCCCAAGAACAGATCTCCGGCTCTCGAGGAGGCATGAAAACTCGACATCACAACAACGTCGGCAATGGCCGAATGGCGAACTTTATGAGCTACTACTTGGGCGGCCCTGGAAACGGTCTGTGCTGGTGGTATTGGAGTTTAGTCAATGAATACCAATTACCAGAAATCGTATTTCAAACCGCCCTTGATCGCACCCGCTTAGGCAATTACGAATACATTTCCAGAGGTATCGGCGAGGAGGAAAATAAATGGCCACGGCCCTTGGGCACAGAGCGCAGTCTGCTGTGCGATACTGAATCCCGCTTCGTCAAATACAGCTATGTCACACCTGACTATATTTTATCGACGCAAATGGAGCATCCCGCTGCAATGCACAGCCATTTAAGTACCGGCGGTCGCTGGCAAGGTATGGTATTTGCCCAAGATCCAGAGTGCCGGATTGTCACTGTGGGCATGAGCTACGATAACGACGGGGGTGCCCGCAATAAAAAATATGACATGGAAATGATGTACCGTAGCGCGCAGTCCAAGTCTGTGCTGATCACTCAGCAGGCCCGCCGGTGGTATCAGATAAATCCTGATTGGTTTCCCGCCCAAGACAGGTATGAACGTCCCATGGGTGTCTACTTTGGCAATAGCTGGGATCGTTTAGAGGAGCGCAATGGCTGGATCTTTGTTCAGTCAGGTAACGCATATGCTGCCGTTCGGCCCGTAGTATGGGATGAAGCATGGGAAAAAGAGCAGAAAATTAAAAATTCGGGCAATCAAAAGCACTTTAATTCCCATAAGCAGACACCTACAGTAAAGCTTGCGCTAGATACCTATATCTGGAAGCGCGAGCGTACAGTTATTGAACTCAAGGACAAATTCGCGCCTCTCATTATTGAAGGTGGCCAGAAAAAGGATTACGCCACGCTGGATGAATTTATGGCAGAAATTCTCGATAATCCCCTAGAACTGTATAAAACGGTAGTTCCAGGCTTTCACACCCTTGTGTATACCGGTTGTGGTGAGGATGCGAAGGAGATCGTATTTAATACAGGCAATGTGGAAATGCCGACTATTGGTGGGGACTATATAAATTATAACTTTCCAATGGCCTTTGAAAGTCCTTACATAAATTCAAAATACAAAAGTGGCCTTATAAAAATGAATTATGGGCAGATGGAACGCATACTCGATTTTAGCCGTTTCGACCCAAAATCTAATTAATCCAAAACTGATGCAAAATATCTATCTAGTTTTACTCAGTGGTATAGCTTTGGGGTTCGCCCAGCTTGCGCTCGCAACGACACCACCCAACATCCTCTTGATACTAACGGACGACCAGGGCTATGGCGACGTGGGTTTTAATGGGAACCCGCATGTAAAGACACCCAAACTTGATCGACTTGCTGCCAATTCGGTTATATTTGATCGATTGTATGCCAGCCCATTTTGCTCACCAACGCGAGCAGCCCTCATGTCTGGCCGCTATGCTTACCGCACCGGCGTGCTGAGCACCCAAGCTGGGCTGTCATTACTCCGTCCCTCGGAAGTCACCATTGCAGAAACACTCCAATCTGCAGGCTACAGAACAGGCCTCTTTGGTAAATGGCACCTCGGCGACAATGCGCCAACCCGCCCTGTCGACCAAGGATTTGAACGTTCATTAATGCATGTCGGTGGGATGATTGGTGCCCCTTACAGTCTGCTAGATGCACAATCTTACTTCGATACAGTCTTGATCGATGATGGCATCGAAAAGCGGTTCGACGGCTACTGTGTTGATGTCTTTACTGATGCAGCCATTGATTTCATTCACGCGTCTAAACAGGATCCATTTTTTATCTACTACGCACCGAATACACCGCACCATCCGTTGACAGTCAGTGACCACTATGCTCAGCCATATCGAGACGCTGGGTTTAGTGAACAAACCTCACGCTATTACGGAATGATCACGAATATTGACGATAACTTTGGGCGCATACTGGATGCCCTCGATGCCAATGGTCAGATGGATAACACGCTGATTATCTTTCTAGGCGACAATGGCACCTCTAGCCTGCATAAGCAAAATGACCTGTGGGAATGCGGTCTGCGCGGTCGAAAAAGCTTCGTTTACGAGAACGGTATTAGGGTACCAGCCTTTATAAAACTCCCAAATTCAACGAGCAAAGGAAAGCGCCACGAGTCAATTACTTGCGTAGAAGATATCTTGCCCACCATCCTCGATATTTGCCAGCTACAAACAAGAGTACAGCTAGACGGCATCAGCTTACTCCCCTTACTGAACGGATCAAAAAATAAATTGCCCCAACGCTCTCATTTCATTCAAGTGCACGGAGGAACATCCCCAGAGCGGTACCGCCACTTTGCCGCTTTCAACGATACATACAAATTGCTACAAGCAGTCGGCCGCGGTGGAGAAGCCTATTCATTGGAGACCGCTAAGTTTGAGCTCTATGATATAACCAAAGATCCGGAGGAGCAGCACGATATTTCAGCGAAATACCCTCAAGTCGTCCAGCAATTGAAAGCTGAATATGATCGCTGGTTTGATGCTGTTGGCAGTGATGGTTTTGCTCCGGTTAAAATCTGGATTGGTAGCGAAGTCCAAAACCCGGTCCACCTTAGCCGTCAGGATTGGCAGCATGCGGGTCTTTTTGATGGGGATTTGGGCTTTTATGATCTGGAAGTCAAAAGCGCCGGCACCTACCGCATCACCTGTCGCTGGAGTGAACTACTGAAGAAGACCCACAAGGTCGTTCTCAAAATCGGCGACCAAGTCTTTGAAAATAATATTCTCTACGCCGAATCAGAATGCCATTTTGAAGCGATTGAATTGGCCGCAGGCCCCTGTCGCTTTGAAGCTTGGGTCGAAATTGACGGTCAAAGTCAAGGTTTTCGCTTTATCGAAATCGAGAAAATTGATTGAAATAAACGGGTAGATAAGACTCATCGCTGGCCGCAATCCAACTATCAACACCACTTCAAGCATAAGTAGACCCTACACGAGTAAAAACTGCTCATACTTGAATGATAAAAACATCATGGACCTACAAGAATTCCAAAATCCAAGCTCAAAATGGCGAGGCAAGCCTTTCTGGAGCTGGAACGGGAAATTAGATAAAGACGAGCTGCTGCGACAGATCGATGTGATGAAGGAAATGGGCATGGGCGGTTTTTTCATGCACAGCCGCACTGGCCTAGAGACCGAATACCTAGGCGATGAATGGTTTGATCTCGTTAATAGCTGTGCCGATTATGCTGATTCGGTCGGGCTAGAAGCCTGGCTTTACGATGAAGACCGCTGGCCTTCCGGCCTGGCAGGCGGCATTGTTTCCAAACATCCAGAGTTCCGTCAAAAAGCGATGCTGCTAGAAATTGATCCCGAAGGAAGGGGTGAGCAGGTCGTAGCAGAATTTAGCTGCGATCTCGATGGTGCCGTCTGCACCAATCTGGGCTCGGGAAAACAGGTGATTCGCTTTTCGATTGTTGAGCAGGGTAAAGACGGCTTCTACAACGGATATACGTATATTGATACGATGAACCGTGAAGCGACCGAAGCATTCTTGAAATCTACGCATGAAAAGTATGCAAAGAAATGTGGAGACCGGCTTGGAAAATCAATAAAAGGGATTTTTACCGACGAGCCCCACCGAGGTGCCGTCCTTGACGGCTTTTCCATGTATCGCGACGATGGTGCTTTCTGCGTACCCTACACGCAAAAACTATTTGATGAATTTGAAATGCGCTTTGGTTATGACTTAAAAGAAAGGCTGCCAGAGCTTTTCTTTCAAGTGGATGGCGAACGGATCTCACAGGTAAAGTGGCACTACATCGAACTCCTACAGCAATTGTTCATAGAAAACTTTGCTATCCCCTGTAAAACATGGTGCGACCAACATAACTTAATTTTAACCGGGCACATTCTCCATGAAGACAACCTAACGGCCCAGACTGCGATGTCGGGATCGATGATGCGCTATTATGAGCACATGACCTCGCCGGGGGTGGATGTACTGGGAGAACACAACCTCAATTATTGGATTGTTAAGCAACTCACCTCTGCGGCAAGGCAGACGGGAAAGACTCAACTTCTCTCCGAGCTGTACGGCTGTACTGGTTGGGAGATGCCATTCGCGGGCCATAAAGCCGTCGGCGATTGGCAAGCGTTGCTGGGGATCAATCTGCGCTGCCATCACTTATCATGGTATACTATGCGAGGTCAGGCCAAACGCGACTATCCAGCCAGCATTTTTCATCAGTCCGCATGGTATCGGGAATATAGCTATATCGAGGATTATTTTGCGCGATTTGGCTTTATGATGGCTCAGGGTGAACCTGTCTGCGATCTACTTGTACTCAATCCGGTAGAAAGCCTCTGGGCCCAGGTGCATTTAGGCTGGTCTGAAGCCCTAGATTTAAAAGATTCGCATCTACAAAAGCTGGAAAAACATTATCAGCAACTCTTCACCTGGCTCATGAGTTCGCAGATTGATTTCGACTATGGCGACGAGGGCATGCTCGCTGAGATGGCATCCGTGGATGGTGGAACATTCAATGTGGGATCTGCTAAGTATACAACTGTCCTTATCAGCGGCGCAAAAAGCATTCGTAGTAGCACGCTAGAACTTTTGGATCAATTTACAGCAGCCGGCGGAAAGGTTGTCGTCGCGGGTGATGCCCCGACCCACGTGGATGCTAAAAGACAGGCCATTCAAAATTCTCTATTTGAACGTATTGCGTTCTCAAAAGACGCCATCCTGGCGACGGTTCCCACAGCTCAGGCAAAGGTTGATGCATCCAATATTTTCGGCCAATTGCGCAAGACGGACAATGGGCTGATCTTTGCAGCTCTAAATGTAAATCGCAAGGAATCAGCAAAAGAAGCCACCGTTCGCATCCAAACGGATAATCCTGTTATAGAATGGAACTGTGAAACGGGTGAACAGATTCGAATCGAAACCGAACCTTCTAATGGATGGCAAGTGTTTAAAACCCACTTTCCAAAGGGAGGCCAGAAGCTTTGGGTCGCTGAAAATGCGAGAGATTTTAGCCCCAAGCTGCCAGTTACAATCTCCGACGTCCAGCATTCAAAATATATCGAAGGGCCGTTCCACTATACGCTCAGTGAACCGAATATCTGTGTGCTGGACTTTGCAGAATACCGTATAGACGACGGCACATGGCAACCTTTGAATGAAGTGCTAAAGATTGATCAGGCAGTACGGGATACGCATGGAAGCTTACGACGTGGTGGAGCGATGTTACAACCGTGGTTTGTGGCGCAGCAAGCAGTGAAGGACTTGTGCGATGTGGAGCTACGGTTCAGCTTTGAAATCGCAACCATACCACCGTGGATTGACCTAGTCATTGAGGAGCCGGAGAATTTTACAGTTGTGCTAAATGGTCACGAAATCGACACAACGGAAAACGAAGCGTGGATTGATATTGCATTACGCCGAATCCGGATTCCGATGCACACACTTTTTATTGGCAAGAATACAATTACACTCAAGACAGCCTACAAGGACAACAGCAACCTAGAGGCCATTTATCTACTCGGAGAATTTGGGCTGAGTCTTCAGGGTGATCAGCGCTGCTTGGTTCCGATGGCCAATACGCTCAGCATCGGTGACATCGGCCCTCAGGGATTCCCCTTTTACTCAGGAAGTATTCTGTACACTGTCCCCTTACCAGAAGGTGCACGTAAAATGCGGCTACCGAAGATCGGTGGCGCCTGCGCAAAAGTTGGCGACCAGATCCTGGGCTGGGATCCATTTGAAGCGGATCTAAGCTCACACGACCAAGAGGTGGAAGTTGAAGTCATCTTAACACGGCGCAATACTTTTGGTCCCTTACATGACCGGCTTGGGCCACACTATTGGATTCATCCGAAGCATTACGTTACAGAGGGCCCTGCTTGGAGCGATGCCTGTATCTTCATCCCAAGTGGCTTACTAGAGCCTCTTGAGCTTATTTGTACAAGTTGAATAACAAATAACCGTAGGGATTTCAAATATTCTAAATGTAAAGATCCAACTAACATGGAGCGGTTCCTTTCGGATAAACCTACGAAACCAATTTAACGAAATCTAAATTATATGCATCATAAAAATACTTATTATGACGGAAGACCGAAACCCAATTTACGCTGCCCGGTCACCAATGCAGGTGTTGTATTAAAACATGGAAACGGACCCAATAAGTGCGATATCCATGGTGCACGTGAGCCAGTACTCACAAAAGTTGGAGACCGTTTTGTTCTTTATTATGACGGGGCAGGCATTGATGGATGGATCGCATGTCTCGCAACCAGTGACAACTTATTACACTGGAAACTTCACGGCACTGCTCTGGATCTAGGAAGTGGTGATACTCCAGATTCGGGCAGTGCTTCATCACCCTGGATGATTGAGCACAATCAGCAATGGCATATGTTCTATTTGGCAACGCAGAATGTAACTTCAGATCAGTACAAGATACCGAATGTTCCCTATCTTACCTGCAAGGCAGAAGCGAACTCACCGACGGGCCCATGGAAGAAACGCTATGATGTTGTTCCTTTTAATACCAAGCCTGGAACCTATTATTCGGCGTCAGCAAGCCCTTGAGCCATTATTCAGCAGGGCGATGAATTTATATAATATTTCAGCTGCTCTGCTTTTGAGCCAGGCTCCGGTGTGCTTAAAAGAAGTTTGGGCTTAGCAGTCACTCAAGACTTAAATGCTCCCTGGATATTGGCCGAACAACCACTGCTCCCGCTGGATGAGCAAATCGAAAATTCTTCGATTGTGTATGATCCAAAAAGTAAGCATTGGCTCCTATTTACAAATCACATTGGTATCCATGAGATCGACGCAGCTAGTCTCAACACTTACTGCGGGGAAAGATTGCTCTCGGAAGAAACGACGGAGGAATACACCGATGCTATTTGGGTTTATTGGTCTAA
>CAWVTP010000071.1:0-10361 GCA_963933035.1 uncultured Puniceicoccaceae bacterium | reverse complement strand
ATCGTCTACAATCAATACTGGGCGGTTTACTACTGAAATTTGTGGCGTCATAAGGCAAAAGTAGTTATTTTCTTATAGGGTATGGATTCATAGGAACACACAGATACGGAGCTTGCGAGTAAAAGTTTAGGGAAAAAGGTAAGTTCATCGTTCCAATAGACAGCTTAAACCTGGAAGTTCACATATAGGACAGCTCCGGAAATCAGAGAGGAAACTGTCTTGGGAGTCCTAGAGTTTTTCGGGGTCAATGAGACTAGTTAATATGACTAGCGAATGGTTCAGCCTGAAGTATGCAAACGAACTTTTTAAGCATTAGGATTATAATGGTAAGCAACTTTATCGCAGCCACGGATGTTTACATGCTCTATCGACTCTCAGTTGCGGAGTATCTTGTTCAACCTATTGCATAATCCGGATATAAAACACGTGCCTGAAAACGGCTTACCTGTGAGCAAGTTTATAATTTTAGCGGGTGGCATTGCTTCGACAAAATCAATGTTCCGCAATCATCTCAAATTTTGTACTGAGGCCTGTCGCCCATGCGGACTCTATCTGCTTATTGAGCTGAATCGGGTTCTGTCCATTTGTTGTGTTCTTTAATCAGGGCAATCAATTTTTTGAGGGCGGAGGCTTCGGAAACGTTATATTGGACACAGTCTTTGCCGACGTAGAGGTTCACTTTCCCGGGAGCGCCGCCGACGTAGCCGAAGTCGGCGTCGGCCATTTCACCAGGTCCGTTCACGATACAGCCCATGATAGCAATCGTGACGCCCTTAAGGTGTTCGGTTTGGGCGCGGATTCTTTGGGTGACGGATTGCAAGTCAAATAGGGTGCGCCCACAGCTGGGACAGGCCACAAATTCTGTTTTGGAGATTCTGGCGCGAGCACCTTGCAAAATGTTGTAGCCGAGAGTACTGGCCTGCTCGGTCTGCGGTTCGGCTTCGATGCTAATCAGGTCGCCAATCCCTTCGCAGAGTAGGGCTCCGCTCAGCACGCTGTATTCCAGTGTGCGATCTGAATACTGATCATGGGGATCGAGCGCGTTGTACGGATGATTGCGAATCCAAATTGGGCTTGCGGGCAATTGTTGGTCGATCACCTGTGCCAGTTGACGATAGGCACCCACGGCATGCATGCTCGCGCTAGTCGGTGCTATATTGGGGCAGTAGGTAAAGATTAAATTCTCGGATCCCATTGGAGCCAGTTGGGCAGCGATTTCTGTCTCCAGCGCTTGCGGGCTACAGTTGAGCGCGCAGTTGAAGCCTTTTTGGCGACAAAAATTTAGCAGTTGGGCCGCGTAATGAGCATCTTCGCCTTGCATGCTTTGTAGAAGGGTGAGGGGGCAAAGCGCGCTTTCGGGCCATGTGTAGGCTTCTAAGTCACTGAGGTCTACGCTGGCGCTCAGCTCTAGTATACAGGCGGGCACTGCCGTTTGGAGCGCTTCGTACAGCGGGGTGAAATACGCCAAGTCAGCAGGATTTTCAATCTTGAGCAATAGGGCCTCAATTTTGCATTTGTTGGGCTGCAGTTGGCTCCGGCAAACAGCTTGAATGATCGCCTCGGTCTCACTGATAGGCTTAGCCGCATCAACGACAACGGCAGGGACATTTTGGGCTCCAATGCTACAGCCTTTGCCTAGTTGTAATGCGCGACTGGGGCGGCGAACGCCTTGTTCGGGAATGCGGCAGGTTTCTGGGGGCTGTACTATTGCCTGGGCCTGTTCTGCAGCTTGCCAGGCTTGCTGGGCCTTGCTGGCAAGCGCTTGTGCAACAGGGATTTCGTTGACCGGGTCTTCGGTCAGTGAGACTCGAATGGTATCCCCCAAACCATCGCACAGCAATGAGCCAATGCCGATGGCACTCTTGATGCGAGCGTCTTCACCATCGCCGGCCTCGGTAACCCCCAAATGGAGTGGGTAGTGCATGTCTTCGGCCTGCATGCGCGCCACCGCTAGTCGATAAGCGGCAATCATCACTTTGGGATTGCTCGCCTTCATCGAGAGACAGATATTGTGAAATTGGTGACTTTCGGCGATCCGTATAAATTCCAGCGCACTTTCAACCATGCCCAAGGGCGTGTCGCCAAAGCGATTTAGGATGCGATCGGAGAGCGAGCCATGGTTGGTGCCAATCCGTAGCGCCCGTCCGTATTCCTTGCAGCGCAGCACAAGGGGCGTGAAGGCCTGATGTAGGCGCTCCAATTCGATTTGATAATCGGACTCACTATACTCCTTGATCGCAAACTTCTTTTTGTCGGCATAGTTGCCTGGATTGATGCGGACCTTTTCCACATACTTGGCGGCCTCCAACGCTGCTGCAGGTAAAAAGTGAATGTCGGCTACCAGTGGAACCTCACATTTGGCGGCCCGTAGCTGTTCGGAGATGGTTTTCAGTGCGCTGGCTGCTGCTTTATTGGGAGCTGTTATGCGAATGATCTCGCAGCCTGCTTCGGCCAATTCCAGACATTGGGCCACCGTGGCTGACACATCTTGAGTGACGGTGGTGGTCATGGATTGGATGCGAATGGGCTGATCGCCGCCCACGGCGACTGGGCCCACTTGAATGCAGCGCGTGTGACGGCGGATGGCCTGTGAGCGGGAGGGGCAGTAGGGCAGCTCAACTTGCTGGCTGGAAATGGAGGCCGTCATACAGACTATTCTTGAGGCTGGGTCGCGGGTTCTGAATCCACTGCTGCAGGTGTCGGGGGCTGTTGGGAGGGGGTGTTACCGAGGATTCCCACATCTTCTCCAACCCGTCGGACATCAAAGAAGGTGACATAGACCATGAAGGAGAGCAGCACGACAATGCAGCCGGTGTAACTCAATTCCATGATCTTTTTGGGAACGGGGCGTCCCATGAGCTTGCCGAGGGTGGCAAAGAGCATGTGGCCACCGTCGAGAACAGGAATGGGTAGCAGGTTGAGGATAGCGAGATTGACATTGATCAAAGCGGTGAACCAAATCAAATCAACAAAGCTGTAGCGGGCCATGGTCGTTAATCCATGCACGATTCCCACGGGGCCACTCATGTTACGGACTTTGACATCCGATTGATGATTGACTAGTGCTAGCAGCGTCATCCGCATGGTATTGGCCATGATGGATAATTGCTCGATTGGATTGAGGTGGACGCGTTCTTTGATGAGCGCATAGTTGTAAGCAAAGCCAAAGCGGGGGCTCTGTTCACCCGCTGCGATTTTGGGTCGAATGGGCAAAATAAGTTCTGTTCCGGCACGCAGTACGTGCAGGTTAATGAGTCGATGGCCGTTGTTTTTGAGGTAGATATTAAGAAAGGCTGCCGATTCAATCAGTTGACCATCGAGTGCATGTAGCTGATCGCCAACCTGTAAGCCCGCATCCATCGCAGGCATCCCGGATTGCAGCATTGAGACGACCAACTCGGTACCCGGTTGAATGCCAATACTGCGGATAGCTTCAGAGCTGGTTAGCTGTGGGTAGGCGGTTACGGTTTGAGGCTCACCAGCTCGCAGGAATTCGATTTCTGCGTAAGCCTGTCCCTGATCGTTGCGCTCGAGGCCTGTCATGACCGCATTTTGAATTTGCATCCAATCGCCGACTGCTTGTCCATCCACGCTCAGGATGGTGTCGCCAGGGAGAATGCCGGCTTTGTAAGCAGGGCCCGGGACGACTTTCCCTTCAGCATTGACGACGGCCTCTTGGACAACATCCACCACGGTTGATTTAACAATATCGCGGCCCACTCCCCAAAGAATCAGAGAAATGGCAAAAGCGAAGATGATGTTAAACACGGCGCCCATTACCGCGACGATCATTTTGTCGGTATAGCTAATCGGTGGGAGTGGCGTGCTGGGAGTATTTTCACCTCCCTCGATGCGACCCATGTCCACCAATTGCGGCAGGGAAACGTAGCCGCCCAAGGGGAGCAGTGATAGTCGGAAATCGGTTCCCTTCCAGTGCCAGCCGAAGAGTCGCGGGCCAAAGCCGATCGAGAAGCGATCCGCAATGAGGCCGCGTTTACGAGCTGCTATAAAATGACCCAGTTCGTGAATGAAAATTGAAAAACCGAGCGCTGCCAGCGCAATGGCGATGTAAAAAAGGTTCATGAACATGCTTGCAGGCTGATTGAGTAAATTGAATACCGAATGAATAGACGCAATTAAAATTCTAAAATGCAAGCGTTGACGTATTTGGCAAGCATGCGCTATGAAAAGTGTACTGAAGCTTAATCAGCGAGACTGGGATTGAAAAGATGAGGATGCGTTTTTTGTATTTAACGGTTCGGTGGCGGTTATTTGTTGCCAGCCTGATTGGGCTCAATGCCTGGTTGGGATCGCAGAACTTGGTGGCCCAATATCGGCCATTAGAAATCCCTCAGGACTACAAATTTTTGCGAGCGAGCCCAGCTTATAAAATGCAGCCGCCGCACGCAAAAATGGGTGATTTTCGTGCGGGGCTGTCGGTGGAGGTATTGGAGAAACATGCGGCGACTGGTCAGTGGTCGGTGCGCTACAAACGTTATGGGGCAGCTGCCATTCATTGTTTGATCGATCCGCCAAATTTGGCATTGGATCGAGCTGCCGAATTCGAGCGCGTACGGGAATTGATTGCAGCCTTTCCGCTGCTGCAGCTTCAGCTGGAGGCGCGTCAACCGTGGCCTCAGGAGCGAATGGCTCTCATTCAGCAACTCTTTGGTCGTTCAGAAAATTATTCTATTATCTCTGGCTCGCCCGATGAGCCTGGTGTGATTGCCCTTAAAAAATCCACCACCGTTGCAAAAGTGTGGGGAATGCAGCCGGTTACGACTTTTCTAGAGTTCAATCAAGCCCAAAGGCCTCGCTTAGTGTTTGAATTATGGAGCAAAGGAGACGCTTACCTAACGCAGCTCAATTCCTCGCGGGCGGTGACGGCCATTCGGCAGCGACTTGAGCAATTAGACAGTGTTTTTCGGCAAACTTTACCGGCCCAGCAAGGTACATCTGGGGCGGCTATCGCTGCGCTTGATTTGCATCAAGAACGAACTTTACTGCCGAACCAAGTACAAGTCGTCCTCCGTTATAAAAAGGGAGAGTATTTGATCGTGGAAATCCAGCCAGTCGAATCTCCTAGGGCCTCCGATGAACAGACTTTGCTAACCATTAAAGATCGAGATGCCTTACGGAATTCCGTGAAAGTATCCCAGCAGGGGCACGTTTATGTCGCAAATATTCCGATGATTGACCAGGGTAAAAAGGGTTATTGCGCTGCGGCGACGCTTGCGCGAGTTTTACAATACTATGGTTATGTGGTGGATCAACATGCTTTGGCAGAATTGGCCGACACGGAAGGCCAAGCGAGCGAGGGTGCACAAGGTGGGACGCATCGAAAAGATATTATTCGTGCCATGCAACGCGTCTGTAATGGGACGCCATTTAGGCTCAAGTCAATTCGTAAGCCTAAGCCACAAGCGCTGCTGGCGGTTATAGAGCAGGGACTGCCGATCATTTGGTTTATTCCGGGACATGCGCGATTATTAACTGGCATCCATCCAAGTAATAATGAGATTATTTTTTCGGATACTTGGGGGGCAGCTTACAATCATCAGATTGGTACATGGGATTATTTTTGTAACCATAACGTCGAATTGTGGTATCTTGAGCCTTAAGGACATCTCTTAAAATGCTTGTCTTTTATGCATGGCGGCATATCAAAGTGGAGGCCATGTTACCACAAAGCCGTATCGTGAAATCTTTTCTTGTCTGCTTGATCACATTGCACGGACTCTGTGCGGCTAGTGAGGAGTGGGTGACGCTGCAAAATAACAGTGGCCAGAGCATTACGGTGAAGCTATTGCGCATGCAGGGGGATTCTGTACTCATCGAGATGGCAGGTGGGCGAAGTATGAAAACGTCGCTGTCAGTGTACAATGAAGCTAGCCAGTCACTCATTCGCCAGCACTTTTATCAGCTGTTGCTGGTTCCAGGAAATTTTGAATGTAAACTCTCTGAAGTGCGCCTTCCGGGCAAAAATAAGCGCTTAAATTCTGAGGGTGCGATTGAAATAACCGAGTCTAAGCGGGCCTACAGTATTGGCCTGAGTAGTCGGATTTCTGAATCCTTGCACGACATTCGGCTAGAGTATTTGATTTTTCATTTTGTCGACGCGATTGGAGGTGAAAAGCGCTCAGAGGGGAGCGTAAAACGCATCAAAGGGAAACTGAATTTGGCAGTGCTGGAGGGCTATGCGAATCAGAAGTTGCAAACCGAGCCTGTTGAATTTAGAGAAACGCGTTTGATGCCGGGCTGGGTTTGGTCGAAAGGCAGTGGCGCTCGCGATAGCAAAGATCGTCTCGACGGAATTTGGATTAAGTTTTTTGTGGGGGATCAACTCGTATTGCAGCAGTCGCGTCCGGCTAGCCTCGCAAGCAAAGAAGCCTGGTGAGCGGGTTGACCGCCAGCTCAGGCAAGCCTGTTAAATTTCAGTGGTCTAGCTCGTGCGTATCGAGGCTCACTTTGATCGGCCTTGAGTCTATAGCCTCATGTATATTCTTTCTTGACGACAGCATCCGGCAACCGTGCCAGAGCTGCTGACCAATCGATTTAGTTTGAGGATCGCGTACTATTTTTCTAGGGAGGTACATGAGGGTACGGCTCAAGTGTCTAAACCTGCTTGCGATACCTGAAGCACCTGCTCGCTTGGATTTTTGCGCTCTAACCATTCAATCCAATCCGCCATTATGCGTGTAGTTTCGCGTAAATGAATGTCGTAGGGGGGGTCTTCCTCTTTTGCAGCCGCGTCTGTCTGCACTTCGTCGGCGCTAGTTTGGGTACGCTCAAGATTTTTGCGCGATGCCTCCGCTTGAATCTCGGCAATGTGGACCTTGAAATTCTGCTGTTTGTAGGGGTGTTGACTGAGGCTATCGTAGAGCGCATCAAGTTCATCAACATGCGCTTGCTCACTTATTTTTTTTTCGATGCGCTGGGCTAAGTTTAGCGAGACCGACTTCTGGTCGATTTGCGCTTTGCGCCAAGCAATTTGCTTCTTTAGATAGTGAAATTCCTCTAAGGATTCAATCCGTTGTTGATTTTTGTTTTGCAGGGATGTCAGCAGTTCGGAGTTATTGACCGCATCAATGCCGAGCTTGGGCCAATTGTTGATCCAATCAACGGCCTGAATACGATTCCAAGGCAGCGCATGGGGCAGGTCGGCTTCCCCAATGGGCAGGTACTCATTGACCGAGGGCAGTACGATGTCTGAAAGCACGCCCTTCACCTGGGTCGATCGACCAGAGGGTAAATAAAATTGTTTGATGGTAATTTTACTGGCAACCGAGCGAGGTGGCTGTTGTTGCGTAAATTGATTGAGCCAAGAGAAGCGGTTGGCCGGATTCATGTGATAGACTTCTTGTACGGTACCTTTGCCATGTGTGGATGTGTTGCCGACAATGAGCGCCCTTTGATGATCCTGCAGCGCTCCAGCTACAATTTCCGAGGCGGAAGCACTGAAGCGTGAAGTTAGGATGATTGTGGGCCCATCCCATTTCAGTTTGGAGTTTCTGTCTGCGAGCACTTCAACTTTCCCAGCACTGTTATGAATTTGAACGACAGGGCCGACGGGTATAAACAGACCGGCGAGGCGAACTGCTTCACTCAAAAGGCCTCCTCCGTTGCTACGTAAATCCAAAATGAGACCCTGAGCACCCGCCCCTGACAACTTCTCAATCAACTCTTCCACATCATCGGTGGTGGTGGTGAGCGTATTGCCGGCTCCAATGTTTCCATAGAAAGAGGGCAGGTCAATCACACCCACCGCCACGGATTGTCCACGATCATTCGGCACCTCAATCAGCTGGGCTGATGCCAAGTTGGCCGTTAGTTTAACTTCGTCGCGTTGAATGAGGATATCTTTACGTACGGAAGGGTCTGCCGCGTCGCTAGGGTGAATGCGCAGGCGGACATAGCTACCTTTTTTGCCTTTTATTTTTCGAACAATGTAGCGCAATTGCATGTCAACGACATCTTCGAAAGTGCCGTCCTGACCTTGGGCTACAGCAAGAATTTGGTCTTCGGCATTCAGTAGGTTCGAGCGTTCAGCAGGCCCGCCAGCAATCAGTTCTTTGATGGTGCAGATACCATCTTCATCTTGAAGCAGCGCGCCAATCCCAACAAACGAATTTTGTACCGCGGTGTTAAAACTTTCTAGGGTGTCTGCTGAGAGAAAAGAGGAGTGTGGGTCAAAGAGTTGCGTCATCGCGTTGATGAAGGCCTCCTGGATTTCGGCTGCCTCACGATTCTGTACATAATTTAAATTTCGCTGGTAACGCCGGCGCACCTTATGGCGCGCTTCTTCCAGCATTTCAGTAAAAAAATCAGGTTCCTCTAGTAACCTGTTCAGCTTGCGGGGGTCGAAGGCGGTATCTGCAGTTTCGCTTATGTCTGCATCCAACTCCGCCGCGTTGGGTGCTGGATTTTCTGTAGCCAGTGGAGCTTCGCTAGCGAGTGAGAGTAATTCGTTTAAAAGCTCATACTCTAGGCGCTGTTCCCACAGTTGATTGGCGGCTGTCGCATTTTCCGGCCAGTTACTTTCACTGCGATCTGGGATGAAATTCGCTGCCGACGTAAAGGTAAAATCATGCTCAATTCTCTGGTTTATCCACTCGGTACGTTGAGCATATTGCTCTTTGTAAGCAGCATAAATTTCGAATGCCGCGTAAAGATTGCCCTTACTCAAAAAGGCTTCTACTGCTGAGCCAAATCGAAATAAAAAACGGTCGATAGCTTGTTGGTTGAAGAACATGTGTCGGTAGTCAAAACTCTCGATGTAAGCCTCTATGACAGCTCGACCGTCAAGATCTTGGATCTGATCTCGTAAATAATGTTGCGACTGGATGGTGCCCATGGCCCAGCGAGTTTGGGCTGCCATTTCTGAGGTTTGGACCAGTTCTGCTTGCAGGCTTGCTACCGTGAAAACTGTTAAAATCAGCAGTTGAATGCGCTGAAAAAATCTAAAAAGGTGCTGGGGTATTGTGCTCATAATTTACTTCTTGAGGGTTTCTTTGGCTTCTTCCAGAGTTGCTTTTTCCTTTGAGCTGAGTGAGCCAAAGCCGCTTTTATTGATTTTATCCAGAATGCGATCAACCTCGTTTGCCAAGGAGGCACGGCGATTAACAACATAGTTCTGGCTAACTGCGGCCGACTTCTTTGCTTGGAACCATGCTGGCGGTTCAATGCTAGTCGAAATCTTAGTGTTTGACTGCGCGGATTGGCGGCTTGTTCTTTGCATCCAGCGGTAATATAAGAAGCCAGCCAAGACCCCACCGAGATGTGCGCTGTGCGCAATGGCAAAAAAGCTACTTTCATAGCCCAAGGCTTCATAGTAGACGACTCCAAACAGGCTGTAGGCTAGCAAAATCCGCAAAATCCATTTGGGCTGGATATTGATTGGAATGATGAAAAATAACAGTAAAGTAACCCGTTCTTCGGGGTATAATAAGCAAAAGAAGCTGAGCAGCGCCATGACGGAAGACGAAGCCCCCACCACGACCGTATTTTGGTCAAAATGGAGGGGCAAAAAAAGGAAGCCTCCGAGCAAGGCCCCACAAATATAGAGGAGCAACAGCTGCCGAGCTCCTATGATCGGTTCTATAATGCGCCCGATAAAGAAGAGCCCCAGCATATTGCTTAAAATGTGAAGCAGGCTTGTTGTGCTGTGCAAAAATGCGTATGAGAAAACCGTCCAGAGCTTCAGGCCCTCTATTTGTGGATAACTTAGTGCAAACCACTGTATGAAAAAATAGTTAGATCCACGAAGACTCGGAAACAAAACATGAATGCTGTGTTGTAAACAGTAGATACCGATGGTGACGATCAATAGGTTTGTGACCATGCTGCGGGCCTGGGCTTGCGGAGCACCTCTATCTTGGCGCATGTAGGAACGGTCATAGATCATCTTAGAAGTGTAAACATAAAGTCGCCATTAGCTAGTTAGATTCCCTTTTAAAGTGCAAGCGTGCAATCAAAATGAAGCCGCAGGAATCATTAAACTGCGCTTGACTATTCAGGAAAATGGCAAAACCCTGCGTCCATGGCAGAAAATGATGAAAAATGGCCGGAAAATGTGATGGGCAAATTCTACGTGGATGAACAGTGTATTGATTGTGATCTCTGCCGAGAAACTGCCCCTGACTTTTTTACCCGCAATGAAGACGGCGGTTATTCATATGTCCATGCGCAGCCGAGTGACCCAGAGGCAGTGGATCTTTGTATGGAAGCTCTAGAAGGCTGCCCGGTGGAAGCCATCGGCGACGACGGAGAGTAGTTTGCTCATTGGCGGGCAGTTTTCATATCGGCCCTAAGGGCACCTCTGGAAACCTCCCATGTACCGAGATTGCCGATTTGCTGTGATG
>CAWVTP010000070.1:0-10361 GCA_963933035.1 uncultured Puniceicoccaceae bacterium | reverse complement strand
GTGCAATGGGCAAGTAAGTTCACTGTAGACAGCTCTGAAAACCGATTATGGCCGAGACGAGAGCAATTGCTATTTTTGAACAAGGCGACTTTGCTCACAGCAGGGCTGAAAATTCCGCGTGTGCAGATCCACCCAGCTAAAAATAAAAGTGCCTTGGTCTGAATGAAATTTCAGCTTTCTGGCATCACGGTATCTCAGGATATTCGCCTCATGGGAGGGGTTTGGAGGCGCCTTAATTGTTTAGGATTGACGCCGCATGATACACAGATCTAGGTGACACATAGTGTCGTTTAATTGCAATATGTATCGTCTAACATGCTTCAGTTTTATAGAGAATAATGAGTGAATCCGAAGACATTACATACGCGGGATTTTGGATTCGCGTTCTCGCATCATCGATTGATTCAATTCTAATCCTGATGATAACCCTACCGCTACTGATTGGCATTTACGGCACTGGGTATTTTGATTCGACACACATGTACCTCGGTATTGTGGATTTTTTGATTTCGTGGCTTTTGCCTGCGATTGCTGTCATTATTTTTTGGATTTGTAAATCTGCAACCCCAGGCAAATTTATAACAAAAACAAAAATAATCGATCAGAAAAGTGGCGGTAAGCTTTCTATCGTCCAAAGTTTGGTTCGTTATTTTTCCTATTACATATCAATATTACCGCTTTTTTTAGGTATTATTTGGGTGGCTTTTGATAAGAAAAAGCAAGGCTGGCATGACAAAATTGCGGGTACGGTAGTGGTCAAGGTCTCTTAAAATGCCGCTAATTTTGAATTGTCGAATATATCAAGCTTGCCAAATTTCCATGATGTCTATCAGCTGATGTTGTCGATTTTGGAGTGTGGGCGTTCGCTTGTCTTAGGATGAGAGGAAAGTCCGGACACCATAGGGCAGGATTCCTTATGAAAGCGAGGGGGCGTTTTAGCAATAAAGCGCAACGGCTAGTGTCACAGAAAACAACCGCCTTCAGCTTGCTGGAGGTAAGGGTGAAAAGGGGAGGTAAGAGCTCACCGCTTCGAAGGTAACAACGGAGGCTAGATAAACCCATTCCGGTGCAAGGCTAAATAGGAAATCAGGCGGCCCGTCTCATGATTTCGGGTAAGTCGCATCTCGCTTCGGCGAGAACGCTGCCTGGGCAGCGTAGATAAATGAGCGCCCAGTTTAGCATTCAGCTAAATGGACAAAATCCGGCTTACAGCACTCCAAAATCGACCCTGTTTATCTCAGGTGATAGAGCCGCCAATCGGGTGATTTCTGCTCGACCTGCAATCGTAAATCATCCTGTATGCTATCCATGTCGGCTAAGGTATTTACAATTGCAAATCAGAAGGGTGGTGTGGGCAAGACGACAACCGCTGTCAATTTGAGTTATGGGCTTGCCGCCAAGAAGGTGCGCACCGTTTTGGTCGATTTGGATCCCCAGGCCAACGCTACCAGTGGTCTGGGCTTAGAAAAGTTGGAGGGCGGTAGTCTCTACGGCCCCCTATGTGGTGAGGGCACGGCACTGGAGAAGGTGCAGCCGATCGGCAGTTTGCCGGATCTGTTTATGATCCCATCGGAAGTGGATATGGCTGCCATTGAGATTGAGCTCTATCAGCGCGACAACTATTTGCAGCAGCTGCGGCTTTGCTTACAGGAATTGCGGGATTGCGGTGAGTATGATGCCATCGTGCTGGATTGTCCGCCGGCTCTGGGGATGCTCTCAATGAACAGTCTGGCGGCGGCGGATTACTTGTTGATCGCGCTGCAGTGTGAGTATCTCGCCATGGAGGGTCTGGGACAGATTCTAAAAGTGGTCGAAAAATTACGCGAGGCAGCTGTCAATGACAGCTTACAATTAGGCGGTATTTTGATGACGATGTTTGATCAGCGCACCAATTTGGGTCAGCAAGTGGTTGCGGAAGTGCGTTCGCACTTTGGAGATCAGGTTTTTCGTACCATGATTCCACGTTCCGTCCGTCTCAGTGAAGCGCCCAGTTTTGGGCAATCCATTTTTGAATACGATGCTCATAGCAATGGGGCGCATGCATACAGCTACTTTGCACAAGAAGTGATCGAGCGTTTTGACTTGCAAAAAGAGCAGCCAGCGCGGCGCCGTAAAAAATAATGAGCTCAGCAAACGCATCCAACGAGATTCCGCACTTGGATGCGTTTTGTCTATATTTGGGTTCCCAGCGGCGCCTGTCAGCCTACACCGTTAGAAATTATCGACAAGCGGTCGAACAATTGGATGCTTGGCTGTCCGCGAATGAAAGCTGGGCGCGAGATTTTGATGCGCTGACCCCCGCGCAAGTGCGCGCCTTTTTAATCGAATCGTCGCGCAGTCTTGCACGCCGTACCCTGCACAACCGAGTGGCAGGCTTGCGCGCCTTTTATCTCTATCTCAAGCGCATGCAGTTGGTCAGCAGCAATCCTTTGCAGGGCATTCGACTGCCGAAGTTGGATAAACCGCTACCGAAGTTTTTGACGGAATCGCAAATGCTGGACTTGTTAGGAGCGCCCGAAAAACTGCAGCAGGCGGGCCAGGTCAGTACCTTTGAGGCTATTCGGGACCGGCTCATTATGGAGCTGCTCTACGGGGCTGGCCTGCGGGTGAGTGAGTTATGTGGGCTTAATTTTTCTGCGGTGGATTGGCAGCACGGCTTTGTGCGCGTGCTGGGGAAGGGGTCGAAGGAACGCATCTGCCCCATTGGGGAGGTCGCGCTGAGCTGTTTGCAGAATTTTGTCCAGCACTGTGATCGCTCTACCGCCTATGATCAAGCGATACTGGTCACAGCTCAAGGGCGTAGAATAGAGCCGCGTGCGGTCCAAAAACTCTTAAAAAAATACCTCTTGGCGGTGGGGTTACCAGTCGACATGACGCCACATAAAATTCGTCATTCCTATGCCACCCACCTGCTCAACGGGGGCGCTGATTTAAGAGCGGTGCAAGAGCTTCTAGGCCATGCGAACTTGTCGACGACGCAAATTTATACCCACGTATCCACCACTCGGCTCAAAGCCGCGCATCTTCAGGCCCACCCACGGGGTTGAGCTTGTGCGCTCCCATTGACCTTAAACCTAAGCAAAAGCTTCAAAATCGGAACACTCTGGGCATCTAGGTGAATCGTATTTGCTCGCCGATTTCATTGCTCAGCAGCGGTGATTCGCTCTTATACGTTGACGATATTGGAGCGGGGATTCGCCCAGCTTTTTTTTGAAGAGTCTAGAAAAATAGTAGACCGAGCTAAAGCCAAGTTGGTCTGAGATTTTCTGAATCGATAGCGTACTATTTTTGAGGAGCTCGCGTGCTTTGTTTAGGCGAACTTGAATGAGGTACTGATTCGGTGCCAAGCCAGTGATGCTTTTGAAGCGGTGCCTGAAGATGGAATAGCTAAGTCCTGATTTCTGGGCGAGATCAGCAAAATGAATATCTTGATTGGCATGTTGCAAAATGTGTAAACAAGCTCCTCGAATAGCTTTTTCTGCCAAACGCATTTCTGGACTTGCGTACTGCAAGTGGGCAATCAAATGGGCGATGATTTGAGCAGCGTAAGTGGCTATGATGAGCTCAAAGCCCAGCGCTTGAGTTTGGGTGGCTTCGTTAATTTCGATGAGTCGCTTAAGAATCGTTTCGTTGGCACCAATCGAATGGATGACTTTTTTATTTGCGAGTGCAGGATGCTCCATCATCTTGTGCGCTTGCTCGCCGCTAAATTCAACCCAGTATTCATCCCATCCGATGTCAATATCTGGCTGATAGCGATGCCACTCTCCGGGATATAAAATAAAAAGCTGCCCAGCTTGGATCGTTATCAGCCCCGTACGTTTAGTTTCAAGCACGCCCTGTCCCTGCGTTATATACACCAGAGTATAGCTTTCTAGGGTACGGCCCTGCTCCCAAGTAAACATATGACCTTGGGGGTGTTGGCCTGGCGGATAGGGTGAATTTGGCCCGATTAAGCTGTAGCCAGCGTCGACGACATGCAAGCCCCAGGCAATTGTTTCTGGAGATTTTGGTAAATAGTATGACCAAGCGTTCGAATACAGGTTCATGTAAATCAAAATGTGCAAAAAACAAAGCAGTCTGTCTATTGGAATCCAACATAAAAGTCTTATTATATGGATCCTCTTTCATTATTATTTTGGATTAATATGGTTATAATGGGTGTCATTTTGCATGCGATTGGTGGTTTCGCAGCTGGTAGTTTTTATTTACCTCTAAAATGTATTCGAAACTGGTCCTGGGAGAGCGCGTGGTTCATTAATGGTGTGTTCTCTTGGATTTTAGCCCCCTTGGTCGTCGCGACTCTGACAGTCTCTGATTTGTGGGAGATTTTGTCTTCTGTTTCAAATGCTGTCCTAGGCTGGACCTTTTTATTTGGTTTATTGTGGGGTATTGGAGGCTTATCTTTTGGCTTATCCGTGCGTTATTTAGGGATGTCTTTGGGCGATGGGCTTGCCTTAGGATTTTGTGCGGCGTTCGGCACTCTTATTCCCGCCGTTCATGATGGACGCATTGTCATTTTGTTGACGACGTTTTCTGGCTGGGTGGTTCTGTCTGGCATCGGGGTTTGCTTACTGGGCATAGCGCTCTGCGGTATAGCGGGGCAATTAAAAGAGCGCTCGGCCATAGCGGCGCAAACAAATCAGCAAGAGTTTCAGTTGGGGCGTGGACTTTTAGTCGCTGGCTTTGCTGGCCTAATGAGCGCATGCATGGCATTTGGTTTTTCAGCTGGCAGTCCCATTGCGGATGCTGCTCGGGTTGTTGGAACACATCCGCTATGGGTGAACAATGCTGTCCTAGTCGTCATTTTGCTCGGCGGATTTGTTACAAATGCGCTGTGGTGTATTTATTTGATGATTTCTAGGGGAAGTTGGTCCGATTTTTTGAATACGGATACTCCACGTAGCAAAAATTATAGTTTCGCAGCAATCGCGGGCGTTACCTGGTATTTACAATTCATGTTTTACGGAATGGGATCGACCAAAATGGGGGACTATGAGTTCACCAGTTGGACGCTGCATATGTCCTTCATTTTCATTGCTAGCAATTTGTGGAGCCTTTATCTGAAGGAGTGGAGAGGGGCGGGGAAGCGAACAATAACTTGGCTGATCGCTGGTATTTTTGTGATCGGCTTGTCTACACTTTTGATCGGGCTGGGAAATTATTTGCAGGGAGCTGCTGCAGCACACTAGTGCCCATTATTTATTAACAACAACAAACGTACTATTATGAAAGCAGGCATCTTCTCAATCGGACTGGACACTTATTGGCCACAATTTGATGGTCTACTGGACAATTTAACGCGCTATCATGTTGAAATTCGTGAGCGCATCTCAGCCATGGGCCTCGACTTGATCGATGCGGGTATGGTGGACCAAGTCGAAAAAGCAAATGGAGCCGCAAAATTATTTAAGCAGGAATCGGTGGATGTGATTTTTCTCTTCATCTCCACCTACGCACTCTCCTCAACGGTGCTACCTGTGGTACAGAAAGCCAAAGTACCAGTGGTGATGTTGAATCTTCAGCCGGTAGCTCAAATGGATTATGCCGCTTTTAATGCAATTGGTGATCGAGGCAGGATGACGGGGATTTGGCTGGAGCATTGTCAATCCTGCTCGGTGCCTGAGCTGGCTTGTGTTTTTAATCGCGCGGGCATCGACTATCATGTGGTCACGGGATATATGCAGGATACTGAGGCTTGGCAAGAAATCGAAGATTGGGTCGATGCCGCGAAAGTGGTGGCGGGCATGCGAGCAAATCGCGTGGGTGTTTTGGGTCATTACTACTGCGGCATGTTGGATGTGTATAGCGATCTGACCCAGCAGTCAGCCGTTTTCGGGAATCATTTTGAATTGTTGGAAATGTGTGAGCTCAATGCACTACGCAAAGCAGTTTCTACGGAGGAAATTGCTATAAAAGTCGCTGAATTTCATCAAAAGTTTGACGTTTCCGATGAGTGCGAATGGACCGAGCTTGAACGGGCGGCGCAGACATCAGTGGCATTGGATCAACTGATCGCTAAGCATAATTTAGGATCGATGGCTTATTATTATGAGGGGCTGGGTGAATACGAAAATATTGTCACTTCCTTGATAGCGGGCAATACCCTGCTAACTGGGCGCAATATACCCATTGCGGGCGAATACGAGGTCAAAAATGTTCAAGCGATGAAGTTGATGGATCTTTTGGGCGTAGGGGGCTCATTCTCGGAATTTTATCTGTCCGACTTTAAGGATGATGTGGTCTATCTTGGTCACGATGGGCCTGCACATTTTGCGATCGCAGAAGGTTCTGTGGGCTTGGTTCCCGTTCCGGTCTACCATGGAAAGCCGGGTAAAGGTCTATCGATTCAAATGACGGTGCAACACGGTCCTGTTACGCTCTTATCTGTGGTCCAGCGTGGCGACGGCACGCTATGCTTGCAAGTCGCTGAGGGGGAATCTGTTCCGGGTCCGATTTTGCAAATTGGAAATACCAATAGTCGCTATAAATTTAAGATCAGTGCCAAGCAGTTTATGAATGATTGGTCCAAAGGGGGCCCAGCACATCACTGCGCGATTGGCTTGGGGCACATCGCAAGTAAAATCGATAAACTGGGAGCCCTACTGGGCATCGAGGTGAATCGCATTTGCTAGCGGATTTCACTGCTCAGCAGCAGCCTTCTGTTTCGCTACAATAATGCGTCGCTTGGTAGTCCTGCCCCTTACTTTCTCTCGGGTGGCGCAAGGCGCTGCGTTCGCAATTGAAGACTTCAGCGCTCGCGGCAGCCACTGGAATCAAGGGTTCGATGTAGGCAAAATGACCTGCGTAGGGCTCTTTTTGTAGTAATTGAAAAGTTTTGGCGCAGACCGCCGTGCGCACCCCGCGATCGTAGCGATGCCCATCATCGTCGAGCACACATTTGTAGGGCCCTTGGTAGATGACAGCTTGTCGCTGTTCTCGGCAGGGGCCTTGTTTGCCCTTAAAGGCCTGAACCGTGATCGAGCGAAATTCGATGCCCTCGATCGTCTGCCAAGGATTGCTTTCAAACTTGACCAGTTCAATGCCGTGGAAGCCGGCTATTTCAAAGGCTTTGAGGAAGTCTGATTCCGTCAGAGCGCCGGACAGGCAGCCACTCCATAAGTGGGCATCCTGCTGCATTTTCTCCGGGATGGGCTCGTCGCTGACGATGTCGGAAATCACCGCACGGCCGCCTTTTTTCAATACGCGAAAGATTTCGTGAAATAATTGGGCTTTATCAACCGACTCTACTAGATTGAGCACACAGTTGGAAACCACGACATCGACCGATTCGCTGGCGATGAGTGGCTGCTCGCGACGCAGTTGTGCGGAGAGGGCGTCCAGTTCTTTGAGATCGTTACTGGATGTGATGGGATTTTTGCACAAGGCTTGATCGAGCTGCTCGAGATCTAGCGCGAGGTCTTGAATCCGCCCTTTGCGAAAGTCCACATTGCAGTAGCCGATCCGTTCCGCCACAATTGGTGCGTTGCGACGCGCGACCGACAGCATGGCATCGGTCATATCCACTCCAATTACCTGCCCGCTAGCACCCACCACTTGCGAGGCAATGAAGGCAATCTTACCAGTCCCGGAACCGAGGTCTAAGACGGTTTCGCCACTTTTGAGCCATTGCGAGGGATCACCGCAGCCGTAATCTTTTTCGATAACTTCTTGCGGGATCACTTTCAAATACTGCGGGTCATAGTCGACCGGACAACAGAGAGCGGCTTCCGCTTGCAGGGCGGCATCGGCGTAACGTGATTCAACTGAGGTTTGAGTGTGCATGGCTATAATTGGGTTAAAAGGTTGTTCTGTCGCTGCCCTAAGTGGAATTTTTAGAATAGTATGTTCGGTAAAGTTGCTCGCTAAAGGCTTTTAATTGGGCGGGGTTTCTCAAGCGCTGCCAGCGATAGCGAGCCACGAGGTTCATGACAAGGCGAAAGCGGGGCAGCCAGCGATCGGCCTGCCAGCGGCGATCGCAGACTTGGCAGGGTTGATTCAAATAGGCGAAGGTACCCAGTTCGCGCAGGCGCCAGCTGGATTCGAGATCTTCCATTAAAGGCTGTTGCGGCATTAATTGGTATTGCAGGGCCGTGGCACGATGAAAAAACTGGGCTTGGTCACCGAAGGCAGTGCGGGTAAAGAGCAGTCGCGCATCGTTGAGCACTTCAATCGGTAACAGCTCGATTGGCTGTCCAGTGAAGCGCTGACCCAATGCGCCGCCAAGGGTGTGGGGGTTGGCGCGCAGGTAGCGTTGCAGGCAGTCGATGGCCTCGGGTTCGAGGGTGGCGTCGGCATGCAAGACAAGGACCCATGGAGCCTTCGCAGCTTCAATGCCTGCCGCGATTTGCTGGCCACGGCCCATCTGTTCTGCGTGCAGAATGCGTGGCCGCAAAGGTGATTTTTGCGCGAGGCTGCAGGTGGCATCGGTCGATGCGGCATCCACCAAGATAACTTCCGCGACGGGCTGGACTTGCTGTTCGATACTGCGGAGGCAATTCTCTAGCAGGTCGACGGCATTGTGGCTTGGGATGACGATGCTCAGTTCGGGTGCTTGTTGGCTGTGGGGGATTTTGAGTGGCCACAGCACTCGGCCACGAGTGCTCCAAATCTCATAGAGTGCGGCGATGAAGAAGGGCCCCCAAAAAAGACTTTGCTGCCAGGGATTGAGGCCCCATGTAGGCTGACTCCAGACCAAAAAGTAGGCCGCAGCTGACACTGAAAAACTGAGCCAAGCGAGGCTGGGGCGTAGGCAGATGAAAGGCAAAATCCAAGTTAGGTACCAAAAATGCAGGGTGGGTGCAATCAGTAAGAGTGTCCCCAGGATCCAACGAAAGTGACTGTCGAGTGAATTGTTCGCATGCCGCAGCCAGCGCCAGCCGATCACGCTAGCAAACAGGCCCAGTGTCGCAGCCGAAGCTCCCCACGAGGACAGCCCCAATTGATTGAGCGCTGACCGAAAGGGTGCGTTAAATTGCATCTGATGCCCAAATTCAAAGAGTCCTTGAGCCAGTTGGGCTAGAGAGTCCCAAAAGTAGATGGCCGGAAACAGTATAAAGATCAGCGCCAGCAAGCCATGCTTTAGGAGATTGGGGCGACAAAAGAAGGGGATCAGCGGCAGAGTGATCCATTTGATCCCGCTCGCCAAGCTGATCAGTAAGAGTGCTGTCTTTTTTTTAGAGCGATCATAGGCCCAGACCGCCCAAACCGCAGCTGCCAGAAAAAAAGCGTCAAAATGAGCTTCGCCAGCATAGGCAACTAAGCTGAGCGGGTTGAAGGCGTAAAAAGCCGCCCATGCGATTGCCTGTCCGCGCTGCTGAAGAATGGCGACGATGCCCGCGATGACCGCTAGATCAGCGAGCACGATCAAGAGTTTTAAAAACCAAGGCGCGTAGGCAATCTGCGCAATCAACGCGAAAAGTAGTTGAGCCAGTGGGGGGTAAGCGGTGCGCTTATCCTTGTGGTTTATTCCTTCCCAGTAGGCATCCCGCAAGGGGGCTAAGCTAGTGTCATCCGCGGTCGTCGCGTAGGGGCTGATACCCTCGCTGACGAGACGCCCCTCCCACAGATAGCGGTTGCTATCATCTGAGGGCGCACTGGGGAAGACCGCCAAGCGAAGCAATATTGCCGGCAGGGCCAGGTAAAGCCAGCCAGCGCGCTTGCTGCGCAGTGCAGGCAGCAGGAAGGTCAAGAGGAGTCCCAGCATGCCCATTGCCGCAAAGAGCCCATAGCGCAGCCAATGAGCGCTATCAAAACTGTCAACAATTTGACCATACATGCCTGCGCAGAGCCAGAGGAGGGACCCTCCGAGCCAAAAGTAAACTACGCGTGAGCGGACCATGTTAGGCGCGCCGCTCGGCCAAACTCTTGCCGCCCATAAGGCCAAATCCCAGTGCGTAGATAATGACAAAGGGGACCAGGATGAACTGACGCATCCACAGCAAAGCTAGGATTGTCAGTACGCAATAGGCGCTCAGCAAAAGCTCAATTCGCGGCAGCCAATTTTTTTTGACCAAGTAGGTTTTACGGCTGCGGTCACCGGCTTTGGGGGTGCGCACGAAGGTGCTGTCGCGGCTAAAGAATCCTTCGATGACGGCCTTGCCATTGGAGAGGCAAATGCCAAAACCGACCAAGATCAAATAGGGCAGGCAGCCGACACGGGTTTTCCAGTTTTGGGGATGATCAAAATACTGGCAGAGCATGTAGCTGAGGCTGGGACCCAATGCCGCTGGGATCAGCAAGCAGATAAAGAGAATCGATCGGTAAAACCAAATCCCGTTATCGCCCATCGTCAGCATTAGTGGGAGGACTAGGACTGCGATCAGGGCCATCAAAATATTGAGGGCATAACGGGTCAAATG
>CAWVTP010000069.1:0-10616 GCA_963933035.1 uncultured Puniceicoccaceae bacterium | reverse complement strand
GGGCAACAATACGCGTCAGCAATGACGGTTTATAAGCAGATTCAACGCAGCTTGTTTACGGTATTTATCGGCTTTATTTTGGCAGCCTTGATTGCGATTCCACTGGGAATTCTCTGTGGATTGAGCCGGATTGCGATGGCCTGTTTGACGCCGATCATCTCTATTTTTAAGCCCGTCTCACCGGTGGTATGGTTGCTGATCTTCCAAATCGTGGTGGGCGCTTTCTTCTTGGATCCTGACTCGCATCCTTTGTTCTTATTCTTCGACAGTCTGCCATGGCTCGGAGCCTTGGGCATCAATCCGGCCTTGATTTTCTCTGCTTGCACGGTCGCCATGTGTGCGGTCTGGCCGGCCTTGGTTAACACTGCACTTGGGGTGGCGTCGATCGACCCTGATCACGTCAATGTTGCGCGGGTGCTCAAGCTCGGGTTTTGGGATCGTTTGATTAAGATCATCATTCCGTCTGCCTTACCTTTGGTCTTTGCTGGGCTGCGTATTTCCTTGGGAGTGGGATGGATGGTGCTGATTGCCGCCGAGGCGCTATCGTCTTCAGATGGCTTAGGTAAATTTGTATGGGACGAGTACCAAAACGGTTCATCCTTCTCATTTGCGAATATTTTGTACGCCTGTTTCGTGGTCGGGGGGATTGGCTTCCTGCTGGATCGTATGATGATCATCTTACAGCGTTTTGTATCCTTCGACGGTGGTGGCACCTCCCTCTAAAGCTTAGTTGGAACACAGATTATGGCTTATTTAGAAATTAAGGATGTACACCTTGGATTTGGGACTCCGGATAATCGTACGGAGGTCTTGTCCGGTGTGAATTTATCGGTCCAAGAGAATGAATTTGTCGCGGTGGTAGGTTTTTCGGGCTCTGGGAAGTCGACCTTGATCGCGCTTTTGGCGGGCTTATTACAGCCCGACTCTGGTGAGGTCACGGTCGCTGGGCAGCCGGTGAAAGAGCCGTCGCCGCGCTTGGGTATCATGTTTCAAAATTACTCGCTGTTGCCTTGGTTATCCGTCTATGAAAACGTTGAGTTGGCGGTTAAGCAGGTATTCCCGGATTTAAGGGGCTCGGCGCTAACGGAGCATGTGAATCGCTACTTGACCATGGTGAATCTATTGCCAGCCACCGCGAAGAAGCCTGGAGAACTTTCGGGCGGCATGCGCCAGCGGGCTTCACTGGCACGGACACTCTCCATGCAACCGGAAATTTTACTGCTGGATGAGCCACTGAGTGCTTTGGATGCGCTGACGCGCGGGAATATTCAGGATGAAATCATTCGGATTTGGGAACAGGATCGTCGCACCATTGTGATGATCACCAATGATGTGGACGAGGCCGTATTGATGGCTGATCGGATTGTGCCGCTCACCAAGGGGCCGCGTGCGACCCTGGATGAAGGCTTTGAGGTAGGCTTAGCCCGCCCTCGCAATCGGACCACCTTAAACACCAACCCCGAATTTCGTCAGTTGCGTTCGCAAATTTCACGCTACATGCGGACTTTGAATGATGAGTCCAAACAATTAAACCAACAGGCCATCGTTGATTTGCCCAGCAGTATGCCGATTGACTTTTCGGTCTTACCCAACCGGCCAGCCAAGGGCCGTCGCCGTCCACCGATTATTGATCGGGAAATTAGTTTTTTCAAATAGCTCGATGCCTTATGTTAAACCAGCGATACGTAGAAATTTATAATTTGGTCAAAGCTTACCCGAACCCTTTTGGTGCGGAAGTCAAAGTGGTTGATGGATTTGAACTCATTGTGCCGCAGGGAGAAGTGGTCTCGATTATTGGCCACTCTGGCTGTGGTAAGTCCACTGTCTTGAACATGGTTGCGGGCCTAAGTCCCATTTCGGACGGCGGTATTGTAGTGGCCGGTAAAGAGATTGATGGCCCGGGACCTGATCGAAGTGTGGTCTTTCAGGCTCCTTGCTTACTGCCGTGGGCCACCGCTTACCAAAACGTTGCGATTGGTGTCAAGCGCAGCTACCCGCATGTTGAAAAATCGGAGCAGGCAGACATCGTGGAGGCCTCGCTGGAAATGGTGGGGCTTAAGGACTCGATGCACAAATACCCTCGCGAACTCTCAGGGGGTATGCAGCAGCGTGTGGGGATTGCGCGCGCCATTGCGGTCAAGCCGCGTATGTTGCTTTTGGATGAGCCGCTAGGACGCTTGGATTCACTGACACGGATGGAGCTCCAAGATGTGATTCTGCGTATTTTGGATAAGGAAAAAATAACCACGCTGATGATTACGCACGACCCGGATGAGGCGATCTTTATGTCCGACCGCATTTGCATGATGACCAACGGTCCGCATGCGAGGGTCGGGGAACTGATGGAGATCGAATTTGAGCGCCCCCGTGACCGGGATGCGATTCTAGAAACCGATCAATTTTATGAGTATCGCCGGCGCTTACTGGCATTCTTAGACGATTGCGAAGCAGAAAAAGAAGCGCGCAAAAAGGCGGCCAGTTAGACTGCCGGATCGGAATCGGTGCACACAGAAATATGGCTATGGAAGCAGGATTTACTCAGACACAAAAAAGTTATTTAGAAGGATTTTTCTCAGGCGCGCAGCAGCGCAATGCCTTGCCCTTTTTGGGGCAGACCGCTAGCGGACAGTTTACCGATAAGCCCGAAGAAGCCGTTGAGCAAAGCGTTCATGGCACGCCAATCGACGACTTGTGCAAGGAGGAGCAGATTAAGCACGAACGCAATGGACTCGACATTTGGGATACGATGGTGGAGGACGCGGCGGCTAATCGCTTTCCTCAGGGCGGCGATTTGTTCCGTTATAAGTACTTCGGCCTATTTCATGTGGCGCCGGTTCAGGATGCTTTGATGCTGCGCACTCGTGTGGCGGGCTGTGCTCTGCGTGCCGATCAAATGCGCTGTCTGGCGGAGATCGCCGAAACTTGGGGCGGTGGCTATGCCGATATCACCACGCGTGGGAATTTTCAGATCCGCGAAATTCAGCCTCGAGATACCATTGCGACTTTGATGAAGTTGGATGAGGTGGGCCTCACTTCACGCGGCGCGGGTGCCGACAACTTGCGCAATGTCACGGCGAGCCCTACCAGTGGTTTCGATCCTGAGGAGGTCTTGGATGTTTTGCCCTACGCCAAGGCGATGCATCAAGCCATTCTCAATAATCGGGATCTGTATGGCTTGCCCCGTAAATTTAATATCTCTTTTGACAACGGTGGTCAGGTCTCCGTCTGTGCCGACACCAATGATATTGCCTTTTACGCCGTGCGCGTGCCGGAAGGCGCAGCGGTGCCAGCGGGTATCTATTTTCGGGTCCAATTGTGCGGGATTACCGGACACCGTCAATTTGCTCTAGACTGTGGCTTGCTGATCACGCCCAGCCAAGCGGTGCCCTTAGCTGCGGCCATGGTCCGTGTCTTTATCGAAAATGGGGATCGCACCAATCGCAAAAAGGCGCGCTTGAAGTATTTGGTGGATGACTGGGGCCATGAGCGCTTTTTGGCGGCCACCCAGGAAAAATTGAGTTTCGAGCTGCAATATTTTCCGCTAGCAGACTGTGCGCCACGCGTGGCGACTCAACAGCACGGCCATATTGGAGTGCATCCCTCGGCAGAACCCGAGCATTACTACATTGGAGTGGTGATTCCGGTAGGCCGCATGCTGCCTGAACAAATGCGGGCGATTGCGGATGTGGCGGACACCTACGGGCGGGGGGATATTCGTTTGACTGCTTGGCAAAATTTAATGATCCCGCACATTGCGAGCGCCGACCTGGAAGCGGTCAAGTCGCAGATCGTGGCGATGGGCTTTCACTATCGCGCGAGTACCATCGCGGGTGGATTGGTCGCCTGCACCGGCAATGCTGGTTGTAAATATGCCGCCAGTAATACCAAGGGACACGCCGTGCAATTAGCGCAGTTCCTCGAGTCTGAGTTGGATTTGGATCAGCCGCTCAATATTCATTTAACGGGCTGTCATCACTCCTGCGCGCAGCACTACATTGGCGACATCGGTTTGATTGCCACTAAGGTCAAGGTGGAGGGCGAAAGTGTTGAAGGGTATGCCGTGGTGCTGGGTGGCGGCGTGGAAGAACGGCAAGCGATTGCGCACGAGGTTTTTCCAGGAACCAGTTTTGAAGCTTTAAAGCCGCTATTATTAAATGTCTTGCGGATTTATCTGGACCAACGTGATGCCAGCGAAAGTTTTGGCGCCTTCACCCGCCGCCATAGCGCAGAGCAGTTGAAAACATTATTTGCCGCATAGGGGATTCGATTCGTTATGCCGGATTCATTGACAGTCGAGAAGTCGCCCTTGGAGATGTTGTTGCAAGAGCAGCGCAGTTTGCAAACTCCGGTCGGCCAATTTAGTGAGCAACATGCCTCGCTCGCGACCCAGTCGAAGGCCAGTTTTTATCAACAATTATTGCCGATTTCTAAGCCAAAAGCTGGAGAGCAGTATGCCTTTAAGGTGGAGCTGGATAAGTGCACCGGCTGTAAGGCTTGTGTCTCTGCCTGTCATAGCCTCAACGGTTTGGATGAGCACGAGACTTGGCGCGATGTCGGCACTCTGAGTGGTGGCTGTGGCGATCAAGCCTACTCCCAGACGGTGACCACCGCTTGTCATCATTGCGTCGATCCAGCTTGCTTAAATGGCTGCCCGGTTTTGGCTTATGAAAAGGATGCCGAAACCGGCATCGTGCGTCACCTAGATGATCAATGTATCGGCTGCCAATATTGCGTGCTCAAGTGTCCCTACGACGTTCCCAAATATTCTAAAAAACTGGGGATTGTGCGCAAATGCGACCTGTGCCACAGTCGACTCGCTGTCGGTGAAGCGCCTGCCTGCGTGCAGGCCTGTCCCACCGAGGCGATCTCGGTGCAGATCGTCAATCAAGCCGAGCAAATGTCAGCGGCGCGGAGCGGCGGCGATTTTCTTGCGGCGGCGCCCGATCCTGCTTACACCGTTCCCACCACTCATTATGTCAGCCAACGCACGATCCCCGAGGATGTGCATGCACTGAATCAATATGCCTTGCGCCCCGAACCCACGCATTGGCCCTTGGTTTGGATGTTGCTGTTGACGCAGATGGCAGCCGGCTTCTTTTTGTTCGATTGGCTTTTCCAAGGCCCACGGGTCCTACCCTTACTGGCTTGGAGCCTGCTGCTCTTGGGCTTAATTGCATCCACGACGCATTTAGGACGTCCCTTGGGTGCTTGGCGTGCCTTTTTAGGTTTGCGGCGGTCTTGGTTGAGTCGAGAGATCGCGGTCTTCTCTGTTTTCTTTTTCTTTGCCAGTGCCTATGTGGCTTCGCTGCTGTGGCCACAGGGTTTTTATGGGTTGGAGGGGTACTTGTCGCTGGCCACCACGCTCAGCGGTTTCGCTGGCGTCTACTGTTCCATCATGATTTATGTCGATACTCAGCGTCCCTTTTGGGCTGGCTTGCCCACCAGCCTGCGTTTTGGGGGGAGCAGTCTGCTATTCGGTCTGCTAGCGATCGGCTTAAGCCGTCTGTTGAGCGGTGAATCGGTGCAGTGGATCGCTGGACTTACATGGCTGCTGGCGCTGCTCAAGCTTGGCTATGAAGCTTACCAAGTCTGGGGACCCCACAGTCGGGCGGCCAAAATGACGCCGGCCAAAAAATCAGCTGCCCTGATGCGGGGTCCGCTGCAGGCCATCCTGCACTTACGCTTCGCCAGTGCGATTGGGTTTATGCTCTTATTAGCCCCTTTCTGTTTCGGCGCTCAGTGGCTGCTGGGTATGGGGGCCTTGGCGCTGTTACTCCTCATTACAGAATTAAGTGAGCGCGTACTCTTTTTCCGCGCCGTGGCGGCTCCTAAAATGCCCGGATCGATCGACTCATGAAATTGTACCATCAAATCAAATCCCAGCTAAGGCTTCAGCAACGAGGTGGCGTCTTGACCGATCGCTTGGTGCAATCACCGGCTGATTTTGGCTTAGGCCAATTGCCAAAGCCCTTGCAGCCCGATGCGGTGGTGGACTCGGTTTGTGGTTTTTGCGCCACCGGCTGTTCTTTAAAAGTGCATTTACAGCAGGGGGCCGCGATTAACTTGAGTGCCAATCCCGATTATCCCGTCAATATTGGGATGGCCTGCCCCAAAGGCTGGGAGTCCTTGGCACCCTTAGCGGCCAGCGACCGTGCTGAGCAGCCCCTTTTACGAGATGCCAGCGGACAGCAGCAGCCAGTTGAGTGGGCGCAGGCGATGGACGCCTTTTGTTCGCGTTTCAAGGCCATTCAAGCCGAGCATGGCCCAGAATCCGTGGCTTTTTTGAGTACGGGGCAAATTGTGGCGGAGGAGATGGCCTTTTTGGGGGCCCTGGCCAAGTTTGGGATGGGCTGGTTGCACGGCGACGGTAATACCCGACAATGTATGGCGACTGCGGTGGTGGCCTACAAGCAGGCCTTTGGCTTTGATGCGCCCCCGTACACCTATCAAGATTTCGAAGAATCGGACGTGCTGGTCTTTGTGGGTGCCAATCCCTGCATCGCCCACCCGATCATGTGGCAGCGTGTCATGCGCAACCAGCGTAAACCCGCCATTGTAGTGGTGGATCCGCGTAAGACGGAGACGGCTATGGCGGCCACCCAGCACCTGCAAATTCAGCCCAAGTCTGACTTGGTGCTGTTCTATGGCTTGGCGGCTCGGATTATTGAGCTCGGGCGAACGGATGCCGATTTTATTGCGGCCCATACGCAAGATTTTGCTGCTTTTGAGCGCTTTTTAGCCGACTACAGCCTGGAAAAAGCAGCGCAGGCCAGTGGTATTGCGATCGAGGAATTGGATGCGCTGGCGCACTTGATCAGTTCCGGTAAGCGGGTCTCCTTTTGGTGGACCATGGGCGTGAACCAAAGTTATGAGGGAACGCGACTGGCCCAATCCTTGATCAATCTGGCCTTGATGACAGGCAATATCGGCAAGCCGGGTACGGGCGCTAATTCGATTACCGGACAGTGCAATGCTATGGGCTCGCGCTTATTCAGCAATACGACGGGCCTGTTGGGTGGCCGTCAGTTTGAAGATGCCCGTCATCGTGAGCAGGTTGCCGCGCGACTCGGGATCCCGGCCGCGCGCATTCCCAGCGAAAATAGTCTCTCTTACAGTGAAATTATTGACGGCATTGAGGCGGGACGCATCAAGGGCTTGTGGATGATTGCCACTAATTCCGCGCACTCGTGGATCAATCAAAAGCGCTTCGAACGTATTCGTGAGCAATTAGATTTCTTTGTCGTGCAAGATTTGTACGCGACGACCGAATCGGCACAACTGGCGGATTTGGTACTGCCGGCAGCGGGTTGGGGGGAAAAAGAGGGCGTCTTTATCAATTCGGAGCGTAGGATTGGGCGCACCCGAAAAGTGCGTCAAGCACCCGGCCAAGCTTTGTCGGATTTTAACATTTTTCGCTTAATCGCGCATCATTGGGGCTGTGCGGAATGGTTCCAAGAATGGAGCAGTCCAGAAGCCGTTTTTAAGATTTTACGCGATTTGAGTCAGGGGATGCCCTGTGATTTCACTGGGATTACGGATTACGCCGCCCTGGATCAAGCCGGGGGCATTCAGTGGCCCTACCCAGCCCAGCAGGTGCCTGCGATTTTGGCGGGCGCGGACCCCAAACAGCGTCGCCTATTTGAAGATGGCTGCTTCTACCATCCTGATAAGCGAGCGAAATTCATGTTTGAAGCTCCCAGAGCGATGCCAGAGCCCAGCGATCAAGACTACCCGTTTTTATTGTTAACTGGGCGGGGAACCTCTTCGCAATGGCATACGCAGACGCGCACCGGCAAGTCGGCGGTGCTGCGTAAATTGTATCCCCAGCATGCCTATGTGGAAATGCATCCTGATGACGCAGCGCGGCTACAAATTGCAGATAATGCGCCGGTCAGCATTCGTTCACGACGGGGGCAGGTGGTGGCCACCGCGGTGCTCTTAACGACGGTGCAGCCCGGTCAAGTATTTATGCCGATGCACTATCGTATCACCAATCAACTCACAGCGGACGCTTACGATCCTTACTCTAAACAACCGTCCTACAAAGCGTGCGCGGTGCACATAGCGCCCTTCATTGCTTAGAATTTCTAACCTGATCATATTATGTCACTCGTTCCTTTTATTCCTGATAGCGCGCCTTTCGATGAGGCGCAACGCGCCTGGCTCAACGGTTTTTTGGCCGGCTTGAGTTCCGAGGCTCCTGCGGGCGCTGCGGCGACCCCTGCTATTCCGGTAACGATTGCCTACGGCTCCCAAACCGGTACGGCTGAAACGCTGAGTAAAAAGGCGGCCAAGCAATTAAAAGCGGCCAATTGCGATCCCAAGGTCTTGGATTTGGATGCCTGCTCGCTAGAGGATTTGGCCGCGGTGGATCGTCTTTTACTGATCACCAGCACCTACGGTGAGGGCGAGCCACCCGATAATGCACAGGCTTTCCACACCGCCTTGCACGCAGACAGTGCACCCCGTTTGGAGCATTTGCAATTTTCGGTCTTAGGCTTGGGGGACAGTTCCTATCCTGATTTTTGTCAGTGCAGCAAAGAGTTTGATGCCCGCTTCGAGGCGCTCGGTGCGCAGCGCTCGGCGGCCATGGTGGAGTGCGATGGCGACCCGGATGAAGGCTTCGCCGCCTGGATGCAAGCAGTCACGGAAAGTTTGACCGGTGCCGAGGCGCCGATGGCCAGCGTTTCCGCGGACAGTGAAGAAGACGAGGCGTCGGCTTACAGTAAAAAGAACCCCTTTCCCGCGAAGTGCTTGCGCTCGGAGAATCTCAATGCGGCCGGCTCGGCCAAGGCCACCCACCATGTGGAAATTTCTTTGGAAGGCTCGGGGCTAGATTATGAAGTGGGCGACGCGCTAGGCGTCATTCCAGAAAATAGCGCGCCAGCAGTCAGTGAATTCTTGCGCGCCTGTGGCTTGAGCCCAGATGAATCGGTGCGTTTGCCGGACGGCAGCCAGCGACCCATTGAGCGTGTCTTGATCGAGCAATTCGACCTAATGCAATTGACGGAGGATTTCTTGCGCGCTTGTGGACGTATCGCGGTTCATCAAGACTTACAGTCCCTGCTGCAGGATACGGATGCGACCAAAGCCTATTGCCAAGGGCGTAATTTGATCGATCCCGTGCTGGATTTTGCGGTGAAATTCCCGACTGCGGAGTATTTATTGGCATTGCTCAAGCCACTCAAACCGCGCTTGTATTCCATCTCGTCCAGCCCGAAAGCCCATCCAGGCGAAGTGCATTTGACGGTGGGCAAGGTGGTCTACGAAAGCCATGGCCGTCAGCGGCAGGGGATTTGTTCCAATTATTTAGCCAGTCCGGATGCCGAGCGTCCCGTCAAAGTCTACTTGCATAGCAATTCTGCTTTCCGCCTACCTGAAAATGTGGAGGCCCCGGTCATTATGATTGGACCCGGTACTGGGATTGCGCCCTTCCGCGCCTTTTTGGAGGAGCGGGCAGCACAGGCGGCTACAGGACGCAATTGGCTCTTCTTTGGCGATCAACACAGCCAGACCGACTTTTTGTATCAGGAGCAATTGGCCGATTGGCAAAAGCGTGGCTTGCTGACCCAGTTGGATACCGCCTTCTCGCGTGATCAAGCGGAGAAGGTTTATGTGCAGCATCGCATAGTGGAGCAGGCAGAGCGTTTTTACGAATGGCTAGAAGCGGGTGCCTACATTTACGTTTGTGGTGATGCCAGTCGCATGGCCAAAGACGTCGACGCAGCCATTCATCAGGTTATTGAAAAAGCCGCTGGCCACAGTGCAGAACAGGCGGCTGCTTATGTCGCCGAGCTAAAAAAGGCCAAACGCTATCTGCGAGATGTGTATTAATACAAGGGAGACACCTCAGGGCCGTCCTTTATTTTGAGAATTTGCGAGCATTTTTGCGTGCCATTTTCACTTCGTCTTCTGTTAGCCTGTATCCATGTTTTCTGCCCCCCATGAGTCGATGAAAGATTTTTTGGCTGGTTTTGTCTGGGTGATCCAATCCCAGGATATGTCCGACTTCATGTCCGATAGTTCGGCTTATTGAACCCTTTTTAAATGGCAGTGGCTCAGTTAACAGGCATTTAACGGGCGGTTGTTGTGCACGCGTACTTTTGTCAGAATATTGACCAATAATGCAGCGGGATATTTTTGGTATGGCGACTCCCTGGAGCGTTTGTGCCATGTAGGGGACAAAATAGATATTTATTAGACGAGCATCATCCTTTCTGAAATCTATTAGCTCGTTGTGCCTTTTAACTAAACCTGACAAATCTTCTCGGCTTGTTTTGACGATTTTATCAATGATCTTGTGCTTGTGATTGCATTCAAGTGCAGGCGTGATGAAAATGTTTTCTACCTCAAATGTAATTCCTGAGGGCTTCCAGATATGATTTAATTCCGGTATGATGGTTTGTTTTATATTGTCTTTGGTAACCCAACTTTCCATGCGGACTCCTTTTTGAGTGAGGGAAAGATTGCTGACGATATGAAAACGAATTGGTATGATAAGATCTGTTTTTGTATCCGCATCAAGGAGCGTTATACTCATTGTTAAACTCAATGTAATTATGGCTTCCTGAAAAAGTCAGAGCTAAAAAGTCGTCATAATTTCTCGTATGGATTCA
>CAWVTP010000068.1:0-10685 GCA_963933035.1 uncultured Puniceicoccaceae bacterium | reverse complement strand
AGCCCTAAGAATCGCCCAAATGCCAAAATTAAGGATTTACGAAAATAAAGGCTAGGCGAGCACTCTATAAAAATACCTTTCAAATATAGCCTAATGGTGGAGCCCCTACAGTCGTTATTAATAATTAACCTTTAAGTAATGTGCGCGCACGAAAGCTCCATTTTATATTTGACGTAAAAAAAAACCAAATAATAAGATACCTTACATTCGTATATCACGAAATTGAGAAAATTACCCTAACGCGCACATATTCAGTGCACAAGTTCATCGAAACCCTAACACGTACTTGAACCCTACCTCCAAAGCTCCGCTCCTACAGCTACGCCCAGCAAGCAAAGTCTTTTTACACAATGCTAATGCAAAAAGTGGCTTTGCACTTGTGCTAAGTCTGTCGCTCATGGCCTTTGTCTTGCTACTGCTACTATCGGTCAGTACTCTAACGCAAGTTGAAGTGCAATCTGCCGCGGCTCAGCAAGATAGCCTAAAGGCAAAACAAAATGCTATCCTGGGTCTAAAAACGGCCATCGGCCAATTGCAAAAGCTAACAGGACCTGACACCCGTATCACAGCATCGGCAGAATCAATTGCCGGCGTTAATGGCCCGCGGAATGTTACTGGGGTCTGGCGTTCCTGGGAAGGCCGAAATCACCATACCAGTGGCAGCCAAGCCGGTAAAGCCTTTGCACCAGACTACACTAGCAAGTTGAGCACCGGCAAACTAGACCCTAACTCGACGAGTGCAGCACGCTTCATAGGATGGCTTTGCTCTGACGATCTAACTAATCAAGACCCGACAAATCCACCCCAATTAACTGAAATCGCAGATACGACAGCCCCTTTGCTATCGTCAAAAACATTAGGCAAAGACCGTATCTCCGATGAAGTTCATATTACACCGTCCATCATCAATAATGGAAATGATGGTAAATATGCTTGGTGGATTTCAGGCGAAAACAGTAAAGCGCAGCTCAAACATGAAGTCTCGCCGACAACATCAGAAGGATGGTCAAAACGATTGAGCACATTTTCTCATCCCGACGCCAATATATTTGGCCTTCAAAACGATCCAAGTTTAGGCAAAGTCGGTTCATTGTCAGGGTATAATCTCATCCCGTTGCAAACGAGTTCCGCGAGTAGCTTAGCATCATATCAATCGCTATTCCACGATCTTACAGCATGGTCTAGAGGGCTTTTAACGAATGCGGCCACCGGAGGCTGGAAACGCGACCTTTCGTTAATGACTGAAGACTGGGACAGTTTACCTGATACTGGCCTCCCATTTTTTACTTTGCAACCTGGAATCGAAACCTCTGCATCCAAGGCTTCCGGAAATTCGCGTCCACCCCAGCTGCTTATATACCCCTGGTTAAACCCGATGAGTAGCCCCGAAGCCCCTCCCTACAACCAAAGCTCTTCCGTTGTCTCCTGGAATGCACTGCAAGACTATTGCACCCAGTATCGCAACATTACGAATTCCGGTGGTACTATTAGTATGCCGGCATTTGCTGGCAGGACTGGTGTCTTATCAGACCTCAACGATTTTAGAGATAAAGTACGCCGCTACCCGATAGTCGCTCGCATGCACTATGTATTTTCCTACTCGGCAAAGTTAAACAGTGATCCTAGTGCTCCAGCTGAAGAAGCATATATCGCTTGCCTTGACATGAATCCAGCTATCACGCTGTGGAATCCTTATAATGTTACGCTCGAAGTCGAATCCCCAACGATCGAAGTGTTTCAGCCAACCCCTGCTGCGTTTACATTTACTAAAGAATCCGCAAGTGCACCCGATATAGTATATTCCCCTGTTAGCATAAATGAAATTTTGCAGGACAATAATCTGAAATTTACACTATACGGCTCGAGTGGCTTCACAAGCAGTAAAATCTCTCTACAACCAGGCGAATCCATGATATTTAGTTCTCAACTAAATTCCCCCATCTCTGGCAGCCACCAATTAGATCTATACCCAGGCTACAGAACACTCGGAGGCTTTCGCTATGACAAACTTGATTATGCGTCTTCAAGTAGCATTAAAGGCAGTGGAGATGATCGAATTTCAGCCACAGTCGATTTGAATGCGGGCCATCAAGGACAAATAGGAGGAATGGTTGGGCTACGAATGAAGATTCTGAATGAAGATAACAAAGAGATCGGATTTCACTACTGCACCGGATTTCAAGCGCCTAAGAATGCTGGGAATGGAATGCCACTGACGAACCCTGACCCAATTTTTCCGACGGGTGATCACCTCCAATTATTATCTCTTGCTGGTCAACCAAACATAGATCCAGCGCTAGATATCCCAGCAACGCCACAGCCTTTTCTGGCCGCATTCCTAACTCAAAGAGTCGCTACAAACGAATTTGCAAACGAACCTGAACCAATTGGAAAAGGAGTCGGTGCCAAAGGATTCCTAAATAGCAATCCACTTGCATTTTATACTAGAAGTAGCATGGCATGGGAATCCACCTACTTATTTAAATTCATCGCGCTCAACGGAGTCAATTCAAACAACGGAGTTCCAGAATCAAACGGTGACAATAGTTTTATCGGCATGCATTATAAGGCAAATAGAGGCCTCACGCACATCATCATCTCAGAGCTCCCCCTCAACCCCATTCAATCGCTTGCGCAGCTACAACATTTTGATATGGCAAATAATAACCGAAATCGGCCGTACACACCATACGCGATCGCCAACAGTCATGCTCAGCCATTTTTTGAAACCAAAGAAGTCTTCGATCCGAGTGGCAAGGCACTTGTACCTGACAGATATGATCACAGCTATATGGCCAATCACTTATTGTTTGACGATTGGTTCGTCTCTTCGATCGCTCCTGAGACCCATTCATGGGCTAGTAGCATTTATAGGACAAAAGAGGAAGTCTACCAAGACCACCTTTTACAAAATATTCCACTTCCCAACTCCGCGTACCTTCCCCGCAGTCTAGCACACTCTGAAAGTGAGGCGGTCGATCGAACAGATGCGGATCTGAGCCCCAATACAGCATGGCACAACATAGCCTCTAAAATCGAAGTAGAGGGCATGTTCAATATCAACTCCACATCTGTGACTGCCTGGTCTGCAATCTTACGCAATTTACGCAATGCGAAAATGCCGACAACTGATTACAGATCATCAGGATGGGATATCGTACTGGACACTTCTATTTCTGATGAGACGCCTATCAGTCGGACCAGTATTGCGGGCAATCCATCGACATCGGTTGGCAATCAATATGAACTTGGAACTTTCAGTTCCCTCAGCGATCAGCAAATTGATGCGCTTGCTGAAGAAATTGTAGCACAAATTAAACTGCGCGGCCCCTTTCTATCACTATCGGAGTTTGTTAATCGTCAGTTATCGACCAATAAAAGTTTGGCGATGGCCGGAGCAATTGAAGCTGCACTCCTACAACTCTCCGAAGATGGAACCTCAAAAAATCCAAACGCTGACATCCAAACGCATTTTGGCGAACAAACAGAAGTCAACAGTTGGCTTCGCAAAATGATGGATTTCCCAGAAGCAGTTGACGGTTACGCTGCATATGGGTTCACAGGGTGGGTACGTCAAGCGGACATCTTACGTTCTTTGGCACCCGTGTTATCGGCTCGCGATGATACCTTTATCATTCGAAGTTATGGTGAATCCAATGATATAACTATTGGGAAAAAAGTGTCAAAAATGTGGTGTGAGGCTGTGGTGCAACGAAAAGCCGACTATGTAATGCCAACGGACAACTCAACCATTTTACCCAGCAGTTCTACGCTGACTGCCAATGAGAACGTTCGCTTTGGCCGTCGCTACGAAATAATCGCCTTTCGCTGGCTCTCACCCGATAATATTTAACGATTTCCGAATGCTGATCAAAAGTCTACTTTTATGCCTTCTAGTTCTGGGTGCCAACACAGTTTTTGGCGAGCGATTTGTGCGTATTTTATACCATCAAGCGCCAGAAAATGCTCCCAAATCAGGATTTTTATACGGAAGCTCTGGGAAATTTATAAATGTTAGTTTTCCGCGCTGGAATATGTCAGACAAGTTCACCTTACCCGACAATGGAGAACAATTTTATTTTTTGCCCCAAAAGCTCGCAGACGACATGCCGATTCCAGCAAATGCACCGCGGGTACAAATTAATAAGACTTGGGATCAAGCGATCTTATTAGTGATACCAGATACGGAAAATCCGATATTGCCCATACGCTTGCAAAGCATTAATGCCAGCGCATCCGTATTTGGTTTCGGCGAAATTTACTGGATCAATTTAACGGACCTTGCAATTGGGGGGCTCATTGGAGACAGGAAACTGATTATTAAGCCACGCAGCAAATTAATTATGAAAACTCCCAAGCAAACGAACGGGGATTATGCAGTAAAAGTTGACTATTTAATTCCAGGTGAGAACAGGCCCAAATGGCTGTTGCGGCAAACTTGGTCTCATAATCTTTATGCTCGCCAGCTAGTATTTATTAATAAGTCTAACCAAGCTGAAGTACCTTCACTTTTTTCAGTCGTTTTTTACAGGTGAGCTCTAATACAACATTCTTTTAATCGATATACAGCTGCAACAAAACACCCCTTGCTCAGCCTAAATCCGATCCAAAAATTGACCGGGAGTCTGGCCAGTATATTTTTTAAATACCCGATAAAAATAGGATACATCATCAAAGCCTGATTCATAACAGGCGTATAAAATATGGCCTGTTTGCTTAAGTCGTGTTTGAGCATACTCAATTCTCCGGTGGTTCATGTAATCAGTCACCGTCCGTCCAGACTCCTGCTTAAACAAAGTGGTGAATCGTCGGGTAGATAAATTACAAGTTTGAGCGAGTTCGTCGATACCTTGAGGCCGGTAAAAATAACGATCTAAATAATCGATGACCCCACGGACGGCGGTCAGCGAGTCGGGTTCTGCATGGGCACGCTCAATCCAGTAACCACGGGCCATTCGTATAAGCAAAGCTTGCGCCATGCCGAAAAGTGCAAGCTCCCACCCCAGCAAAGAAGCCGACTGTTCCGTCAGCCCCCGTCTAAAATATTCGGCAAACTCATTGCGATGAAAAGCGGAACGCCCGCAGCCAGCCTGACCCAATGGGATCCGAGCACAGACTTGCTGCCAGATTTTTGATAGGGCGGCCCCTGGCTCGGTCAACAGCTCATCGAGGCAAAAGATAACTAAAGTCAACGGCTCCGCATTGCTGTCAATGAACCGGTGTTCCCAATTAGCAGGCAACACAAGAAAGTCATCGCGCTGAATGTGCGTACGCTGTTTCGCGAATTCCAACTGCCCAGAGCCTAGGGCCACCCAACAAATTTTATGAAAGGGCCATCGATCAGATGCCATTTCAAAACCCTGGGCATGATGACTTTCAAGAATGCGTACTTGCCCATGAGGTACGGTCACCTCAGCGGCTCGACTTCTTCGCAAATTATAGGGGTTCGAAATGTCCATTGCCGAATAATGCAAGAGCAATCTACCCAAAAGGCCAAGATAAAATATATATTTAAAGTATACTGAGCGCGTCTTTAAACAATCGATTCAACTCCTATTCAATATTATGACAGTACAAAACCTAGAAACCAAACTACAATCATTCACAAGCCCGGTTGAAATGTTGCGCAATGCGCAAACAGGCGGTTACGACTTCCCCTTTCCCGCCCAGTATAGCAACTGGCGCGATGAACAAGAAGCCTGGCAGAAAAGTGTCGTCTTGTTTGATCAATCGTTTCATATGACCGACGTTTACTTTGAGGGACCCGATGTTCGCCGACTTCTTTCCGATGTTGCGATCAACACCCTGAAAAACTTCGGCAAAGACAAGGCAAAGCAAATCGTCTGCTGCAACCCTGATGGCTATGTGATTGGAGATGCCATCTTGTTTGGACATAGCGATGAAAAAGTCAGCATTGTCGGGCGCCCATCCGTACCGAATTGGGTGCACTACCAAGCCCAAAAAGGTAATTACGATGTTAAAGTAACCCGCGATGAGCGCACCGTTAGTAATGATGGCTCACGCCTCATTTATCGCTATCAAATACAAGGCCCCAATGCACTTGCTTTGATTCAACATGTCCATGAAGGGGAATTCCCAAACATCAAATTCTTCAACTTGGGAGATCTAAAAATTGCAGGTAAGAAAGTTCGCGCATTAAACCACAACATGTCACGCATGGGTGGCCTAGAGCTTCACGGCCCGGCTGAAGACAGAGAGATCATCCTAGAAGCACTACAAGCAGCTGGTCCACAATTTGGATTAGTCATGGGTGGTAGTCGCGCCTATTCAACCGTTTCGCCTGAAAGCGGGTGGATCCCTTCACCCATGCCAGCAATCTACAGCGGCAAAGCCATGCAAGCTTATCGAGAATGGCTCAGCATTGAAGGCTTCGAAGCCAATGCTTCCTTAGGTGGTAGCTACTACTCAAATAATATCGAAGATTATTACCAGACCCCATGGGATTTGGGATACGGCAAGCATATTAACTTTGACCACGATTTTATCGGTAGCGATGCCCTAAAGAAACTGGCGGATCAACCACATCGAAGAAAAGTCTGGCTAAAATGGGATGATGAGGATGTACAAGCAGTCTTTAAAAGTCAGCTTGGGCACGGAGATCGCTTTAAATATATGGAGGTGCCCAATGCCTACTACTCGACTTTGCCCTTCGATCAGATCCTGCTCGATAATTCCTTGGTAGGACTGTCCACTTATACCGTATACACCGCAAATGTGCGTTGTTGGTTCTCGCTAGCCATGGTGGATGAATCCATCGCTGATGGCACCGAGCTTACAGTTGTTTGGGGCGAAGAAAATGGCGGATCCCAGAAACCAAATGTCGAGCGCCATGTCCAAACGAAGATTCGGGCAACCGTATCCTATGATCGCATCAATGAAGACTAAGATGCGTCAGATTCGATTAGTCGCTAGTTGCCCCGACCAAGTTGGCATTCAAGCTCGTGTTGCGAGTTTGATTGCTCAACAAGGCGGAAATATTACGTCTTCCCATCAATATACTGATAAGCGTCATCAACAGTTTTTCATGCGCTACAGCATCGATTATGATACGACGCATTCGATGTTCGATAATTACGAAGCTGCATTTGAGGGCTTAGGGGTGACGCTCGGCATGCAATGGCGCGTAGTCGACGCCCATCGCAAAAAGCGGGTGGTTTTGCTGGTCAGTAAATTCGACCATTGCTTAGCTTACTTGCTGCACCGCTGGAAGGTGGGAGACCTACCCATTGACATCCCGTGCGTCATCTCCAACCACGAGGCCCTACGTCCATTAGTCGAGTGGTATGGCATCCCCTATCACTACGTGCCGGTACCAAGAGAACCAGAATTGAAGCAGGCTGCATTCGAAGAAACGGCAAATTTAATTAGAGATGCCAAACCCGATACGATTGTGTTGGCTCGCTACATGCAGATTTTTCCATCATGGCTGTGCTCAGAATATCCCCACCAGGTCATTAACATTCACCATAGTTTCTTACCTTCTTTCATCGGCGCCAAGCCCTACCACCAAGCGGATGAGCGTGGCGTCAAATTAATTGGTGCCACCTGCCACTATGTGACAGCGGACCTCGATGCCGGACCGATCATCGAACAAGACGTCGTTCGCGTGCACCATAGCGATCGTATTGAAGACATGATGCGACGCGGTAAAGACGTAGAAAATACAGTGCTGGCACGTGGTTTGCGGCTACATCTGGAAGATCGAGTCATTGTGAACGGTCACAAAACTATATTATTCACCAACTAATTAGCTACTGATGAAAACAACTCCTTCCCAACAGAAGTGGACTTTAGAGATCGTCCCCGCACACGCCGATCAGATTCATGTATTTGAAAATTTAGTTTCTGAAATTTTTGTCACCATGATTCCAGGGACGTCAATCCATGCAAACCAAGCTGCTTTGTCGCAAGTGGTGGATGCTGGATTCACACCCGTCCCTCACATCGCAGCGCGCAATTTTAAGTCTGAATCAGAATTAACCAGCTACCTCAATACAGTCAAAGAATTAGGCATTAAAAAAGCGCTCATATTGGCTGGTGGTAATGCCAGTCCAGAGGGCCCATTCAACGATTCACTTGAACTACTAAAAATGAATACATTTTTAGATTCTGGAATCGATACCATCGCCGTTGCTGGCCATCCTGAGGGTAACCCGGAAGATTCAAATCCTTGGTCAAGTCTAGAACAAAAATACGCCTTCGCTCGCAAAAATAAGCTCAATATGGAGATTGTGACGCAGTGGAGTTTTTCTGCAGAAAAAATGAATGCTTACGTACAGGAGCTCCAAACGCGTAACATTGACTGCCCGATTTCTATTGGCATAGCGGGGCCTGCCTCGCTAAAAACTTTATTGAAGTTTGCCAAAGTCTGCGGGGTCAATGCGGCTTCAACCGTCATCAAAAAACAGGGATTTAAGATGGGCCGTTTGCTCGTTGCCAACAACCCGGGTAGCTTCTTATCACAAATGGATGCGTCTGCAAACATTCACATCTATCCATTTGGAGGTCTCAAAAAATGCGCAGAATGGCTCAAAAAGCATCAAAACGAGGCAAAGCTTAATTTGACCACGGTCTAGTCGGCTGCACTCTTAATTCAGCCCAGCTAATACTCAGTATAAACTCCATCCAAGCAGCACACTATGAAATTAATTGATGGTATCACGACTTCTAATTTAATCATTCAAGAACTCAGCAATGAGGTTAAACAACTCCACGGGAAGCGTCCTCAATTAGTCTTTGTACGCGTGGGCGATGATCCTGCCTCAGTTTCCTACGTCAAAAAGAAAGAAAAAACAGCTGCACACATTGGCATCAAATCACAATTAATACGTTTTGATGAGAATGTCAGCCAAACGGAATTATTTACAAAGATCGATGAATTGAATGCCGACCCAGACATTCACGGCATACTGGTCCAAGCGCCCCTGCCAGCACATATTAATGAAATAGAGACTTTTAATCGCGTGCATCCAGACAAAGATGTGGATGGATTTAACACGCTCAATGTAGGCAAATTATGCCAAGAGGACTTGAGTGGATTTATTGCCTGTACACCAGCTGGAATCGTCGAACTCATCAAACGCAACTCCATCCCGACTCAAGGCAAGCATGTCGTGGTTTTAGGACGTAGCCAAATTGTGGGGAAGCCAGCGGCACTCTTGATGCTACGTAATGCACTACCCGGCAACGCCACTGTGACCATTTGCCACTCGAAAACGAAAGATCTCAAAACAATTACACAGCAAGCAGATATTTTAATTGCGGCCATCGGGCGTCCACATTTTGTGACCGCTGATATGGTAAAAGCTGATGCTACAATTATAGATGTTGGCATCAATCGTCTGGAAGACTCCAGTCAAAAAAAAGGTTATCGAATTGTGGGGGATGTCGACTTTGAGGGCGTTTGTCAAAAGGCGGATTGGATCACACCCGTACCGGGTGGCGTCGGGCCAATGACTGTCGCGATGCTAATGGACAATACGCTACGCGCCTTCAAGCGCTCGCTCTAGCAACAAGTGGCCAGCATGACGGTTGAGCTTGTATCAAATAATGGCTTAGCGCAAAAGAGCGTCTCGCGCAGAATACACATTAAAGGCGCTTGCGCCATTCTTGTGGCTATTTAACCAACCCAAATCGACTAAAAACTGCTCACTGGCCTGAATCGTTTGACGATAAGGCTTCCCTCCGTGACTGCTATAATTAAAAAAGCCGTGTTCCATACCGGGAAATATCATGACCTGGCACTTCACACCCACAGCATCTAATTTAGCCTTAAATTCGTGTGCTGTTTGTTCAGGAATTAGTGGATCCTGATCACCTAAAAATACTATGGCAGGTGGATCATCTAAAGAAGCATTATGAAAGGGAGAAAACTCGCGGTAGCGCGCCCCAATTTCTTTGTAGCCGTAGCCATTCGGACCATTATCAAAAACTGGATTGAATAAAAGCATGGCATTTGACTTGGCAGTTATCGCAAGATTGTCGGCGGGATCATCCATACCCTCAATCATACCAAGGTGAGCCGCCAGATGCCCGCCGGCAGAACCGCCGGCAATAGCAATGCGATTTGGGTCGATCCCAAATTCGGAGGCTCTGAATCGTAGCCAGCGCATCGCTGAGCGCGCATCGTAAACACACTTTTCCGGAGTCTCAGCCAATTCCTCTCGATTGACCAAACGATATTCCACCTGCACACAGACCAAGCCAAGATCTGCAAAATGCTGACTATGCTGGGTAAATTGTCCTGGCTTACCTGTTATACCAACTTAAAAAAGGTATGACACTATAGGTACTTTAAGTAGCGTTTGCTGAAGAGCGTATCCACCCCTTGCCAAATAAGCTGATGACTTTGTTAGGTGCTTCCCACCAATCTTTCAAATGTAAGCCGACAACTGTATCCAAGCGCTCAATTGTCGGCCAAAGCTTGTTGGCAGTCTGGTCTTGTATTAGGTCCCAGAGCTTTTCGATAGGATTGAGTTCCGGGCTGTATGGAGGCAGTGTCACAATGTGGATGCCCTCAGGGATCATTTCATGGGAAGTCTCTTTAGGATGAAAGCCAGCCCCATCCCAAACGACGATATGCTCATAGCTAGGATACTGAGTTTTAATTTGCTCCAAAAAAGCGCGCGTCCACTCCAAACTCACGCTTGGAGTCTGGACAAAGA
>CAWVTP010000067.1:0-10945 GCA_963933035.1 uncultured Puniceicoccaceae bacterium | reverse complement strand
AATGATCTCGAAGTATAAGTGGTGTTATTCAATGCAAGCACTGCACATTCACAACATATCAAAGCCTGCACTTAGCCGAGCGATACGGCAACATCAACCCGAATGTTGCCATAGGTTGAGTAAGCCTGCAGGCCGAGGAAGCGTCTAAACATACATAACTGCTGGCCTGATAGGCCGCCATCTGCCTTGATCGCCTAAGTTACGAGCTATGCGACAAGACCGGATGCGCAGCAGACCGGACCACTTTTTGGCACCCTTTTGGTGAGCACTTACCATCATAATCCTCATGCTCACAAAGTCTGTTTGCATCGTTCGGGATCAAATGAGCCCCGCTCGTAACAGCTCACGCCGCATCCAATCCAAAGCCGCCACCACAGCTCGTGACTTGAGCTCAGCTCGCCCTCCTTTGAAGCGAACTGATTGACTCCAGACCCCCTCAGGACCGGTAAATCCTAGGTGCACCGTCCCCAGCGGGTTGGCAGCATCTCCGCCTCCTGGTCCTAGATAACCCGTAATGCTGAGTCCGTAATCTGCTGACATCCGCTCAGCTGCACCGGCCGCCATCGCTATCGCGCACTCAGAACTCACAGCACCGTGTTGCTGCAATAGTGCATCGGGAACGCTCAGTAGTGAGGATTTCACCTCATTGGTGTAACAAATAACACCTCCCTGAAATACTTTTGAGATCCCGGGAACATCGGTAAAGGCATTGCCCAACATGCCGCCCGTACACGATTCCGCGACCGCAACAGTCCGATTCGCTTTACGCAAGGCACGATAAATCACTTGCGCTAAGCTGTCCTCTCCAAAGCCGACAAAGCTCGCGCCTAAACGATCCACAATATGGGCGCCAATCGCCTTTAACTGCCCTTGCGAGAATTCTTTACGTTCAGCACTCAGCCGTAAGTCAACGAGGGCATCGTGCACGCAGAAGGCCACCTTTAGGCTCGGATATGGCGCAACAATCGGCTCCACTAATGCCTCTAACTCAGACTCGCCATAACCACAGGTACGCAGTTGCAAAAAGAATGTCTGTTGACTCAATCGCTGCGATGCCACCAGCCGCGCCAATACTTGTTGCTCAAACATCGGTAGCAACTCTCGCGGCGGCCCCGGTAGCATGACTAAACAGCGCCGCCCATCTTCATAGTACAGCCCCGGTGCCGTCCCAAAATCGTTGCGTAGCACAGCACCTTGTTTAAAGACATAGCACTGCTTCTTATGCTTCTCTGTGAGCGCAAATCCCAAGCGATCAAAGCGTGCTTGGATCGCACTCAAAACCGTCGTATCGAAGCACAACTCAAGTCCCAATTGTTGGGCAACCGCTTCCCGGGTAAGATCATCCGATGTGGGCCCAAGCCCCCCGGTGGTGATCACTAAATCTGCCTGCTGCCAAGCATCTGCAACAGCTCTTTGGATTTCTGATACACTATCATTGACGACACGCGCGCGCCAAATCTTTTGCCCACAAAGTGCGAATTGAGCACCCAAATAGTCGAGATGCGTATTATGGCGCAAGCCGAGCAGCAACTCATCTCCGATATTGATGACTTCAATTTTATACATGCCTACTAAAGTTGACTAAAATATTAGATTAAACTAAGTTCTCACAAATGCAAACGCGTCTGACTTACGATTGCACTTTACTGGTTATCGGTGCCGAAATTAGCGAACAATGCAATCCCATCTAAAAACAAAGCTACGCCAATTACCCAACAAACCTGGTATTTATCGTATGCTCGACGCACATGGCGTGACAGTCTACGTGGGCAAAGCAAAAAATCTAAAAAAGCGTGTGAGCACCTACTTTCAAGCCGCACGTCGCTCACAGCTTGTGCAAGTCAAAATTCGCGCTCTGATTGAGCAAATTAACGATTTCGAAATACAAACGGTAGCTTCTGAGTCCGAAGCCCTGTTATTAGAAAATCAACTCATCAAGAAATACAAACCGCGCTACAATACAGACTTAACTGACGACAAGCAGTTCTTGATGATTCGCTTAGACCCCCGCGAAACCTTACCCCGCTTTTGCTTAACCCGCAATCGAACCGATCGCCATGCTCGTTACTACGGGCCCTTTGCGCATTCAAGTCAGCTCAGAACGACCTTAACAGAATTGCGGCGCAAATTTGGAATTTTACTGCAAGACGCTAAGCCTAAACGCCTTAAAAATGACCACTGGCAACTTTACACCGATCTGCGCGCGGAGCTATTTCCGCATCCCAATGAAGTCACTCAAGAGACATATCAAGAACGCCTCGAACAAGCCTGTCATTTTCTGGATGGAAAAAGTGCGGAGTGGTTGGGTGAATTAAAGAGTCAAATGCGAGCTGCAGCCGATCAACGTAATTATGAAGTGGCAGCAAGGTTGCGAGATCGTATCACAGCGCTCGAACTCACGGTTAAAAGAACGCGTAAATTCGAGCGTAACCAAACCCACCAAATCGCTTCCATTCGGAGCGTTGCATCGCTACAAGCCTGCCTCAACTTAAGCGAGCCACCCGATACTATGGAGTGCTTCGACATTTCGCATATTTCCGGTAGCTTTTGCGTAGCCTCGATGGTGCAATTTCGCCAAGGGCGTCCAGAACGAAAGCATTATCGACGCTACAAAATTCAATCCTTTGTCGGAAACGATGATTTTCGTGCCATGCAAGAAGTGGTCGGCAGACGCTACTTAAGACTCATGAAAGAGCACAAACCTTATCCCGATTTGGTCGTCATTGATGGCGGACTGGGTCAAGTCAGCTCGGCGCTGCGTGCCTTTATGGAACACCAACTGCCGCTGCCTAATTTGATCGGCTTAGCCAAAAAAAATGAGACGATTATTTTTTCTGATGGCCGCGAGCCGCTGCAACTCGAACATCACCATCCTGCACTCAGGTTATTGCAATATATTCGCGATGAGGCCCATCACTTTGCTAATGCATTTAATGCCGAACTCCGAAGCAAACGCCTGAAAGAATCTATCCTAGATCAATTTGAGGGCTTGGGAACCAGCCGAAAACAAGCCCTGCTGCATCATTTCGGCACCATCGAAAAATTGCAATCCGCAGAACTCCAGCAGCTCACCGAAGTCAAAGGCATCGGCCCCATCATCGCCAAAAATCTGCTCAAATTCTTAAGCGCCACCCGGCCATCCTCAAAAACGGATTGCCCCCAAATACCAAGCCAACAATAGGGGCAACAGCATCAGTAGCACCATCACGGCCACAATAATATTTTGCGTCCGACGCACCTTTTTTTCCGTCTCTGCGGCCTGACTGTTAGGATCAAATACCGTCATCTGGAAGTGAGCGAACGAGAATCCGAAACCCAATAGCCCGGCTGCGTGTTGCTGCCGGAAAGCTGTAAATGGGAATGGATTTCAGACTCGATAGACGCGTTTTAAAATCGCCACCTAGGCTCTTATGCTGTTGAGCGTCGGGATCTGTGGCCGCCAGCCATTCACCGACATTGCCGAGCAAATCATAAAAGCCACTCGGAAAAACCTGCTTTTGCGCAACCACTTGGGCCTCTTTTACCCGATCCTGATCACACCACACATACGGCTGCAAGTTTAAGTCCACAACACCTTCCAATGCGGCGCGATAGATCGACTCTGTCGGCAAATCTACCGAGAGCCCCAACAGCCAAGCTAAGCGCTGACAAAATAATTGCGCCTCAGCAAAACTCACCGAGTGAACCGGTCGCTCTGAAAGCGCTTCCTGTACAGCGGTTTCTGCCATCACTAGCTGGTAGGTAGATTGTCGCAACTCTGTTCGAAGCAGGCTGACGCCCTCAAGACCGGGGACCGGAAGTAATGCCGCCAAAATGCGTTGTCGGATCGGAGCGATTTGGCTGAATCGCGAGCGAATATAGTCAAACTTAAGAGACACACTGGGGTCGCCTAATTGACTCGCAGGAAATTGAGCCGTCATCCGTTCAAATGCTGGAGCAAGCTCCTTAATCGTGACCGCTAGGGCTGCATCATTCGCAGCACGGATCTGTAGATCGATCTGCTGCATACCACTTTCGATCATTTGCCAAGTTGCACGGCTCAACTCGGTCTGCAACTTTTGAGCGAATGCAGCCGCTCGTTTAAGCTCTGGAGCGAATCGAATCCCTCGATCGGCCGCCAACTTAGCCTGAATTTCTTGGGTCTTTTCATACTGCGCTGCCGCCTCCGCAAAGGCGCCCTGCTGAAATGAGTTTTCTGCCGCCATCAAGGCGTCTTGAAATGCACGCTCCCATTGCTGGGATTTCAAGCCTGCGAGTGCCAACTGTAAAGTACGTAGGCGCTCCACACTGGCTTGTGGGGCCTCGCGATGCTGTTCATTCAAATCGAGCTGAGCCTGAATCGCTGCTTCAAAAGCTTGGCTTGCGGTCGCCCAATCAGCCATCCCGACTGCAGCCTCAGCCTCTGCGGCATGACTTTCAACCAATCGATATAAAGGTTGAGCCGCCAGCTGCTCACGACGTCGCGCCAAAGCGACTGCCGCCTGCGTATCCTGAGCAAGACTTTTGGGGTACTGCGTGTTGATGGTTTGCTGCGCATCATAGGCACGTTCAAGCGCCTCTAAAGCCTGAAAATGCTTTCCTTCAGCAAGTGCGGTCGCTAGCTGCAGCTCGGCCGCTGTCACAAGTTTAGACAGGCGACTGCCTTGCCAATCATGATACGCCTGCTCGATTTTGCCGACGCGTTCACGCAGCTGTGGACCCTTCGCATCGCCCGTTCGTAATCGCCGCTGGAGATTATTGAAAGCCACCTCAAAGCTGCGTATGCCATCAGAGCTGGCTTCATCGCCAGCCACCAGCTCGGCGAATACAGCTTCCAAATCCACGAGCATCTCGCCGATAGAGGTCGACTCTACCGCCCCGCTAACATCGCTGGGGTCGGAGGCATTCGACTGCACTGCGCGGGGCCCCATTTTAGCCAAGAGCCAACTTCCAGCCCACAGCCCTAGAACTAATGAAACGAGCAGCACAGCTATCAGAAAACGCTGTACAGGCTTACGTCGAAATAGTGGAGGCTTGAATCGAGGTGACATAATGGAAAATAAGTCAATGATCACGTAAGCGACAGCTGTGCAGAACTGCAACCGAAAAACAATGGGCGGCCAGCGCCACAAAATTCATCTGCGGTTGGCAGCGCGGAATTCACACTCAAAAATGCGCTCGAGCTCGCCTCATTCCGCTCGACTTCCGTCCCAATAATCCATTTCAAAGCCTTTAGATGTTTCAACAAATTACCATACTTGGGCCTGGCCTGTTGGGCGCTTCGATCGCCATGGCTATCAAACAAGCGCATCCCAGCACCCGTATCCATACCTGGTCACGTCGTGTAGAAACCCGCAAAAAAAGTCAAACTGCCGACTGGTGCGACCAAGTGTTCTCCACGGCACAAACAGCCGTCCAACACAGCGACCTAGTGATTCTCTGCACCCCAGTCGCCACCATCGTTCCCTTACTTGAAGACATTTTGGACCACCTACAAGCCCAAGCCTGCGTCACCGATGTTGGCAGCACAAAAGCTGAAATTTGTCAGGCCGCCCACCATTTGTTTAGCGGCAGTGCAGCGCATTTTATTGGTTCACATCCGATGGCGGGATCGGCCCAATCAGGCATGGAGCACGCACAAGCATCCCTGCTGAAAGAAGCCTACTGCTTAATCACACCGATGGCCGATACGCCCCCAGAGCAAGTCGCACACTTAGTCGATTTCTGGCGTATGCTCCATATGCAGGCCCAATTACTCAGTCCATCTGAACACGACCGCATTGTCGCCCACATTAGTCACCTACCCCATTTTTTAGCTTCCAGCTTAGCCTGGCAATTAGCCCAAAAACCGAGTGAATGGACGCAGTATTGCGGTGGTGGCTTACGCGACAGCACCCGCATTGCCAGCGGTGATCCCACTCTATGGCAGCAAATCTTCCATCAAAACAAGCGCGAAGTCTTAAACGCTATCGACGGGCTGGAACAAAGCTTAGCCAGCCTTAAGCAAGCACTCCATTGCGATAATTCTTCTGAACTGTATAAGCGACTAGAACAGGCGAAAAACTATCGCGACCAACTTTAAAGCTAAGGCCTCTTTTTAACTCCGTGATCAATATGCAAGATCCCTACGCCATCCAACCATTTCAAACCACCCTAAAAGCTGCGATCGCCTTGCCGGGCTCGAAAAGCATCACCAATCGGGCACTTATTCTGGCCGCGTTGGCTGAGGGAAAGACCACGCTGCAAGGCGCGCTTTTTAGCCGAGATACAAAACTCATGCTAAAGGCGCTCCAAGCGCTTGGCTTTGAGTGCCAGCAGGACCCCCTAAACCAAGAAATTCACATCCACGGCAAGGGGGGGCAGATCCCAGCAAAGGAAGCGAATATCCATGTAGGCAATGCGGGCACCGCCGCTCGCTTTTTGACGGCTTTTTTGGCCCTCGCTAAAGGGGGCTGCTACCATTTGGATGGAGATGAGGCGATGCGCGAACGTCCCATGCAGGGACTGATTGATGCCCTGATCGAACTACAAGCCGCCGAGTTTGAATTTCACGGTCAGCCGGGCCACTTTCCCTTTAGCTTAAAAGCAAAAGGCTACCCGACAGGAGAGAGCAATGTCGACGCCCGCAGCAGCAGCCAAATTCTATCCGCCTTACTAATGGCTGCGCCGGCAGATGGCAATGCCGTCACACTAAACTGTCCATCCGTACGCCCATTCTACATCGCCATCACTCAGAGCGTGCGCGAAGCTTTTGGCGCAACTACGCTCAATTCATCGACAGCGGGACAGTATTCACTCGCACCAGTGCGCTACCAAAGTCCTGGTGCCTACCCCATCGAACCGGACCTCTCAGCCGCCAGTTACTTTCTCGCATTGTCTCTCCTCCACGGAGGAAAATTGCAGATTGCACAGCTACCCGAATTCCCGATCCAAGGAGATGCTCAATTTAAGGAAATACTGGCACATCATGGTCTAACCGTCACAGCTGAAGGCGGCCACTGGGAAGTTCACTGCTCGGCACCGACTCAAATTGCCCGCGACCATCGCGAAATCGACTTTAACTCCATCTCGGATACCTTTCTCAGCTACGCGGCCATTGCCCCGCTACTGGGGGCCTCAATTCGCATCACCGGCATTGGACACACCCGATTACAGGAGACGGACCGCATCGCAGGCATGGCCAACGAGCTTTCAAAATTAGGCCAACTCGTCAAAGAAGAGCCCGATGCACTCACCATTTGGCCCAAACCCAATGAATTGCGCGCTCGAGCTATGCGCGCCATCAATAATGGGACACTGCTGAGCATCGACACCTATGAAGACCATCGCTTTGCCATGAGCTTCGCCATCTTGGGCTCCTTTGACTTGCTGGAAAACGGCCAAGCCTGGCTGGCCATCAATGATCCCGGATGCTGTGGCAAAACCTTCCCCAACTTTTTTGAAGTTTTAGAGCGCGTGCGACAGCAATCCGCGTGAAGGTAAACTTTCGCTCAACGCTAACCGAGCTCCGTGCAAGGGATTCGAGTCTAAAGTAAATCCATACTTGTGCTATCCACCAAATCCAAATTAAGTTCCGCCTATGCTGTCGCAGGACAATTTTTTTATACTGACAATCGATGGGGGCGCCGCCAGCGGCAAATCCTCTAGTGCCCGCGGTGTGGCTCAAGCACTGAATTTACTGCATGTAGATACTGGCGCTCATTATCGTGCATTGACGCATGCGCTCATTCAATCTGGAGCGCATGCCGATCAAGCCGCTGCCATTGAGTCCACTTTAGATGCACTCCGTATCGGCACCCAAGTCACAGATCAGAATGCCCAGCTAACCATTAACGAACGCCCACCCGTCGACAGCGAGCTACGCGCGCAGGCAGTCAATGCGCAAGTGTCACATTTTGCCGCCCTAGCTGCTGTTCGGAATAAACTATTTCACTATCAGCGCTCCTTGGCAGACTTTGCCCGCGCCCAAAAATTTTCCGGACTCGTTATGGAAGGACGCGACATCGGATCCGTCATTTTCCCCGATGCCCGCTATCGCTTCTTCTTGTTTGCCGATGAACAAACACGTGCGAAAAGGCGCCAGTCAGAAGGGCAGACCGATGCGATTGAGCAACGGGACAAACTCGATCGCTCGCGCGCAGTCGCCCCGCTCACCTGTCCTAGCGGGGCCACCCAAATTGACACCAGCCAGCGCACGCTTGCCCAAGTCATTCAGCTGATTGTCGACCACGTACAAACGCACTCCGCACACGCTAAAAGCTAAAAAGATGTCGACCATTCCCAAGCCCAACTGGTATTTCGCGACCCAAGTCTTCTTCACTTGGTATTTCGATCTATTTTATGAGTATACCCTCTCAGGCGCAGAGGGTATCCCTAGCGATGGCCCCATCATATTTGCTCCCAACCATTTGAGCTTCTACGACCCACCAGCGATTGGGGCCAAAATCGAACGTAAGATCAACTACTTTGCACGCGACAGCCTTTTCAAAGGGCGCTTTGGACAGGCACTGGAAGCGATCGGAACCATCCCAGTCGCCCGAGAAAATGCAGATGTCAAATCACTCAAAGCCATCTTCAAATCGCTGAAAGCGGGTGGCGCCGTGGCCATCTATCCTGAAGGAACGCGTTCATTCGATGGTCAGCTAGGCCAAGCTCAAGCAGGCATTGGAATGATTGCCTGCAAGTCTGGAGCCACCGTCATCCCAACTCGCTTGTTTGGGACTTACGAGGCCTACAATCGCCATCAAGTGCTACCAAAATTTAGCGGATCGATTCACATTGCTTACGGTGACCCCATTAAAGCGCAAGACTTAGATCCCGGCAAATCGCATCCTGAGCGCTATCTCGAGGTTTCTCGGCAGATCATGCAGCGGATTTCAGCCCTCCAAATGCCCCAGAATCCGACCGTCTAAAGTTCATTTCCATTACTCATTTAATTTCATATCCACAATGACACAAGCAAGTTCCAATACCGACCGATATGCCCAAAGAGGCGTCTCTTCCTCAAAATCTGAAGTGCATGCAGTGGTGGATTCACTGGACCAAGGAATTTTCCCAGGGACTTTTTGTAAAATTGGTCCCGATATTTTGACCCAGGACCCTCTCAAGTGCAACATCATCCACTCGGATGGATCGGGAACCAAGAGCACACTCGCCTACCTCCACTACCGCGAGACCGGCGACCCCAGCGGTTTCCGCAAGACAGCGCAAGACAGCATTGTGATGAACATCGACGATCTGCTCTGCGTGGGCGCAACCGATGGCATTTTACTTTCCAGCACCGTCAATCGCAACGCTCGCGCTATCCCAGGGCCCGCGCTGGCCGAATTGATCGCGGGCACAGAGGCCTTTTTAGCCACTCTTCGCAGCTACGGAATCGGGGTTCACAGCGGTGGCGGCGAAACAGCCGACGTCGGCGATCTGACGGGTACGGTCACCGTTGACTCCTGTGCAGTGGCCGTGATGAATCGCGCAGACGTCGTCGACAATTCACACATTCGCCCCGGACTCGCCATCGTTGGGCTGGCCTCATCAGGCCAAGCCAAGTACGAAGATTTTGAAAATTCTGGCATTGGGAGCAATGGCCTCACCAGCGCGCGGCATGACTTGCTTTGCGACGACTACCTAAAAAACTATCCGGAAACCTGCGATGCCCAGACGGACACTCGCTACTTGTATTGTGGTCCCTATAAAATGCAGGATCCATTGCCGGGCTCCTCATTAACAGTAGGCGAAGCCCTTATGAGCCCCACTCGCACCTATGCGCCGATCATAAAAAAATTGTTGGCCGAGCAGCGTGACGCCATTCACGGGATGGTGCATTGCTCTGGAGGGGGTCAAAGCAAGTGCCTGCGCTTCGGAAAAGATGTACATTTTATAAAGGATCAAATGCTGCCGATTCCCCCAATTTTTACGGCCATCCAAAAAGCGAGCCACACCAGCGACGAGGAAATGTTCCGGGTGTACAACATGGGACACCGCATGGAAATTTACTGCGAGCCTAGTGCTGCGGACGCCATTATCGCCATCAGTGAGTCGCAGGGTGTTGCCGCGCAAGTCATCGGACGCACCGAGACTAGCCAAAATGCTAACAAGAAAAATCACCTCAGCATTCAGCACCAAGGCGCGTGGCTGCGCTACGCCCTGTAAATTAAACCGTCAGTGCAACAGCACGGGCAGATTCGACAGTTGCTGCTGCTCGCTCGCTCGCGAGCCGATCCTTGAGCGCCAACTCCAACAGTGCGGCCCAGGTGCGCATATACAGAGCAACGTCGTAGCGATTATTGCGTTGCAAATAGCGAAATCCACTGGGTAAAGCATTCAAGACTCTTTTATCTGACAGGTACTCCAGATGATGAATATCCTCCAACTGAAACCCCTGTTGAATCAAGGCACTGATTAAGTCATCCACCAGCGAACCCGTGGCCGGACAGTAGTCGTTCGCAAACTCAGTCCATTCATCTAAATAGGACTGTTGAGCGCGTCGAATAATTTCCTGCGAGCTCAAAGCAGTCACCGATTGGATCAAGTGTCCGCAGTTGCACATCCCAACGTGCCCCCATGCATAATGTTCCGTGTCCTCAAGATTTTGAGCTGTTTTTCGCAAAATGCGGATGATGTTCTCATTTGCCTGCGCCATGGTGATACTCCGTTGAACTATAATTTGGTTACAGGTAAAATTAAATTACAAATTCATAAAAAGCAATCACCAGAGATGCGTTTTGCAGTACAGGATTCATTAAACCCGAGACAGCAGCATGATGACAGCGCTATCCGGTATTCGGTATTCGTTGTATTTTTGTTAGTACTTCCTAGATTTGTCCTTTGTGCCATACCCCGCCCCAAAAAAAAGCGTAGCCACCATTTCATCACGAATAGTGCATCTATTCAACCCAAACTATGCAAACGGATTTTTTGAGCATTAGAATTCTGATTGTAAGTTCCCTTACACTAGGCACATTTCTAA
>CAWVTP010000066.1:0-10987 GCA_963933035.1 uncultured Puniceicoccaceae bacterium | reverse complement strand
TCCCTTTGCCTTCAGTTGCCGAGCACCGTGCTCAGCCTATTGCATAATTAGGGTTCATAATCACGGTCAAGTAAACGCGCCCTACCAGGCGCGCCAAAAAAAAGCCCTTCAAAATATTGAAGGGCTTTGTGAATTTTAATTGTATACGGATGGATTACATCATTCCGGGCATTCCGCCCATACCACCCATGCCACCCATGTCTGGCATTCCGCCTCCGGCAGCACCCTTCTCTTCGGGCTCGTCGGTGATCATGCATTCGGTCGTGAGCAATAAGCCAGCAACCGAACCGGCATTCTGAAGCGCCGTGCGTGTTACTTTAGCTGGATCCACCACACCGGCTGCGATGAGATCGACATATTCACCTGTAGCCACGTTGTAGCCATTGCCTCCCTCAGCCTTCAAGACTTCTGCAACAACTAGTGAACCTTCCACTCCAGCATTTTGGCACAGTTGACGCAAAGGTGACTCGATGGCACGACGCACAATTTGTGCACCCAAAGACTCGTCACCTTCAAGGGCATCCGCTGTGGCTTCTATAGTCTTTGCAGCGCGTAGCAATGCAACACCACCCCCTGGAAGGATCCCTTCTTCAACCGCTGCGCGCGTCGCGTGCAGGGCATCGTCTACACGATCCTTCTTCTCTTTCATCTCAGGCTCAGTCTGGGCACCCACATTGATAACGGCCACGCCACCTGCAATCTTCGCAAGACGCTCTTGTAGCTTTTCACGATCGTAATCGGAACTGGTCTCTTCGATTTGACGGCGGATCAACTTCACGCGCGCTTGGATGTCGGCGCTTTGGCCAGCACCTTCAACAATCGTGGTATTGTCCTTGTCAATGGATACACGCTTAGCAGTACCCAAGTCACTGACCTGAACGTTCTCAAGCTTCAATCCAAGATCTTCAGTAATGCAACGACCACCAGTTAGCACCGCGATGTCTTCTAGCATTGCTTTACGACGATCGCCAAAACCAGGTGCCTTCACTGCAGCCACATTAAGTGTGCCCCGCAGTTTATTAACGACCAATGCCGCCAATGCTTCGCCTTCGATATCTTCGGCAATAATCAAGAATGGCTTGTTCGTCTTCGCTACATTTTGCAAGAGCGGCAGAATTTCGCTCAAGTTGCTCACCTTCTTCTCGTGGATGAGAATGTAAGCATCATCAAACTGAACTTCCATGGACTCATTATCTGTGCAGAAGTATGGGCTCAAGTAGCCTTTATCAAACTGCATCCCCTCAACCACTTCCAGAGACGTTTCAATACCTTTAGCCTCCTCGACTGTGATCGTACCGTCTTTGCCAACACGATCCATTGCTTCGGCAATGATTTCACCAATTTCTTGGTCCCAATTAGCGGAAACAGTGGCAACTTGGCGAATTTCTTCGCTGTCTTTAACTTTCTCGCTTTGGTCAGCAAACGCTTCTGTTGCAGCTGCAACCGCTTTGTCGATTCCACGCTTCAAGTAGACCGGATTAGCACCGGCTGCGACATTTTTAATGCCTTCACGATAGATAGCCTCGGCCAAAACGGTAGCCGTTGTGGTACCATCACCAGCCGTATCAGAAGTCTTGGAAGCCACTTCACGCACCATTTGCGCACCCATATTTTCAAAGGAATCTGAAAGATCGATCTCCTTCGCAACTGAAACACCATCCTTGGTGACAGTCGGCGAACCGAACTTCTTGTCGATCAACACATTGCGCCCCTTAGGCCCTAATGTTACTTTAACAGCCTTGGCCAGCGTTTCCACGCCTTTAAGCACTTTCTTACGTGCAGCTTCGTCGAATAGAATTTGTTTACCCATAATAATGATTTTTTAAATAATAAATGAATGAATCGAATGCTTAAGCAATCACACCAAGGATGCTATCTTCCTCGATCAGAATGTAATCCACACCCTCTACTTTTACGGGCGTGCCGCCATAAGAAGGGAGGAGCACTTTGTCGCCCACCTGCACATTGAAAGGAGCCACTTGTCCGTCATCACTCTTTTTACCTGTACCGAGAGCCACAACTTCTGCTTCTTGCGATTTTTCTTTCGCAGAATCAGGAATAATGATCCCTCCACGTACTTGTTCATCTTCTTCGATGCGTCTCAAAAGAACGCGCTCACCGAGTGGTTTGATATTCATATGTTTTTATGTTTATTTAGCAGTTGATTAACTGAGCGCTGGCTCAACAGATGCCAAGCTAGACCCAATCAAAAAATTATTTTTTACTCTGTTCGTCGACCACCTCGAAATCTGCATCGACGGCGTCTGTATCAGCTTGCTTGGTTTCTGGCTCTGGAGAACTCGCTGAATCCCCTTCGGCTGCAGCGGCACCCTCAGCTTGGCTGTACATGTCTTGCGCAAATGCTTGCAACAAAGCCATCAACTTCTCCTTAGGGGCCTTGAGCGTTTCCGCGTCGGCGTCACTGTTTTCCAATACGGCTTTTGCCTCACTAATGCAGGCTTCCACTTCCGTCTTCTTCTCGGCAGGTAGCTTGTCATCAAGTTCTTTGACCTGTTTTTCAGCCTGATAGACTAAATTATCCAGCTCGTTGCGAGCCTCGACACGCTCTTTGAAGGCGGCATCATCGGCAGCATGAGCTTCCGCTTCACGCTTCAACTTCTCAACTTCTTCCTTATCCAATCCAGAGGAACCAGAAATGGTAATCTTTTGCTCCTTGCCAGTGCCTTGATCTTTGGCGCTGACATTCAAAATACCGTTGGCATCGATATCAAAAGTTACTTCAATTTGCGGTGTACCCCGGCTAGCTGCAGGGATGCCATCCAAACGGAAATTGCCTAGCACCTTATTATCTTGTGCCATCGGCCGCTCACCTTGGAGGACCTTGATGTCAACAGCCGTTTGATTGTCTGCGTAAGTTGAAAAAGTCTGACTTTTCTTGGTTGGAATGGTTGTGTTACGCTCGATCATAGCAGTGGCCACTCCACCCGCCGTCTCAATCGCCAAGGTCAGTGGTGTCACATCCAGCAAGAGCACGTCACGCACATCCCCTTGCAACACACCCCCTTGAATCGCCGCACCAATGGCCACCACCTCATCGGGATTCACCCCTTGGTGCGGTGCTTTACCAGTAAGGTTTTTGGCAACCTCTACCACTTTAGGTGCACGGGTCATCCCACCCACAAGTACCAGTTCGCCAATTTCCGAAGCAGCATGTCCAGAATCCTGCAAGCAAGCGTTGAAAGGCCCCACGGTGCGCTGATACAGAGCGTCACAGATTTGCTCCAGCTTCGAACGCGAGAGAGTGATATTCAAATGCTTCGGCCCCGATGCATCTGCGGTGATGAAAGGCAAGTTAATGTCCGTGCTTTGCGTCGATGATAACGCAATTTTTGCTTTTTCCGCCTCCTCTTTGAGACGCTGCAAAGCCATATTGTCAGAACGGAGGTCAATTCCCTGCTCATCCTTGAAAGACTGAATTAAATAATCAATTAAGGCACTGTCCCAATTGTCACCTCCCAAGTGAGTGTCACCATTGGTCGCCTTTACCTCGAAAACGCCATCCCCGATCTCTAGAATCGAAATATCAAAGGTGCCGCCGCCCAAGTCATAGACTGCAATCACTTCGTCGTTACCTTTATCGAGTCCATAGGCAAGGGCTGCTGCAGTGGGCTCGTTAATAATCCGTTTAACGTCTAGACCGGCAATCTGCCCGGCATCTTTAGTCGCTTGACGCTGCGCATCGTTGAAATACGCAGGCACAGTGATAACCGCCTCTGTGACGGCTTCTCCTAAATAAGCTTCAGCGTCGGCCTTCAGCTTTTGCAAAATCATGGCAGAGATTTGTTCAGGCGCAAAGTCTTCTTGCTTACCGTTGACTTCCGCCTGAATGTACGCATCGCCATTCTTACCTTTAACGATTGCATACGGCAAGCTCTTCGACTCTTCTTGCACTTCAGAAAATTTACGACCAATGAATCGCTTTGCCGAAAAAATAGTGTTATTAGGATTGGTGACAGCTTGTCGTTTTGCCGCTTGGCCAATCAGGCGCTCTCCATTTTTGGCAAAAGCGACAATTGACGGTGTGGTCCGCGCGCCTTCCGAGTTTGGGATGACGACAGGCTCGCCACCCTCCATGACAGACATACAAGAATTTGTTGTCCCGAGATCGATTCCAATTATTTTACCCATACTATCGCTACTGCAAAGCGCATGCCAGACGGCAAAATAAAAATTAAGTAACTACAATTCAGCACCTTAATAAAAATAGCTCCACAAAAAAAAGTACGTACCCACAAAGAAGCTAGTCAAATTGTCCCAGTTGTGTCACACATTAAAGTTACCTGTCTCAACCATGTCACGCTATCGCTTTCTTTAGTCGCCTCTTTACAAAATTGCCAGTTCACGCAAAAATATTGATCATGGACTCACCACTCGCTGCTAAAAAAAAAGTCGATTACGAGGCCCTACACTCGGCGCTGATGCGAATCCCCCATATGCACATTTCAGTCGCTCGAGGCTTAATCAACATCGGAATTCGAGAGTGCTATGACCTACTCGGACGCGATCCTGCCAGCCTGTTGGCGGAGATGCCTGCTATCGCAGACTGGTCGCGCGAAGATCAGCTCAGCTATTTGAGAATGGCGGTCTATTACGCTGAAAATGACTGCCCTGAGACAACGCACTTAAATCCTGCTTTCTGGAAACAACAGCCCATCAACTATACTGGATGTTAACTCAATTGTGCCATCATGAATGCTGAAACTTTTTCTTCCTGGCTGATTCATTGCAATTGCCCCGAGGCACTGGCTAATGGATTGGGCGATATTATGGCATTCGTGTGCCTGTTATTTTTGGGCTATGCCAGCAATTTTCTGGCTAAATTTTTAATCCGTAAAATTTTTCATCCGCTAGTTACAAAGACACGCAACACTTGGGACGATCAGCTGATCAAAGACCAAGTCTTTATCAGGTTTTCCCATCTCGTCCCTGCGGCCGTCATTCACTTATTGAGCGCGAGTTTTTTTGCGAATCGTCCCGAAATCATTCAGCTACTCAACAGCGTCGTTAATGCCTACTTGGTGGCCATCGGCATGCTGATCGCGAATGCGCTACTCAATAGCATTCGCGCCCTCTGGCAGAGCAGTGCATTGAGTCATCGCTACCCTGCCAACAGCGCAATTCAAGCGCTCAAATTAATGGTGAACTTAATCGGGATCGTCTTTATGATTGCCGCCCTATTAGACAAGTCACCCATCGTATTTTTTTCCGGGATTGGAGCGGCTACCGCTATCTTGCTACTCGTCTTCAAAGATGCCATTCTAGGTTTTGTGGCCGGCATCCAACTATCGCTTAATAATATGGTGACGGTCGATGATTGGATTGAAATGCCGGAATTTGCTGCCGATGGCGACGTGATCGATGTCTCACTCACCACAGTTAAAGTTCAGAATTGGGACAAAACGATCACCTCGATACCGGCTTACGCTCTCATCAGTCATCCATTTAAAAATTGGCGTGGGATGAGTGACTCGGGCGGTCGCCGCATCAAACGTTCGCTCAACATCGACCTGAATACCATCCAGTTCGTCGACCAACCCATGCTGGAACGCTTCCAGAAGATTCAACTAATTCAAGACTATCTGAAAGATAAACTGCGGGCCATCCAAGAACACAATCAACAAGTCGCCCCCATCGATTCCAAGGGCTCCATCAATGGCCGCCGGCTAACCAATATCGGAACCTTTCGAGCCTACTGCCGCGCCTACTTAGGCCAACATCCTCGCGTTCGCCAAGACATGACTTTATTGGTTCGCCAACTCGCCCCCAGCCAAGAGGGACTTCCTATCGAGTTCTATCTTTTCAGCAATGATACCGAATGGGCGAACTATGAAGATATCCAATCAGATTTATTCGATCATTTGATCTCCATTGTCCCAGAATTCGGGCTGGCAGTTTTTCAAAAACCAGGCGCCCAAGACCTGCGAAGCCTCCTCCCAATAATAAATTCATAAAAGATTACCTATTATCAATTTATAAACTTGACATCCATTAGACATTCTTCTAACTTAAATTAGGATGCTTTGGGTTCAAAAATATTTTGTCTACACACTAATAAGCTCTTTAATCGGGCTGTTAGTCGGATGTGTCGGCACCGTTCAAGTCCCGCTAAGCGAACGCTCTCATATTGAACTGCAAGCCAATCCACTTAAAGAAAAGTTCGAGCTCAGTTACAATTTTTATGAACGCTCGCATGACACAGACTACACCTTCGACTCAAAACCCAAACACTGGATTGATATACGCGGCTTAGGCCGGCTATATTCCGAAGATGTCAGCTACTCGCCAGCAGCCAAACGTATTGAAAAAAACCTAGCCAAAATAACGGAAAATGGCAACTTGAGTGGGGAAAGAGTTTTGACTGTTCTAGCCGAAGAAGTCTTCTACGCTACCCCAGACGCAAAGCGTTCGCCAGAACCTCGAGTTGAAAGGAGCAAGGAAAGCTTCATCAAGCGAGTTCGCCAAACACTACTGCCACTGGCCCAATTACCCCAACTCTTAAGCCCGCAGAAGTAAACGACCAACTCAATCTTTAGGGTCTCGACTCTTGGCCGTCTTGCGAGGATGGAATTGGGCGTGAGTCGACAATAAATGCTGACGGTCCAAGGCAGTATAGATCTGAGTGGTCGCAATATCAGTATGGCCTAGCATTTCTTGAATCACCCGTAAATCAGCACCGCCCTCCAACAAATGAGTCGCAAAGGTATGGCGCAGTAAATGCGGCTTCACCACTTTTTCAATGCCCACCTTTTTGGCATAGCTTTTCACGATCACCCAAATCATCTTGCGCGAAAGCGCCTGCCCACGCTGACTCAAAAAAAGAGCGCTCCCCGTCTTCGATTTCACAAATGCAAATCTAGCGGAACTCAAATAAATCTGGATGGCTTGCTGAGCTGGCCCACCAATGGGCACGATGCGCTCTTTAGAGCCCTTACCAAACACGCGGACATAGCCCTCATTTAAATCGACACTCTGTATCAGCAGCGCACACAACTCCGAAACGCGTAGACCACTGCTGTACAACAACTCTAACATTGCTCGATCACGCAAACCAATTGGCGTGGAAATACTGGGCGCATTTAACAGGCGCTCCACTTCAGTTAAGTGCATCATTTCCGGCAGCGCCCGTCGTTGCTTTGGCCCCTGCTGCAATTCCGTAAAATCCTCTCGAATGCCCCCCGCCTGAATTAAATATTTGGCCAACATTCTTAATGCGGATAATTTTCGCGCCTGACTGCTGCGTGCATACTCAGCAGTGGCCAGCGATTGACTCCAGCGATCGACATGAGAGGTGCGTACGTCCTGCCAGGACAGAATCTGCTCACGATGCATGTAGTTGGCAACCTGGTATACATCACGCCCATAAGCCTCTATAGTATGTCGCGATAGCCCCCGCTCAAGCTCAAGTTCCGCCAGAAACTGCTCAATCGGCTCGCTCAAGGCATGCGGCAAATTAAGGGATCGTTCAACCATACTGTCTGCGAATTTGCTTCGCCATTCGAATCGGGCAACTCATTTTCATATGTGCGAGCAATGTAAACACGCTTGCTTGGATTAGCAAAGCACTTTATAGAGTGCAAGCCATGGCTGAATTTAAGCGAACAGAGCGCACCATCACGGCAACGGATTTACGGGGCATCCTCAAATATGTGCCGCTATTTCGTGACCACTGTTTTGTCATCAACCTCGATAGCGATTTAATCGCCCATGAGAACTTTCACAATGTACTGCTAGATCTCGCGGTATTCCGTTCGCTTAATATTCAAATCATCCTTGTCCATGGAATCGGTCAGCAACTAGCCGAGCTCGCCCAAGAGCAAAAATGCCCCGTACCACACCCATACGGCGATGGCCCCACCGATCAAGCCAGCCTCGACTTAGCATCCAACTGCGCCTCCGGCATTAGCCAGACCATCATCCAAGGTCTTACGCGCAATGGCATACGCTGCGCCCTCTGCAACGCCGTCCGCGCTAAGCCCAGCGGCATTGTGCGCGGACAGGATTTATTACACAGCGGCAAAGTGGATAAGCTGGATTTGGGTTTGCTCCATCATCTGCTAGATGGCGGAACCCTCCCCATCCTATCGCCAATTGCCTACGGGCGAGATGGCGAAGCCTTCCGAATCGACTCCGATGCAATCGCCAGTGAAGTCGCCATCCAAATGCAAGCTTCCAAGCTCATTTTCATGACGGCGCAGAGAGGTATTTGCATTCAAAATCAAGCACTGACCAATTTACCGGTTAAGGAACTGCAATCCATATTAGCAGCAGCGCCTAACGAAATAACGGCCACCATGCTCAACAAGGCACGCCATGCCTTAAGTGCCATTCGCGGTGGAATCGACCGGGCACATATTTTAGATGGTCGCTTGTTTGCAGCCCTGCTAAATGAGGTTTTCGATGCTGTGGGAGTCGGCACCATGATCCACGGGGATGCCTACGAAGCCATTCGACCCGCTAGGCCAGCAGACGCCGAAGCCATCTTTAGCATCACCCAAAATGCCGTTGCGGAGGACTCCTTGCGTCACCGCTCGCTAGATGCGATTCAAGCAGCTATTTCTAGTTATTGGGTTAATGAAATCGACGGCAGCATCGTAGCCTGTATGCAGCTGCGCCCCTATGAGTCAGCTGAAATTATTGAGTTAAGCGCAGTCTATGTGCAAAGCTTTTACCAACAACGCGGTGTGGGTAAGAAAATGATCGAATTTGCAAAAGTTAATGCACAAGAGCGTGGCGCCAAAAGGCTACTACTCGTCACCACCCAGGCACATAACTTCTTTCACCAAGTCTGTGGTTTTACCCTAGGCAATACCACTGACTTACCCAATGCGCGCTTACAGGAATACATCGCCGACGAGCGCAACGGACGCATTCTCTTTTACGAACTCTAAAAAGATGCAACTCTATCACAGCACCGACAGAGATGGCATTACCATCGTTCGTCCATCAACGCAGGCAATGCAGGCAATCCTAGAACAATTAAATGAAGAAAACGCCGCTGAAGCTGAATACCCTGAAGTTTGCCTCATGAATGACTCATTAGGCTGGTCACTACTGGTCTACCCCAGTGCCATTGTAAGCCTGGAAATCGACCAAGCTGCAGGCGAGGCTCAATACATACAATTGGACCACTTCAAAGATGCGCTAAAGCTGTGGGAACTGCTAGCCGAGGGAGATACTCAAACACTGAAGCAGTTACCGTGGCAAACAAGCAAATGAAGATGCCCCCTTCAAGATCGACCTGCTTGCCCATAAAATAGCCAGTATAGAGACTTCAGACATCTATGAAAAACGAACATGACTGATACAATATCAATTTTTTATTTTTGAATAAGGCGATTCTGCTAGCTCAGCGTTAATCGCACCAAGGCAGAACTTCCAGCCCAAGCAATGGCACGAGTCCAGCCAGCATCCTCCAAATCTTTAATTAGGCACGACTTGCTCAGGAACATGCAAACTGGGTTTTACATAGGTCGTCAACTGAGGCAACTCTCGATTTTTAACACGCGCAAGGAGCATTTCGACGGCTTGGTAGCCAATTTTTTGGCTATGTACCCGCCAAGCAAGCGGTTTGGGCGACAGCGCAAACTGAGCACAGATATTCAAATCTCCGGCAATTAGGCAAACATCCTGCATTGGAACAATTCCCCGATTGACTAATTCCAAGTGCACATAAGGCCCAATCTCACTGGCGACGAACAAAGCACTTGGCCGCGGCTTCAACTCAACAAACCGAGCGACCAAGTCGGAAGCAGCCTCCCTCTGAACATCAACTGGATTCAATTTTTGATCATCCATGTCATAACTCAAAACATCCACTTGGACATTATTTTTTTTCAAGCACGCCAAAAAAGACTCAGCACGTAATTCTGCAAAATGATGCGTAAAATTACTGAATCCAGACATACAAGCCATATGCGTCAAGCCGGCATCCATCAGATACTGAGCTGAGAGCCTCCCGATTGCATGATGGTCTGTTTGCACCCGATCACCATAGCTGAAGTCCCCCTGCTGCAGCAACCAGACGACGGGCATTTTTTTCAAACTTTTGGCGTAACTACTCGGCGGTGGCGGGCCATGTACAATCACCCCCTCAACATCTAAATCATGTAAATTTTCAGTGTTGGGTGTAGCCGCATCAACATACTCAAGCGTCATGGTGATGTTATGCTGCCGCAAAGCCTGACTAATTCCTTGCATCATATCACGCCCAGCAGTGCTCATTTGCAATTCTTGGCGTGCCGTCCACAACAGAGTCACTTTGCGACGCTGAGAAGATCGAATCTCACTAGCGCAATCCCCTGCTCGGGATTTAAAGGTGTAACCAGTTGATTTGATGACAGATAAAATAAGATCCTTCCTATCTTGACTCACAAATCCATTGTTGTGAATCACTCGCGATACGGTTGCCGTAGACACACCGCACTGCTGCGCGACATGCTGTAGCGTCACCTTTTTACGTGCTTTTTTCATACATGAAAGATAGAAGTGAGCATTACTGCATGTCAACGCACAATCCTGTCATGTGCGGCGACGAAAAACTCAATAATAAGCCAAGCTCCAAATCTACAAGCTGTGCAAGAAAACGTAAGCTAATACTAAAAAACACCCGCTATCGCAGAGATAATTGATTGCCCAAAAAATCTGTAGGACACCCCTGGAAACCTCCCATGTGCCGAGATTGCCGATTTGCTGCGATGCAGGCAAGGCTCTCTCGCCAACGGTTGGGCTGGAAGCCCTGCCTTGGCGAGAGCAACGCCGCCAGCGCACAGCTGGCGGCAAGCCTTTCAGAACGAGGCAGCTCAAAAACAAAAGTGCCTCGACCATAATAAGCGTCAGAGGTGCCCGGTGAAATATTCTCAAAATTTAAAGCCCAGCTATCATGCAGGCAAAACACTCCATTATTTTATTAACAGCCCTAAGAATCGCCCAAATGCCAAAATTAAGGATTTACGAAAATAAAGGCTAG
>CAWVTP010000065.1:0-11155 GCA_963933035.1 uncultured Puniceicoccaceae bacterium | reverse complement strand
TGCATCACAGCAAATCGGCAATCTCGGCACATGGGAGGTTTCCAGAGGTGCCCTGAAGAGATTCACATGCCCCATTAATAGCTTGCTTGCCCCAACAGAGAAAGTTAAGAGCATACTACTATGTATGCGTTCATTCTGCCATCGAATCGTTCATTCACTAGCTTATTGAGCTGCGCGGCTAGCTGCCTCTGTGGTTTGTATGGCAGCTACAGCTATGCAGAATCCGACTTTGTGGGTAGCTGGGAACTGACAACACCGGAACAAGGAGGCCTGCACCTCATCGTTAAAACTAATGGTACTGCCGGCTATTTTTGGTCGGATACTGCCGAGACTAAAATCTACTCTGGCGTCTGGACTGCCGATAGTGAGGGAATCGAATTGCTCTGGGAAAATGAATCCCGACATATCTTCTCACAGCAGGCCAAGACGACCCAGATTGATCATTATAATGCCGCTGGAGAACAACTCTACTCTGTTGAGGGCACAAAAATCCCGGAGGGCGTTTTAGGCGCTTGGTATCAAGCCCCCCGCGACAACCCGCAGGCTTCCACCTCAAACGATCAGTATGCGAGCCTGCAAGGGAATTGGAACTTAAGCGACAATCGCGTTTTGAGCATTCTGAATCATCGTGTTGCTCAGCTAGACTCTGTGTCAGGACATCCAGAGCAAATCGGTCGTTGGACCCGTAAAGAACAAGCCATCGAAATCATTTGGAACACCGGCGAGTACGCGCGCCTCCAGCAAGAAGGCTCCGAGTATACCTACACCAGTATCCCGCCGACCCATCCGATTCACGAAGCGTCTCCCACCGCGCAGCCGGTAACGCGCAACTACAGCCATGAGGAAAAAGCACTACTGGCTGACGCCCACTCCGCAAGCCTCAGCTTTAACAGCCGTAAAGAGCAGGTTAAATTTTTCCAAGGCACTTGGATTTTCGAGCGTTCCGAAAACGAGTACGAGCGCATCTCCATTGGTCGCTTTGGAGGTGCCCGCTCAGATCGGAAATATCAATTAAATGGACTTTGGAAAACGAATGAGCACGGCCTTGATTTTACCTGGGATGACGGGATGCGGGGGCAGTTGTTGCAGCTTGCGGATGCGTTTGTTTATCTAGAATATGCCGCAGGACGGCCATTGGACGGAATTCCAAATCGAATATTAAAAGTCGCCCCCGTTCAACTCGATCGGCTAGGCGAGCCCAGCCAAGCAGCTCATCAGGCCGCAGCCAAGCTACTAGCAGCGGCCAGCCAATATACTGCAAATCCGGCTAAGCCCGAAAGGCCGGGCCAAGCCCTCAATAAAGCACCCTGGTGGTGGCCATTGTGGACGGATCCAGCCCAAAAAGAAGCTGCCGAATCTGTCCTTATTCCCGCGCCAGAAACAGAAAGTCCCGCGCGCAAGAAATCTTGGGTCTGGCCATTTTAGGTCGCTCCTTTATTTGCTTGCTCACAACAAGTAAATGACGCCAGATTTCACGATTTCAATTTGATCCCTGCGAACATTGTACGTATATTTATCCTTTACCAACCATGAGCCTATTATCATCTAATTCCTCCCTGAATGCGACTCGTTTATCACAAATGGACCCCGAGATTGCCTCTGCGATTCATGCAGAGCGCCAGCGGCAAGAAAGCCACATTGAGCTAATCGCGTCTGAGAATTTCACTTATCCTGCCATTTTAGAAGCTCAAGGCAGCGTATTGACCAATAAATACGCTGAAGGCTATCCCGGCAAACGTTATTATGGCGGCTGTGAAGAAGTGGATGTCGTCGAGCAACTGGCCATTGAGCGTGCGAAGGCTCTGTTTGGTGCTGAGCATGCCAATGTTCAGGCGCATGCAGGCAGTCAGGCGAATGCCGCGGTTTATCTTTCTGTACTTCGCCCAGGTGACAAAATTTTGACCATGAGCCTATCGGATGGAGGGCATTTGACGCATGGACATCCGATGAACTTTAGTGGTATCTACCACGAAGTCGTCAACTACGGCGTCGGCGTAAAGGATGGTCTAATCGACTACGATGCCGTTGCCGAAACTGCGCGTCGCGAACAGCCCAAGATGATCACAGTCGGTGCTTCCGCCTACTCACGCACCATTGATTTTGCGCGCATGGGGGCCATTGCCAAAGAAGTCGGAGCTTATCTGTTAGCAGACATTGCGCATATTGCCGGGCTGGTAGCTGCAGGCGTCCACCCCTCACCGGTTCCCTATGCTGACTTCGTAACCACCACCACCCATAAAACTTTACGGGGTCCACGCGGTGGTTTGATTCTGTGCAAAGCGGAGCACGCCAAGAAAATTGACTCCGCCGTATTTCCCGGCACTCAAGGCGGCCCACTCATGCACGTGATTGCCGGTAAGGCTATCTGCTTCAAAGAGGCCATGACCGAGCGCTTCCAAACGTATCAAAAGCAAGTTGTCGCCAATGCTAAGGCACTGGCCGATGCATTGGCAGGCCACGGACACCACATCATTAGCGGCGGTACTGACAACCACCTCATGATGATTGACCTGAGAAAATCAGATCCAGACCTGACTGGAAAGATCGCGCAAATTGCACTCGATAAAGCAAACATTACCGCCAACAAAAATACTGTTCCAGGCGAAACACGCAGCCCCTTCCAAACCAGCGGTATTCGTTTAGGAACGCCAGCTGTCACCAGTCGCGGGATGCAAGCGGCTCAAATGGAACGCATTGCACAAGCAATTCATACCGTATTGCAAGCGCCCAACGATCCTGAAGCCATAGCTGAAGCCAAAATTACTGCGGTCGAACTCAGCCAACGCTTTCCACTGCCCTACGCACTGTAGCCGAGTCTAAAAAACTAGTTGAGTATTGTCTCATAAAAAGCGTTCATAAACCCTCTTTGTCGGTGCGCTTCTGGCTCTCCTACTAGTGTGATCGATATCACATTTGGCCAGCTACAGTTGATGCTTGGAATGTTCTGCTGTACCACAGTATGCAGTGCTACGGTCTATTAGGATGCAGTCGCCCGATGCTATTTTCACCGAATAGGAGTCGGACTCGATTATTGAGCAGGTTTGCTGAAGAGGTCCACTTCTAGTGGTGTAAAGCTGACAATAAGCCACCTTAAATACGTATCGAGCTAGCTCAGTTGCTAGACTCTACGAACGCTTTCGGGTGTACCGACATAGCCGATATTCAATGAGCCCAGATGAGCACCCCCAATTTCTCAATAGGCTCGATTTTCTTGCTGCTTAATTTCCAGCTCTTCAAGCTGTGCTTCGGTGGGCATGCCACCCGGTAAGCTAAACGGGCCCTCCAGTATTGCAACGCTTCTGAGCCAAGAAGGACTCCATACCGCCTTTTTTCATTACATTATTATAACGATAGAAGGTATCGCGACTCATGCCATTATGGATAAGCCATCGAGTCATTGCCAATGTCTTCGATAGCAGATTAGCAGTCTTTTCTGAGTAAATTCTTTGCCCTTTTATCGGAGCAGATACGCATCACTTTTTGAGGATATCGCACAGGTTTTGGGGCTCAGACCACTAGAACTACCTACAATTCAGCAGTTAGCGCTTACGTTAGAAAAACAACCTGACCATAAAAAAGCCCGTCAACAGACGGGCTTTGTAAAAACTGATTGTCTTAGACTTATTCAGCGTCGATTCCCCGGCTAACAGTTCCCGCCGGCGTCATAATCGTCGGATTCTGGAAAAGTGAATTTGCGTTCACACTACGGTAGTTTTGACGCGCAGGTGAGCCCCCCGGACTTACCAGATTTGCCGTCACAAAAATAAGTAGGTTACGCTTCTGGCGTGTCTCCCCCTCCGAACGGAATAAACGTCCCACCCCGGGAATATCTCCCAAGATGGGGACCCGGTCGTTCACGGTCCGCACCTCATCACGGGTTAAGCCCCCCATCACAACCGTTGCCCCATCGAATACCGTCACCTCAGTCGTGATCTCACGCGTTGAGAAAATCGGCTGATAAAACCCCGCTGGCACCGTTACAGTAACACCAGCAGTACTGGCAACACTCGTGCCACCATACTCAACAAAACCCTCGAATTCCGTTACCCGTGGCTCTAAAATAAGACTGATCGTATCATCATTCTCAACATTGGGCGTCACGGAAAGCTCCACCCCCACATTGCGTTTGGTGAAATCCTGAGGAGTCCCTGCAGTGATCGAGATAGCAGCCCCCCCGTCCCCAGCTGATGCCGAGGACTCAATATCCCCATAGGACTCGGGATAAAGCATCTCTTGCGCCACCACAATATTGGCCCGCTTCCCAGAAAGTACGGTCACCTTGGGAGCGCTCATTAAATCGCTTCCCGTTTTGCGCGATAGAGCGCGAATCGCTAAATCGAGATCGTAAGGACCTGCAATTGCAAGATTGTTTCCAAAGATTGCCCCAACTCCACTTGCCAAATCGAGGCTTCCGGAAATCTGAGGTGGTATCACGGGGAGAGGAACATCAAAACCTGTAATGTTAATTTCACTGTTATCAGAAGTTCCGCCAAAAGCGTCAGTTAACGCACGATTAGTATCTGTAGTGAATACTAGATTATCTCCCTTTGACACATCCCAATAAAAGCCAAGTTCATCCAAATCGTTTTGAGCCACTTCTAAAAACTTGGACTCAATCTCGACTTGCTTGACCTCATTATAATTACGCAAGATCACTCGCATGCGCTCTAGATTGCGGCGCGTTTGCGTGACAATCAGTTGTTCACCATCGAAGGCTAGACTGGCACCCGCCATCTCAAAATTAACCCCTGCGCGCTGAAAAAATCCCTGTAAGGCTTCGACCTCTTTATCGCCGGAGCCACCGCCAGCAGCGGGTGCCGATGTGTCGGGCGCTGCGAAAGGATCAAAGTCGGCACCGCCACCGCCGCCGCCAACTTCACGAAAGCCAGTCAAGCGAATCACAGTGGCACGTGAGATTGGAAAAAACTCGGTAACAGTCGTCGAGACGCCACCTGGACTGTCACTGGGTGAAACGGTCACCGCGTCAGAACCAATGTCGTAGGAGAAACTGACTTGTTGGGTCACAAACTGTAAGATCCGATCCAAAGTCAGATTGCGTAAACTGATATTCACCTGAGGATTTTTCTGATCCGCCCCAAATAAAGGAACAATGTTCACACCAATGCGTTCAGGATCATACTCAGCGGACAACTCCGACAGGCTCTCAATCACCCGCGTTAACTCCATACCTGAAAAGTTGACTTGAGGAATCACAATGCTGTTCATCTTGCGCTGAATACTGTTGTCGACCTCTTCGATATTCTTGATGTCGGCATCCACTTCAAAAACCTTGGGACGCTCCCAACTTTGATCCACTTCAGCCAGCATTTGGGCCCGGGTTTTGTACAGATTTTGTTTTTGGACAGCGCCGACAATTTCTGCGATCCGCAGTTGGAACAATTTTGCCTCCGCATCGTTAGGATCGCGCGCTTCGACCTCTTTAAAGCTAGCGGCCGCACCCGCATAATCTCCATTTAAAAATTGCGCCCGACCCCGTGCCGTCAAGTCGCGGATAATTTTTCGCTGTGCCAAGTAGTCCTCACTAATGGCCAGTATGTTTTGCTCTGACGGATCCGACAGGGCCGCATCAATCTTTTTGAGTAAGCGAACGACGGCTCGAGAACCCTGTCCACTCAGCAAATAACCCTCAAGAACTTTTTCCGCCCCCAACAAATCACCCGCTTCGACTAAAGCTTGGGCTGCGTTCAGGGCTTGTTCTTCTTCAGAAAGTTCAATCGCTTCGACAGGAGCATTCGATGCTTCAGGTTTCGGCACTTCGACCTCTGCTTCCGCCGGCGCTACAGCAGCTTCGCTTTCTGGCGTTGCATTATCTACATTCGCATTCGCGAGTTGCTCGTTAATAGAATCTAGCAAAATCTGCACATTGCTATCATTCGGTGCCATCGCATACAAACGCTCAGCCTGAGTCTTCGCCAAAGCATAGTCTCCCGCATCACGAGCGCGCAGCGCATCCGACATCAAGCGGATCTTGTCACTGGCACTTTGCCCGTGCAGTGCGGCCGGGATGTAAAGACTTAGACTACTAACAGCAAGCGCAGTTAGCATGGTACGGTTTAGGGCTTTTATAAGGGGGGCTTTATTCATATTTCTAGTCGTTAAATAATCTTTTTAAATTGAGGCATTAATTGAATAATGAGTCGAGTGTTGGACTGGCATTCGCAGCAGAACCATCCTCAACAGCGTTTACATCTGCTCCCGAAGTCTCTGAAGAATCTGCATTTAAACTACGTGTTTCGGCATCTGACTTGTCCGTAGCAAACTTGTAAACAGAGACGGTGACTTGCTCAAAATCTACAGACTCGAGCCGGTACTGAGCATCCGCGATCTCGAACTCCTCACCCACCCGACTTAACTGAATTTTCTGCTCAGCGTTGGATTCCGCTCGCAACTCAGCCACAAAGTCCTTCAAAAATAGCCGCTCGTCGTTTTTAAGCGTTACAATCTTACCCGAACGCAGATCTTTGATCTGTGCAAATACCTCTTTGTAAGGATTGCCATTAGCATCTCGTAAACGCTTAATATTAAATTCAATGACTTCGATCTCAGCAGCCGATTCCAAACGCCCGACACGGGTACGAAGGCTGCGATCAGTTTCCTCATTATACAGCAGTAGAAGACTTTTACTCGCGTCCATTGGATCCTCCTCAATGTAGCCCTCTAGCTGAATGCGATAAGGAATTTTTTCTAAATTAACCAGCGTGACCCCAAATGGGACAGGCTCATAAATTTTCCAGCCCTCGTTTACGAACTGGCCGTTTTCGTCCAAGTAAATCTTAGGCGGTGTAAATACATCGTATGTCCAACCAGTCGATTGCTCTTCGGGTGCAGACCAATTAACAGTACTAGGCGCATTAATTTCAGCTTTCAGCGAAGTATACGGGATACTTTGCTGTGATTGCCTTACATTCAACACTGCGCGACCACCCGTTGACATGTAAATATAAAAGCCAGCGGTCAGCAACAGACATGCTGCGAGCAAAAGTAGTTTATCGTAAATGTTCCTCATCAAAAAACTAGCGGTCAAAATTGGCAATCTCTACGTTAGGCGCGATCTGAATGTATTCCAGTATCAAAGTAAAGTTGGATGCATTTTCGGAAATGATCGGCTTCTGTTCAGCCTTGACAGCTGAGGGTTTTTCAGATGTGGCGGCAGCACCGAAGCTTCCAAATAGATCCTCTAGACTCGTTGACTTTGGTTTCGCCTTAGATTTTTTAAGAGTCTGATCTTTGCGACTGACCTGAATTGAGCGCACGAGTATGGGTATTTCAAACTCAGCAAGTTTGTTTAAAAACTTGCGCAAACTAGTGGTATAGCCGCGGAATTCAACCTTGAGCGGAATCGTTTGAATCAAACCCTCCACCGCTGCAGAGGCGACTTTAGGCATTTTAAAACCTCCCAATTTCTTGGTATCCATCGGAGATTCCCCCTCATATATCCGTCTGTCTACAGATACAATCTCCAGTGGATCCGATGCCAACAACTGTCGCATGACATAGCTCAGAACTTGACGCTGTTGATCAAGCAGTGGAATCACCTTTGGCAGCTCCGGTACGCTTGCCTGCTCGGCATACGCTTCAAAGCCAAAAGATAAGTCCTGAGCGATCGAAACTGGCGCCGGTTCGCCATCAGCGTTCACGTGATTTTTAGCGCGATAAGTAAACTCTGAAATGTACTCTTGAATACTGGCCATCACTTGCACCCCGTTCGTTGAGCCAACGATGGCAGTATCGCCATAAAGACTTTCTGCCAAATGCCGATAAGCCTGATCCAGTTGCTGCACGTTTGCACTGGCTGCGTCAACATTCGCTGCGGTGAGTGAAGGTTGCTGTGCCAGCAAGCTATCCAGCATCCGTTGCTGCTGCGTGCTAGTTTTTTCCGCGCGGGTCAACTGACTATATTCAACGAATGCCAGGTAGGCACCCACTCCAGCTGAAAGCAGGGAAATGACGCAAATTAAGGTAAAAATTGTATTTCGTTTTAACAGAGCCATCTTTAGAGTATGGTATCCTTATCCACGATTAAGTTGAGACGGAATGGGAGAACATTTAAACCTGCACGCAAACTCGTCCAGGTAATCACTGGAGATTTGGCTGAGGCCACAAATTTGGATTGAGTAAAGCTTGACTGTAGGCTATTGATACGTTCCGAAAGCACCTTTTGATTGACCCGCTTAGCACCTACACTTTCGCGCACCAACATTTTACCACGCAAAACAAGCTCATAATTTTCGTTATCCTGATCCACGGTATCGGTGCGCACAATTCTCAAATGGTCCAACCAGACATCCTCAATTGAATTGAGGCCTGCTTGTAAATCCGCAATTAGTTGAATCCAGTTATACTTAGAGCCCACAACATGCTGCACATCTTGCAGCGCTTCTTGGTAGACGGCAGCTGAAGCGGTCGACACCTCTATCTGAGCTTGAGCATCCAGCAACGGCGCGATCTGTGACTGCAAGGCAGTTTTCGCATCGACTGCAGACTCTGCGGCAGCTTTAAAACCCATGTAAGCTGGCCATGGTGCTGCAGCAAGCATCAAACTAGCGACTAACAACCAAGGCTTTTTCCCAACGAATGCGAGTTGCTTCTGTTCCATCTCTGGCAAAAGATTCACCGCAGCTCGGCCTTGCTGTTGACTCAAGACTTCCCCGACAACCTCACTCAAACCAAGGGTGGATTCATCGATTTGAACATTGGAGCCCCATCCAACGAGCGCCGAAGTATCCAAGCGCTCAACACTCAGTTTTTGACGCTGACCAAGCTCGACACGGAGCTGCTCGATCAAAGCGCCGCCCCCCGTTAAGTATATTTTAGTTGGAGCGGCAACGCCAAGTTGACGTCTAAAGTTAAGGATTGATCGGGTCAACTCCTGATTGAGCCGACGCATAAAACCTTGAGCACAGTCGATCAACTGCTTTTGTCCTGGATCCTCAGAATCGAAGTTCTCAGTGCCATCAAAAAAGCGCAATTTAACCTGCTCCGCTTGCTCGAAGGACTGACCAATTTTATCCGCAATACTTTGTGTTAGGAAGTTGCCACCTAGACTGATATTTCTGAGTGCACAACGATCATCGGCTAAATAAGTCAAATTGGTTGAAGTGGCCCCGATATTAATCAATAAAACAGGCTCGCCGCTCGTACCTGCACTCGCAGCCAATGCGCTTTGATCCAGAACAGAAGCAGCGCGTACGGATTCAATCTTTAAGGAAGTTCCTTTGAAGGCTTGCAGAACTGCGGTAATCAGTTGCTTTTTACAGGCCAAAAATAGGGCCTCCGTTTCAATGCCGTCATCAAAGATTTCTTGGCTGCCCCATTCCAATTCATGCAGCTGGTAGGGTAGCTTTTGCTGTGCCTCGAAAGCAATCACTTGAGCCCGCTTACTCTCTTCAACATGCGCAATCTTGAGCGCCTTGGATAATACATAGTGCCCCGGGATAATCACGCTTGCACGGCCAGAGAACTTTTGAGTAGCTGTCACCGCCTGTATCGCGCTATTCAGGGCTTGCAGCCATGCAGCTTCATCGCTAGGCTCATAATCGAGCGCTTGCACATGATAATTTTCAATGGTCGCTTGATGAGCGTTGTAGACGACCGATGCGAAACTCACGCAACTCGATCCGCAATTGATGATAACTTTGTTTCGTTTACCCATAAGGAAAATTCGAGCAGGCAGGCTGGAAACTATTCGTTAGATTCAGGATCCAACCTTAAGTAAAGCGGTTGTTTTTGCACCCGTGATTTGTAAGCACCGGGAGCAAAATAACTAGGCATCAAAAGCCCTTTTGTACTCGCACTCATTTCTTTTGCTTTGGCTAAGAAAGAATTGAGTATTTGTAAACTCTTAATACTATCACTGATAGCATAACTGCCCTGTTTGGGCGGCAGCTCATTTCCAGCCATGTCCAACGCCACGTAATAGAATGCTGGTTTTGCTTGGGAGATTCGATCACGCTCCACTATCATACCCGGCAAATAGAAATAGACATTGTATTTTTCTTTGGCTTCAGCCAAAGCTATTTTGACTTCGGAGCTGTAATAGTCGTACTGTCGCTTAGCGGCGTCGATTTCATAGGCTAGATACACTTTAACGCCGACGTTGGCAAAGAAATCTTTATCGCGTGCATCTGGTAGCGTATTGTCACCAAAATCTAACTCGACCTCCATTTGAATCCAGTCGTCTTTGGTTGTGTTAAAATCAACTTTGGAAACTTCTAACGGTGATTTGGCAGCGAGTTGGGCGGCCCCAATCATAACGATGAGTGCGAATAGTTTGGGTAACATATGGGGTATAATCTAAATAGTAACAAGTAGTACAGTCACCACTGTTTAGCGGCGCTTCTAATATAAGCAATATTTTTTTATTAATATCGCACAGCCTATTCGTTATAGATATAATTCAGCTATTATGGAGCTAGCCGTAACTCATCCCTTCAAAATTAGTACCCTAATCTTCGTCACCAATCAGCGATCTGAATGCTTGCTGATTCAACGCAGAAAATCTCCCAACAAAGGCTGTTGGAGCCCAATAGGAGGCAAGCTCGAAATGTCCATCGGTGAATCCCCCTATGAGTGCGCACGGCGCGAAACAAAAGAGGAAATCGACCTGGAATTACAGGATTCAGATCTGCACTGTTTTGGCTATATCTCAGAAAAAAGTTTTGAAGATAGCGGCCATTGGCTAATGTTCCTGTTTAAATGCAAGCGCCCAATTCAGCAGTTGCCATCGACCATTAGTGAGGGCAGCTTTGGCTTTTTTACGCGTTCAGAGATTGATCAGCTGAAAATTCCGGCCAGTGATCGGAAACTGGTTTGGCCTTACTTCGACCAATACTCGGATGGCTTTGTGGGGCTACGAGCAAATTGTAGTTCAAAAAATAAGCTAGATATCATTGAAGAACTCAAGATCGGCGGCAGCTGAGTCATTAGAGGGCACCTCTGGAAACCTCCCATGTGCCGAGATTGCCAATTTGCTGTGATGCAGGCAAGGCTCTCTCGCCAACGGTTGGGCTGGAAGCCCTGCCTAGGCGAGAGCAACGCCGCCAGCGCACAGCAAGTGGCAAGTCTTTCAAACCGAAACAATTTTGGTTCTGAGCTGTGTTGATCTGCGCACGAAGGGCTTCCAGCCCTCCTGTGC
>CAWVTP010000064.1:0-11293 GCA_963933035.1 uncultured Puniceicoccaceae bacterium | reverse complement strand
CGCTTGATGTGTTGAACAACGTCGTTAATGCTGCGGCCATCGGTGGCAACGCAGACATTGGCTTGCATATAAATGGGCGAGCGCTCTTGTAACAGCGCGCGAATTTTTTCGGCGGGGTTTTCGACGTTCAGCAGAGGCCTTTGCTTGTTCTTACGGGTACGCTTTAGAATGGTGGCCTCGGAGGCAAATAAGCTGACCACAATCCCCCGCTGCTTCAATTGCGCTAGCATACCGGGCTGTACGGCCAACCCACCACCGCAGGCGATCACCTGCCCGCTAGCGGGATGACCTGTTTCCACAAAACGCCGTTCGTACTCTCGAAATGTGGCTTCTCCCGACTGCTCGAAGATTTGCTTCACCGTCAAACCCGCTTGCTGCTCGATGGCTTGATCCGAATCTGTAAATTGAGCGTCCAATTCATGGGCCAGTCGTCGACCAATCGCTGACTTGCCAACCCCCATAAATCCAATCAAGTAAATATTTTTCGTTGCTTCTTGCTTTTTTTCTTTCACATCCACTTGGCAGCCATTGTTCTAAAAATCTGGCAGCCGTGTGGCCACCGTCTTAACACTTGATGCAGGCTGAGGATTGTCCATAGTGAGCGCAAATGGAAAATCGTGTTTTGCTTGTCAGTATTAAAGGAGTCATCCCGACCTCGAATGGCTGTGCGCTATTTTTGGGCTGCAGCGAAAAAATTTTTGTGATCTACATGGACTCCAATATGGGCCCCATCATCGAAAATGCGATCCGCGAAACTCCCGAAGAACGGCCCCAATCTCATGATTTGATGCAACTGATGTTGGAAGGCTTAGATGCTGAGGTTGAACGGGTGATTATCAATCACGTCGATCAGGGCACCTTTTACGCTCGCTTAATTATTTCCATGGAAAACGAGATCCGCCATAAAATTGTGGAGATTGATGCCCGCCCGAGTGACTGCATCGTGTTGGCCCTACTGACGAAAAAGCCGCTCTACGTTGCGGAATCAGTGCTTGCTGCAGTGGACGACATGTCGGAGGTGCTGCAAAAGATTCTGGAGCAACAGGACTGAATCGACTGCGCCATATCGCGATGACGATGCATGTCTCTAAACTGGTACTGCCCGCTCAGCTACCGTACACGGCGCTGGCGCCGATGCAAAATGTCACGACGCTGGGCTTCATGCGTTTACTGGGGAAGTATGGCGCACCTGACCTACTGTTTACCGAGTACTTCCGTGTGCACGCCCACTCGCATTTGGAAGCCCCGATCGTCGAATCCATTCGGCACCACAATACGGGCAAGCCGATCTTTGCTCAACTGATTGGCGAAAATCTCAGCGATATCCAACGGACAATTGCCGCCATTCAAGAACAGGCGCTACCAGTGGCTGGTATTGACCTGAATATGGGCTGCCCTGCCCCCAAAATTTACAAAAAAAATGTGGGGGGTGGCCTGCTGCGCGATCCCGACAAAGTCGACACTCTGCTGGGCTGCATGCGGGCTGCCATCACTGGGCCCTTTACGGTAAAGATGCGGATCGGATTTGAAGATACGCGGCATTTTGAGCGCATCTTAGAGTTACTGGAAGCACACAAAGTCGATTTGCTGAGTTTGCACGCGCGCACAGTCAAGGAGGGCTATCGCAGTGCGGTGCACTATGAGTATATCCAACGCGCCGTCGAGCGGCTCAACATCCCAGTACTGGCCAATGGTAATATCACCTCCGCCGCCAAGGCCCACAGCGTCTTTCAGCAGACGGGTTGCGCTGGCTTAATGGTGGGGCGCTCCTGCATACGCAACCCATGGATTTTCAAGCAAATTGCCCAAAAATTTGCTGGCGAGACACCCTACCAGCCCACCTTTGCGGCAGTGCGAGGCTACATCGATGCGCTGATCGAAATGACCCAAGCGACGGCGATTTCCGAGCTGGGGCATATCAATCATCTGAAAAAATTTTTAAACTTCGTGGGCCTGGGAGTCGATCCCGATGGCCAATTTTTACACGCCATGCGGCGGGTCAAAACACGCGATGAACTCTTACAACTGTGCGATACCGCGCTCTTGAATAATGGCAAGGCGGATCAATTATATCCCGATGAGCCGCTCAAAGGCCTCGTCGCTCGCCCCAACTGCGAAACGAGTCAGGGCTGCTCGCTGTAGGCCTAGCAATCCACTCGAAGCCCAGCACCAGCGCATCTTGTGAGCAGCCATTGATCGACAGCTGAACTCATTCGCGCTCAAGCCTCAAGACAGGGTATCCGCTTGCAATTCTTGAATACGCTGGGCGAGTCCGGAGTCGCGTTGCGTGCGGGGCAGCCGCTGACCTAATAGCTCGGGACTCAGTAGTAATTGAATCGAATTTTTAGCGCGCGTCACCGCAGTATAAACCATTTCCCAGCTCACAAAATTGACGGCTGCGGTGGGCAGTAGCACGCCGACGTGCTCAAACTCAGAACCTTGCGATTTATGAATGGTCATCGCAAAGGCTGGCTCCCAATCGGTCAACGTGCTGGCATTCAGACAACGCAGACCATCCGGCCCCGATAAATAAGCCTGCAAGCTTTGCTGCTGGGCATCATAGCAGAAGATCCCGCAATCGCCATTCCACAGATCCAGCTTGGCCTGATTGCGTCGAATCATAAAGGGCAAGCCATGCACAGGCTCGCTACAATTTGAGACATCGGCCACCAGCTCACGCGCTAAGATGACATTGATGCGCTCGCTCCCATAAAGCCCCGTGCGCTGGGCGCATAGAATCCGGCATTGATTAAATGCTGCGAGCAAATCCTCAACAGCCACATCAGCTGCTAAGGCCTGCGCATAAGGCTGCCATAGCTGCCGCAGCTGCGGCAGCCACTCGTCCACATCAGTTTGCATCACAGCACTGCTCTCATGAGGCAAGGCCTGTGTCTGCACTAAGCAACGCGCCAGCTCCCCAACCACAGACTGCGCAGTAAAACGATAGCTGTGAGTCAACTCCACCACCCGATCACCGGCAACCGCTTCGCTTAACCCCACAACTGCGTGTGACAAGCCAGTAACCTCAGAATAAGCCTGCCGCCAGCCGGCCGTAAATTGCTGTGCAGCCCCGCTCGCCCCCCCACTGGCGGCCAGTAAATCGGCGAAGACTTTACCAGACTCCACCGCGCACAGCTGATTTTGATCTCCCAATAAAACCACGCGACAGTGGGCCGGCAAGGCTTGAAAGAGCGCCCAACTTAGCTCCAAATCCAGCATACTGGCTTCGTCGACCACAATGCAATCACTCTCCACCGTATTCCCGGCGTGGTGGCGCACACGGCCGTCTAGTTGACGGCCAATAAATTGGTGCACCGTGGTCGCTGCGTGCAGCGACTCAGCCAACTTAGCTTCCATGCGCATACGCCAGACTTCCGGCAAGCTTCCCAATAGCTGAGCACTCTGCGCCTGCAGTGACTCTTGCAAACGCATGGCCGCCTTGCCTGTGGGAGCCAACAGATGTATGCGCTGTGGGCGCGCCGCATCTTCTAAACACTGCAGCAAGCAGATCCAGCGAGCGATGGTGCGAGTCTTACCAGTACCCGGCCCACCCGTAATTATGCACAGCGACTCGCGCAGCGCACTAAAGCAAGCCACAGATTGCCAAGGATTCTGGTCAAGCGTCGCTACGGGAAAACAATGCCCCCACAGCATTTTTAAGTCTGGGTTGGCTTGAATGGTATAGCTGCGGGATCGCTGCACCCAAGCCTGAGCCAGCTCCAGCTCTCGCTGATAGTTAGACTGGAAGTACAAGATGTGAGTCCTAGGATCAAAGCGACAGGGCGCTTCCTGCCCGGAGCCATCCATGGCCACACAACGAGCGCCCTTAAAATCACGCAGCTCACCCAGCTCCGCAAAAAGATCGGCCAAACAAAGATCTGCCGCTGCGGGGATGCCCCCCTCGCGGAAGATATTCGATAACCGAACTGTAGGCTGCAAAGACAAACCACTATGCCCGTGAGCTTGGGCATAGTGAATCAAGGCCGCCAACCAGAAACTGCGAGCGGCCGGCAAGGCCAATTCGTCAGGCTCCGGCAGCGGGGCCAACACACTCCCACGGTAGAGTCGCAAGCCCAAGCAGCGATCAATTGGCCGCAGCTGCTGCAAGAGCAGAGCGATTACCTCGAGCGGCAAATCTTCATGCATAGCATCAGTATCCATTCCCATCCTTTCCCAGCTGCATCCCCAAAGCCTGCTGCGCCTGTTGCACCAATGTTTCCGGGAAGCGCTGTTCCAGCCACCCTGTCGCGGGTGACAAACCTCGTACAAAACAATAAATAAAACCTCCCATATGGCGCTCCCACTCAAATTCAGCTCCTAAGCTAAGGCGCAAATAATGATCCAAAGCCGCGCTGTAGATCAGCGCTTGCAAATAGTAGCCACCCTTGAGCATCTGCGCCTGCATGCCGCCCAGATCATAACTGGCACAGCATTCCGCCTGATGGGGCAAGGGACGATTGGTCTTCCAATCCAAAATAAAGTACTGGCCCGCATGTTCAAACAAAAGGTCAATACTCCCGGTCAAAAAGCCGCGGAGCGTAGGGTGAGCAGCTGACAAGTAAGGCGTCGTGGGCAGTGATTCAGACTGCAGCCAATCCGACAAAACTTGGTGTAGACGCTCGGCATCCACCCCATCTAGGGCGCAATAAAAGCTGAACTCTCGGCGACAGGATTGGGGCGATAGCTGGGCCAATGCCATACCATTCGTCAGCTCCGGGTCTCGCAGCCTGTGCAAAAGCTGACGAATCGCGCGCTCGCGACTGACTTGATGCGAGGCCCCATCCGGAAAATGCTGCTGTAATTGAGTCCGAATCAAGTCCGTCCAAGTATTTGGCTGCGCCAAATCACAATTTTCCAAAATTGTGTGCACACAAGTCCCGGCAGCGGCCCCCGGGGGCAGTGCACGCAGCATTAAATCATCGCGATCTGCGGGCGCCTCTATCAGCTCTCGCCGAGTCAACGCGGGCTCAACCCTAAAGGCTAGCGGCTCTCCTCGTCGGGCGGACATATCCTGATGAGTGAATCGAGTGTAGGATAGGATGCCATATTGATCCAATGGACCGCGCTCAAAACGACGCGGTGCTGGCGAAGTGCTGGCTGCGACAAGCTCACAATCCAGTGCCGGCGCAGCCGCCAGCCCCGCAAAATAATCGTCCACACTCAAGGCCCGAGCAGCAGACTGGCCACGCTGCTCGCCCACCCAGCGATCAAACCAACCCTCAAAATGGCTGGACTGCTTATTTTTTGGCTGTTCGAATTGAGGGGCGGTCAAATAAAAGACTTGGTGCACGGCACGCGTCAGTCCCACGTAGCCCAAACGCAGCACTTCACTTTTAGCGCGAGCCTGCTGCTCAGCGTTCCAAGGCTGCCACTGCAGCAGCCTATCTAAATTTTGAGGGTCCGGTACCGGCTGCGCCGACTGTCCTCGCTTCACCTGCACACATTTCTGCCACAAGGTCGGCAAAAATACTACCGGATACTCTAAGCCTTTGGAACTATGTAAGGTCACCAATTGCACCGCTTTGCGATCACTCTCCAAACGTAGCAGTGCCGCATCGTCTTGCGCGTTCTCCCCTGCCAGCGCTTGTTGAATACGCCGGGCCCACTGCTCAATCAAAGCTGCTGGGCTCAAAGCTTTGGTCGCGGCCAACTCGCTGGCCAGTTCACCCACGTGCTGATAATTGGTCAACATCCGCTCCCCCTGCTGCCGTTGTAGCAAGCGAGTCGGCGCTGCAATCGATTGCAAAAAAGCATCCCAAAGCTGTCCCAGCGACTGGCCCTGCCGCCAACTTCGACCGCGATCCACAAAGGCTTGCTGCAAGCGGTGGTGCTCGGAGGGGCTCATGGCTTTTAAGTCGTTTGCCGTTTTGCCATAGAGCGGCGACACCAGCAACGCATGCAGCCAGCGCGGCTTGGCTTGTTGGCAGGCCCGCAAAAAGTATAAAAAGTGACGCGCTTCCTCGCTAGTGTAAACACTCGCACGCTTATTTTGCAAGGCATGGATACCCTGTTTGCGCAGCGCAGCTTGGCACAGCTCCGCCTCACGATTGCGGTCGACCAGCACCGCCAAATCACTGGCTTGAACGGGTCTGCGCGCGCGTACAGCGCCGTGAGCATCCAGATGCTCGATAGCGATTTTACCCGCAGACGCCAAGCGCAATATGCGCGCGATCATATCCGCCGTTTGTTCCAAGGACCGATCGATATAGGCCGCTACTTTAGAGCCCTCGGCATCGATCGACTGCACAAAAAGCCGCTCCCGCTCCCGCGCATCGGCAAACACAAGTCGCGTTTTCATGGCAGCAGCATCTTGCGCTGCCACCGCTTGAAAAGGAATGGACTCACCGGCATCCACCCCATCGCCCCCCAAGTCACAAGCGTGGAAAAAATCATTACAGGCCGCCACCAGCCGCGGATCCGAGCGATAGTTCGAGCCCAATGTGTAGGCCTGCTGCACCGCCGTTTTGGCGCGAAAATAGCAGCGAATATCGGCTCCGCGAAAAGCGTAGATCGACTGTTTGGGATCGCCAATCATGGCAAAATAAGCAGCCCCGAGATCCGCCGAGCGATGCGCGCCAAAGATGGCCTCAAAGATGGCATATTGCCGTGCATCGGTGTCTTGAAATTCATCGACCAATCCCGCTTGATAACGCTTTTGCAGGACGGTGGGCAATCCAGAACGCCCCTGCAAGGCGCGCGCCAACTCACCCACCATGTCGTCAAAGCTCAGCAAGCCCTGCTCCAGCTTATACTGTTTGAGCGCCGCAATGTAATGGTGATCAAAACAATGAAAGAATTGCTCACTGTAACATTCATGGGCTTGTACAAATTGAGTACACAGCGAAAAGAAGGGATGCTCTGGGCGCTTACCCTGCGACTTGTAGGCTTTATTGAAAGCCTCCGCTAGCTGCTGTGCGCCTAGTTTTTTATAGAGTTGCAGACCCACCGTCTCCGGGGCGCTCAGACAGCCTTGCAGCACAGCCGGAAATTCCGCGAAAAATTGAGCCGAATAGCGGCGAGCATTGAGCTGCCCCTCAAAAGACAAAAACTCCTGCAAGATTTCCGTCTGTTCAGCCGCATAAGAGCGAAATTGCTGCAAATAAGCGATCAGGGGCGCCTGTAAGGATTCAATACTATGCACTTGCGTCAAAGCCGCCTGAGTAAAACAGCTCAGTTGATCGGCGCGTAATAGCAGTTGCGGCCGCTCGCCCCCCTTAGGAAAGGGCAGTTGGAAAACATGATTGGCGCGCCGCAGAAAATCCCCCACTAAGCGCTCGCTGATGGGACCGAGATCGGTGACCAGTTCCCGCTCAAAATCTGATTGCGCGAGAAAGGCATGCTCTTGCAAGCTACGCTGACAAAAGGCGTGAATCGTTTGGATCGGAGCTTCGTCAATCTGCTGAATTGCTTGAGCCAGCTTGTGCATTAAATCGGGAGCGCTCTGCTGAGCACGCGCGCGCGTCAGAACGCTGTGCAATGGCTCGGCCAGCGGACGATCCAGCTGCAAGGCTTGATACACTTGCCACAAAAATTGCTGAATGCGGGCACGCAGCTCCTGGGTGGCTGACTCGGTAAAAGTGAGCACCAGAATCTGCTGTAATTCCAATCCTTTCAAAATCAGATCCAGCACGCAGTATTGAATGGTGAAGGTCTTACCCGTGCCAGCACTGGCCTCGATCAAAGTGGTGCCCGGCTGCAAGCTAAACTGGCGCAGATCCAAAAGCTGAGCGCTGCTCATCGACTCAGACATGCTCCCCTCCTTCCAAGCACTTTAAGTACTTCAACCACTCAGGAAAAGGCCCCAACAACTGCTGGGCATTGTGCATAAAAAGCTCAGCACTGGCACTGCCCAGCTTGGCGGGGGAATCTCCGGCGAAACACAGTCGCTGGGCCGCAGACTGATCCCCGCTAGCGCCCCCAAAGGCCGTATCCTCCCAACAGCGTTCGTAAGCGATTCGCAAGTGCGCCTGCGCATCCGTCGCGGGTGATTCGGTCCGCAGTTGCCACCAAGCTTCCGCAATTTTATAACTGAAGCTAAATGGGCTATGCTGTCCGTCTTGATACGCCTGTAGTAAGTGCTGCAGCCAGACCTCGCTCTGCGGCAATGGAACGTCGAGCTGGTAAGCCTTGCAGCTTTTCAAACACAACACAATGCTGACTCCGCCAAAGATGGTATGGCGCGCAAACAACTCAAGCGCGGCTTTGGCCTCCCAACGCTTTTGCTGCCGCAGTGCCGCATTCAAGACGACCAACTGCTTACCCGCAGCATCCTGCAGACTGCTAGTATGCAATTCCAGATGGGTGCGCTGCCAAGACGTTCGCCGCTGCTGCCATGAGCGCCGCCCTAAAAACTGCTGCAAAAAGTCGATCAAGGGGCTGAGCGTCTGCTGCCAGACCTGAGCTCCCAACTGCCCAACTGGCAACGCACCCTGAACCGTTAGATGCTTTCGATACCGCTCACGATCAAAGACTGAAGCCTTTGACTGCGCTAAATAATCCGTGTAGACCCGCTGACGTAGAGACCATAAGTCTAGACCATTTAAGGCCTGCAAGGGCTCCTCATCCTGGCTCAGCGCCAGCCACTCCACATCTTTGAAATCAATGGCATACTGCTTGTGCAAATAATCGGCAGCGGGATCTCTAAAAAATCGCAAAATAGCCTGCAATGAATGAACCCCACTCGCAGGCGCGAGCGCAGTCGACTGTGAACGCTGCATCGGGGGCTGGCTAAATGGCACAGCAGCCTGCGCCATTTCAGGATCCACCGCTAAGGCTGGATCAAAATGGATCGGCACCAGCGGGTCAGTCGCGCCGGGCTGAGGCTGCTGAAAATTGAGTGCACCCCACGCCTGCAGAGCATGCTGAACATGCAGTGCCGTCACATCCGATGGCAGCGCAGCTTGTAAAAATTGCTGCAACTCCGTCACCACAATGGAAGGTGCTTGAACACTATGTGGACCCGCCACTTGCCCGACGGAGCTAATGTAAAGACGATCACGTGCGCTCATCAAACAATCTAAAAAGAGTTGCCGATCCTCATCCCGTTGCGAGCGATCACCCAAAAAATGAATTTCCTGCAAGCGGTCTCGGCCTTCCAATTGAGCCGCCAGCTGTCGCTGAGTCTGGGTCAAATCAAAATCGAGCGCCTTTTGGCCTCGAGGAAACTGTCCCTCATTCATGCCCAGCAAACAAATGACGCGCGCAGGGATATGGCGCGCCGCCTCCAAGGTGGCAAAATGAATCCCGCGTCGAAAAAAAGGCCCCGCCCCGATCAGCACTCCACTCTGCTTTAAAAGAATCTCAAAAAACAGCTCCGCTGCGATGGGCTGAGAACTGGACTGATCGCAGGCTGTTTGCACCGCGTTTAAAACTGGCCGAATCCACTCTTGAGCCTCCTCGGACTTGCCCAGTAAATCCTGCAAAACCGAACGCAAGCCCTCTGCCCAGATAGCAAAGGGCTGTTCTTGATGCCGCAATCGAATCAAAGTTGCCAAGCTGCGCACAGCCTGGGCACAGATTCCGATCAATTCAGGCATGCGACTGCCTGCGCCCAGCATGGATTGACTGCTGATATAGTTGGATCCATTCATCAACAGATCCATTAGCGCATTTAAGCCCGCATCCCAGGTGAAGGCATCCGTATCCGGCTGCCCTTGCTGCTGCCGAGTTGCCGCATCAAGCCCCCAGCGAACCCCAGCCGCTTGCAAACAAGTGCCCAGCGCCTCCACCTCGCTATCCGTTAAGCCCAAATGTCGACGCACTGGCTCAAAATCTAATACCACTTGAAAATCACTAAAATTTTGTCGCCCGCGAACAAATTGCATCAGCGCGACCAGAAAACGACCCGGCACACTCGCATCCAATGGCGTCGGCGCCACGATCGAATACGGCAGGCGCACAGCAGGCTGCTGCCCCACAGCCAGCGAGCGGGCAAAGACTAGTTCTATCAACGCACGATAGTCTTCCACCTTAGGCATAAGCACTAAAATATCCTCTAATTGTAGGGTAGGATCCGCCTGCAAAAAAACCAGCACTTGCTGCTGTAATACCTCTAATTCACGCAATGGACTGGGGCAGGTGTGAAAACTCAAACTTCCATCAGCCTGAAAAGCTGACATGGCCTCATTATTGCGAATCGATACCTGGACCTGCTGTAAGAGAGACAGGCTATCCCCGTCCTTTTCGGGCACTGATGGCGTCTCTCCAATCGGAAACTCCAGTGCTAGTAGCAAGGACTGCAAGCGCGCTGCCTGCTGACCAGATTGGATCAAGAGCGCATTGGAGCCGTCAGAAGCCGGTTCTTGAGGCTCGCAGTGGTCATTCAGTCTCATTTTTTTGGGCAAATCGCCCAAATAGGCCTGACTCGCAAGTAAATGATAGGCGAACACTTGGCGCCCTTGCGCTATTTTTTTAAAGAAAGCTAGAAACTGCGGTGCCAAAGCGCTCAGTCCATACAAATGAATGGGTGTCTCCAAGCCATTTAATTGCGCTCCGAACGCGTCGGCTTGCTGATAGCGGTACAGCGCCAATCCTAGCAGTTGGGACTCGATTTCCAGCTTTGAGCGCCTCAAATCATCCGCCAGTGCACGAAAAAGCTGGATCTGCCAGTCTGCGTGCTGCAGCGAGCCCAGTATGGGGCGATCAGTTCCCTGTAACCAATCGCATAAGCACTCCGGACGATGCATGGCGTAGTGATCGTATACATGAGCCAGCTGCCCAGCCAACTGCCAAGCGCGCAGCTGAAAGCGCGGATGCGATGGCTCCAAAAAGCGTTGCAAGACTTGTGATCGCAGCCCCCAGCTGGAAAAATCTCGCCCGCGCAAGCGCTCAAACAATCGCCACTGCAAGCGCGCAGGGCTCAATTCCTGAGCGGCATCTAGGAGGCATCCGCGCTGCAATTCGGCTTGCACAAAGGGGCGCAGCAGCTGAAAATTCACACCGGCACACATCCCCATTTGCTGCGCGTAGCTTAGCTCCAAATAACGCGCGATACCGGTGGATGGTACCAGCACTTTCGACTGATAAAAAGGGCCCTGTCCACGGCGCTCTGAGCCAATTCGCCGAAACAGAGCTGCAGCGAGCTGCTCCTGCCTATCTGCTTCAACGATCTCTAAACCCATCGCGTCATGCTGAACAGAGTCGGACAGAGATTCAACCCGAATTCTAGGGCAGCTGTGAATCCTCTACATCCAGAACAATTAAACCGAACAGCAAGCTAAGGGCACCTCTGAAAACTTCCCAAGACCGAGACGAATACAATTTTGATTTTGAGCAAGGCGATTCTGTGCACAGG
>CAWVTP010000063.1:0-12476 GCA_963933035.1 uncultured Puniceicoccaceae bacterium | reverse complement strand
CAACGAGCTGTATGCGGGCGCCTTTATCGGTTATGGGGGATCACATGCATTCTCAGGGAGAGTGGATGCTCTCCTATCGCCACATGCGCTCCAATATGCAAGGCATGCGGCAAGGTTCAAATCGTGCCGCGGACTCGGAAGTGGCCAGCGTTTACAATGTTGTTCCCCAGCGAATGGACATGCAGATGGATATGCTGGGCATTATGTATGCACCAAGCGACGATCTGACAGTGATGCTGATGGCACATTATCACTCCATGGAGATGGTGAATCATCGTATGATGATGGGGAGTGCAACACCATTCACTACGCAATCGGCAGGTTGGGGTGATACCAAATTGTCGTTGTTGCAACGATTGCTGAACAGTGAACGCTTTCAATTGCATGCTCAGTGGGGGCTGAGTCTACCAACGGGTTCGATCAAAGAACGTGACCTCATGCCGGCGATGGGAGGCGTATTTGCTCAAAACATTCTCCCGTCAAGTATGCAATTGGGCTCGGGTACCTTTGATTTTGAGCCAGCACTGACGCTTTTAATGCCACGAGGGGCGCTCTCCTATGGGGCTCAGATAAAGGCGTCACTACGTTTAGAATCTGAAAATTCTCAGGGTTATCGTCGGGGGCATCAGTTGCAGCTGCAAAGCTGGGCCAGTTATCAGTTGCACTCTGATTGGACGGTAAACGCTGGACTGAGCTATCGCTCATCGGGTAAATTGCATGGCGAGCAGCAGTCAGTGACCAAAAACATGATGGGCAAGCGCACTGTGCCAACTGCCTGGTCTGAGAATTATGGTGGGGATACGCTTGAATTGCTTGTGGGAAGTTTTTTTGATTTACCCAGCACCTATTTTCCGGGGCAACGGATTGCCGTGGACGTGCGTTTGCCACTGTATCAGGATCTAAATGGCGTTCAGATGGATGCGGATTGGAAGTGCAGCCTCGGTTGGGAACTTCGTTTTTAGCGGTCGCTAATTTGAGGGCATCTGGAACTGTCCTAGATTTTTCAGCGGTAGGGCCTTTGGGGCCTGCCGCTTTTATTTTTTTGATTCTGCGGTTTGGTTGCTGGCATGGAAGCTCGTTACTTGGTGACGAGGTTTTTACTAAAATTTAATGCCAGCATCTGGAGATGCTTCGCCATCCACTTGTTTGAGTCCGCTTGATTCAGGCGGCCCCATAAATTCTCCGCGGCTAACGAATTCGCTTTCGTTGATGTTTTTTCGTTGGATGACGAGTAAAATAGTTTTGATAAGAATTATGCCATCGATCAGTGGACTCCGGTTTTGGATATACCACAAATCAAGTTCAAATTGTCGTTCCCAGCGAATACAATTTCGGCCATTGACTTGAGCCCAACCTGTCATTCCAGGCTTGATGGCATGCCGCATGGCTTGTTGATCATTGTATCGTTGCATGTAATGGCAGGGTAGTGGACGCGGCCCGATCAAATGCATGTCTCCTTTTAGGACATTCCACAATTCCGGGAGTTCATCTAGGCTGGTGGAGCGCAGCAAGCGTCCCCATTTTGTTAGGCGCAGCCGATCTTCCTGATGTCCAAGATGCATGGTTCTAAATTTGATCAGCACAAAAGGCCGACCGTTGAGTCCAGTCCGCTGCTGTCTAAAAAATATGGGTCGCCCCATCAAGCAGGCTTGAGCCAGCATTAACAGGAGCAGCAGTGGTGTGACCGCAAAGCTAATCGACAATGCCAGAATAAAATGAAGGTTGCGTTTGATTTTTAACACGTGATCTGTAGGCTTCTTCTGAGCATAGGCCGCTAGGTCCTTCAAAACAAGCCAATCATTACTAAAGAACTGTATTATGTTATTAGATGCTAGCCAACGTAAATTCGCTCCATTTTGTTTAACCCGCCTTTTGACGACTTGCTTTGGCACTGGGAGTGGTGAGCGTGTTTGCATTCTTATCGATCTGCCAAATCCGGCTGATATTAAAGACTTTAAGTTTTTGTCTGATGAGACTTTGTCGATCCAAAACTACGGACACGAAGTATTCTACAAGGGCTTTCAATCGGGAGTCTTGCAGGAGTTAAATTGGCGAGGTGGCGAAATCTTTGCCTACCAAGAAACCGGTGGGAGTAATCTTGATTTAGCGGATGCTTGTTTTGATCCGAGTGGAAAAGAGCTGAGCCTTGACCGTGATATATATCCAAAGTATGATATCATTTTGACGGTTTCGACCTATTCGGCCACGGCGCCGCTGACCGCAAAATGCAAAGAGTTTGGCTTCCGTGGGGCTACTCTGCATGGTCTCAATCAGATTATTTTGGATACCGGTCTGGCGGTTGATTACAATCAGGTCAGCGAGGATGCCGAGAAATTGCGTCTTGGGTTGACGGGGGCAGATGCATTTGAAATCGATTTTGAGGTGGAAAGTCAGGTGTATACCTTACGTTTGCATACCAATGGCCAAAGTGCTCAGAAGAGTCACGGCCTGTGTCCTCCAGGTAAAGGGGATGTGGCCAATTTACCGGCAGGGGAGGTCTATTTTGTTCCAGATAGTGCCGATGGGGTGTTTCCTTTTAAGTATGACGATGGCACCATTGGTTTGCTACATGTCGAGAATGGCTCTATTCAGCGTTCGCAATTTGTGTATGGTAATTACGCTGAGATTGAAGCGCATAACCAACGTTTGTTGGACGATCCTATGGTGGGGGCGATTGGGGAATTGGGCTTTGGCACTCAGGTGCTGCCATTTTCCGGGCGGGATATTCAAGATGAAAAAATCTTGGGCACGATACACGTCGCTACTGGCCGAGACGATCATTTAGGCGGTAAAATTACGCCGGATCTCTTCAAGACGCACGAAAATGCTTCGCATGACGATGTTTTGTATGCGCCGCACAAAACCCCTGAAATTCGTTTGCAAGAGGCGCGCATGATTCGCGATGGCGTCAGCACTGTCTTGATTCGGCATTACCAACCAGCAGAGTATTTTGTAGATTTGTTGCAGGCCAAAGATCTCGCTGCTAGCGCGCATTAATGTGTGCGCTGGCCTCCAATCTTGACAGCTTTGCCTGTTGATGGACTGTCTGTTTTGTGAATCTTTACGAATCAGATGAACTTCTCCAGCAGTATTTGATCTTTCATTACGCGCTACCGGAGCAGCAGTTTCCATACAAGTTTTTGGCCTCCGAAGCGGCGAACTTTCCTCAACGTTGTGCTCAAGCAGGGGTGGATCGCTGCCGGCTGCCCATTGATGCTCGGGCACTGGATCTTGGGTGCTCGGTCGGGGCTGCCAGTTTTACGCTGTCAACATTCTGTTCGGAAGTCATTGGGCTGGACTATTCGCAAGCATTTATTGATGCGGCCAATCAGTTGAGGTCAACCGGGACCTTGACTGCACAGCGTCATGATGAGGGGCTTGCGCAGACCGCCATTCAGATCAAACCGCCGCAGGATGCGCGGCCCGATCGTCTGCAGTTTGTACAAGGGGATGCGCAGGCCTTGCCGTCCAACTTAGGGCAGTTTGATTGCGTGCTGGCCTGCAATTTGATTTGTCGCCTGCAGCAACCTCAGTTGCTTTTGCAGCGCTTGGCTTCACTGCTGCGGCCCGGTGGTCAGTTGTTTATAACGACCCCCTTTACCTGGATGGAGTCCTTTACTCCAGTGGAAAATTGGTTAGCGGATGCTCAAGGCGATTCCTTTACGGGCCTGCAAGACGCGCTGGCCGCAGATTTTGAATTAGAGGCTCACTGGGATATGCCTTTTTTGATTCGTGAACACGCGCGCAAGTACCAATACAGCGTCGCCCAAGCCAGTCGTTGGATTCGTCGCTAGCCTGTCGTGAGAGCAGGCCTTTTATTGGGCCAGTTGTTCGGCGGTTTCTGCCTCCAAGCGTTTGATGTAGTCGCTGACATTACAGGTCAACATGCGAGTGCTCCCCGGAGAGACTTCCAGCACTTTATTGACGACGCCATCCAAAAATGCGCGGTCGTGACTGACCAGTATCACCGTGCCTTCGAATAGGTTGATGGCTTCTTGCAGCACTGATTTTGATTTGATGTCCAAGTGATTGGTCGGCTCATCCAAAATCATACAATTGGCCGGTTTCATCAACATTTTGGCCAGCGCCACTCGATTCTTTTCGCCCCCCGATAGCACGGCAGTCTTTTTCAAGGCTTCATCCCCGCTGAACAGCAGTGCACCCAACGCGCCGCGCGGATTCGCATCTTTGTTGCCAGCGGCGGCCTGCTCCACTTCTTCTAATACAGTTTTGGCGGGGTTGAGCTCATCAGCTTGCGACTGAGCAAAATAGCCTAGCACCGTATTGATGCCGAGTTCCACTTCGCCGGACTGGTAGGGCTCAATGCCAGCCATAATTCTAGCCAAGGTCGATTTACCCGCTCCATTGACACCCACCACTGCGATGCGATCGCCTTTATCGATACGTAAATCGAGGCCTTTGAAGATCACATTTTCATCGTAAGCTTTGTGCAGTTCTTTGATGTTAATCACTTTTGCGCTGGCAGGTGGGGGCTCCGGAAAGCGGAAAAATATTTTCTTCTCGTCGCGCGGGATTTGGATCAATTCCATTTTTTCCAAGGCTTTGATCCGGCTTTGCACCATACTGGCCTTTTTGACATTGGAGCGAAAGCGGTTGATCCAATCTTTGATCTCGCGGATCTCTTTTTGTTGGTTGGCATGCGCCTTTCTCAATTGCTCTAGGCGAGCAGCACTTTCTTTCGCGTAGTAGCTATAATTACCCTTGAAGCTGTTCAGTTGACCCAGTTTCAGTTCCATGGTGCGGTTGGTTACCGCATCTAAAAAGGCGCGATCGTGGGAAATGATAACTAGGGCTCCCTGATAGTGCTTGAGGTAGTTCTCCACCCAGTTTTGCGAGACGATGTCCAAGTGATTGGTCGGCTCATCCAGTATAATTAAGGAGGGGCTCTGCAAGAGTAGTTTGGACAGTGCGATTCGCATTTGCCAGCCCCCAGAGAACTCGCCAGTATCGCGTTCGAAATCACTTGTTTTAAAGCCCATCCCTAGCAGAATGCGCTCAATTCGCGACTTCATTTTGTGCGGCTCAAAGTTTTCCAACTGTTGTTCCCATCCGCCAATGGTATCGATCAAGTCATAATAGGCATCCTCGGAGGTATCCATGGTCATCATGGCCTCCTCGGCTTGTTCGATTTTTTCTTTCAGCTGCAACACATCACCAAAGGCACTTTCGGCCTCCGCGTAGAGCGTCTGCCCAGAGACGCTGATGCCGTCTTGTGGCAGGTAACCGACGCTGACGTAATCTGGACAATCAATCGATCCAGACTCAGGCTGGACTTCGTCCATAATCATGCGTAGCAGCGTGGTTTTGCCCGAACCATTGGATCCCACCAGCGCGATGCGATCTTGCGCATTGATGACGGAATTTATTTGGTTAAAAAGTGTCTTTTTACCGAAATTGTGGGAGAGGTTGTTGATCGTAATCATGAGCTGCCAAATAGATGAATGGCAGAACAAAAGCGACAGATACGGCTGAGGCAAAGGAAAAAGTGTGGGAAGCGTGTTCAAGGCCAGTTTGCTGCCCGATGGTGATCGTCGAGCAAACTGTTTAGAAAGTTATCGTTCGACATTTTCATGGGCATCCAATGAGATTGCGGCATGTCAGAGCGAGTGATTCAGTATTCAGTAGCGCAGGTCGAAAAGGTGCAACGGGCCGATAAATTATTTGCAGACCATTTTGACAGTATCAGCCGCTCGCGCTTGCAACGAGCCTTCGAGGCTGGTCGGGTGACTTTTAATGGACAAGTGATTGATAAGCGCTTCAAAGTCCAACAGCCGGGCCTGCTGGAGGCCACCTTAGAAGAAGTTGCGGCCGATGCCTGTCCAGATCCCGTCGCTATACCGCTGGATGTGGTCTACGAAGATGCGTCGATTCTGGTCATCAACAAAGCGGCGGGGATGGTGACCCATCCTGGTAATGGGACCGGCAATGATACTGTGGTTCACGCGGCCTTGTATCACTGTCAGCAGCAGGGCCAGCAGTTGAGTTCGGTAGGCGCTCCGCTGCGTCCGGGCATTGTGCACCGTTTGGACAAAGAAACCTCTGGTTTGATGGTGGTGGCGAAGACGGATGCGGCACATCACAAATTGGTGCAGGCCTTCAGCGAACGCGCGACCTACAAGCGCTACTGTGCCCTGGTTGCAGCTCAACCGTCGACAGCTCAGGGCAGCATTCGCGAGCCGATTGGGCGTCACCCAGTGGTTCGCACGCGCATGGCGACGGTGCCAGCTGGCAAGCCAGCTCACACTGATTGGTCGCTTTTGCAGCGTTTGGGCTCGCAGGCCGCGCAGATCAGTTGCGTCATCCACACCGGGCGCACGCATCAAATTCGCGTGCACATGGCGGCGCTCAAGATGCCGCTATTGGGGGACTCGAACTATGGTTTTCGATCGGCTCGTTTTCGTGGGATCTCAATTCCGCGGGTGATGTTGCATGCCTGTGAGTTGGCATTTGCGCATCCAGCAGATGGCCGGCCGCTGCGCTTTGAGGCGGCCTTGCCGGAGGATTTCGAAGTCACGATGCAGCAACTTAAGCCGGGAGCTTCGTAGAAGTTCTTCTTTTGAGCTGGAACTTCGCTCGCTGAGGAGCTAATCGATCTGTATGGAGAGTCTGCAAAACTTTTTCGTGTCGAGCCAATTGATCGCATGGGCGATCGTCTTGTTGGTCATTCTTCTGCTCTTCAAGTTTTTCAAAAGCGCTGGAAAAAGCCTTATTTATCTGGTCATCATCCTCTTGTTATTGGCCGCCCTACAATTTTTCTTTCCGGAATTTGTGGACTCAGTGTTCGAGTTTTTTGCGGCATTTCGTAGCGAGCCGGAATCGGCTTGATCGGCTTCAGTTTGAAGTTGCACACTCAATCGCAGCCGTTTTCTGTGAGGAATGGCCAAACACAGCGCACACGCAATCAGTCCAACTCGCGAACAGGATTATCCAGAGTGGTATCAGCAAGTCGTCAAGGCAGCTGACCTCGCGGAGAGTTCTCCGGTGCGCGGCTGTATGGTGATCAAACCATGGGGCTACGCCATTTGGGAAAATATTCAGCGTGAGCTGGACGGTCGTTTTAAGGCGACGGGACACAAAAATGCCTATTTTCCGCTTTTCATTCCCATGAGCAACCTGCAGCAGGAGGCGGATCATGTGGAGGGCTTTGCCAAAGAGTGTGCGGTGGTGACTCACTCGCGCTTAGAGGCAGATGCGGATGGGCAATTACAGCCAGCCGGGCGCTTGGAAGAGCCACTTATTGTCCGGCCTACCTCAGAAACGATCATTGGCGAGTTGTTTGCCAAATGGGTGAAGTCTTATCGCGATCTGCCGTTGCTGATCAATCAGTGGGCCAATGTGGTGCGTTGGGAGATGCGGACACGTCTGTTTCTGCGGACTGCTGAGTTTCTGTGGCAAGAGGGGCATACCGTGCATGCGACCGCCGAGGAGGCGATGCAGGAGACCTTGCAGATGATTCACGAGTACGCGGACTTTGCAGAAAACTTCTTGGCGATGCCGGTTATCGTTGGCGAAAAAACTGCGGCGGAGCGTTTCCCGGGTGCCGAGTCCACTTTTACCATTGAGGCGATGATGCAGGATCGGAAGGCGCTGCAAGCGGGGACCTCCCATTTCTTGGGACAAAATTTTGCCAAGTCTTCCTCCATCAAATATCTCAATGCGGAAGGGCAAGAAGTGTATGCTTGGACCACTTCGTGGGGCGTCTCAACGCGTCTAGTGGGAGGCTTGATTATGTCTCACAGTGATGACGATGGCTTAGTACTGCCACCACGCATTGCGCCGGCTCACATTGTGATTATCCCAGTCACACCCAAGCCCGCCAGCCGAGAAGCCGTGCTTGAGTACTGTGGCAAGCTGAAGCTCGCACTGGAAGCGCAGCGCTACATGGGGGCGGCGGTTAAGGTTGAATTGGATGATCGCGATCTTCGAGGCGGCGAAAAAGCTTGGTCATGGATCAAAAAAGGTATGCCGATCCGCGTCGAGGTCGGCCCGCGTGATGTTGAGAACAATGCGGTATTTGTTGGCCGGCGTGATCAAGCGCCTAAATCAAAAACGACCTATCCAATGGCAGACTTCGTGGCGCAGGTGCCTGCTTTGCTAGACGAAATTCAAGATACGCTCTTGGATCGTACCAAAGCATTTCAAGCGCAACATACCCAGACCCTTGTTTCGGAGGCTGAGTTTGTGAATTACTTTACCGGCCCGCAAGCTGAGCAGGCCGGCTTCGCCTCGGTGGGGTTTTGCTGTGATCCTGGCTTGGAAGAATCGATTGCTAAGCAGTACAAATTAAGTGTTCGCTGCATTCCACAGCAAACGGCGGACGACGAGCTGCCCTGTATCTTTACGGGTAAGCCAGGCAAGCGAGTCATTTTTGCTCGAGCCTATTAAGCGCGGAGATCGAGCCTGCGCTTGCAGGTGTCATCGTCTAAAGGTTGCAGTTTGTTAGCAACCGTGCCCGGTAAGTTGATCCAGCTTGGGTTGGATGACGCTCTGGCAGTAGGGTGCTGATAGGTTGTGTTCAAAGTAATTTTGATGCATGGGCTCAGCGGGATAGAATTGGCTGGCAGCGCTGATCTCCGTAACAATTTTTTGAGCGTATTTTTCTTGGGCGGCCTGCAGGGTTACCATCGCTGTTTGCTCTTGTTCTGCAGAGTCGTAAAAAATCACGGATCGATATTGGGTGCCGCAGTCGGCTCCTTGCCGGTTGAGTGAAGTGGGGTCGTGCCCTTGTAAAAAGAGCTGCACGAGCTGGGCATAGCGAGCCGCTCCACCGGAATATTCGAAGTGTAGCACCTCTGCATGCCCGGTGGTGCCGGTACAGACACTGCGATAATCGGGGTCTGCTGTCGTCCCGCCCATGTAGCCGACTTGGAATGCTTGCAGCCCCGGCACAGTTCTGAAGATCGCTTCCGCGCACCAGAAACAACCCATTCCAAAGCAGGCTTTTTCGTACTGAGTGGATGTTGTCGAGTGCATGAAAGTCGTTCGAATGCTTTACAGGGAAATTAAGCCCGAGATGTCAGAGACCGCAGCGTAGGTATCCAGGACTTCTTGCGACGAATTCATCGGCAAATCAAAAGTATAAGAAGTGAAGCGGCCCGAAGAGGAAGCCTTCGCTTTGGTCGGCTCGACGCTAAAGCGCGCTAGCAGTTGCGGGCATTCCTTTTGAGGCACGATGAACTTGAAGGTGAAGCTGGCGGGCCAAGTGTAATTGGCGTCCAGCGAGGAACGAAAGGATTCGGCAGTTTTATCTTCGCTTGACATGAGATCAGTAACATTTGCGGCGGCCTACCATAGGCGCAATTTTAAAAAAACTAGCGAGACTTTCGAGGATTTCAACCCGGATTATGCAATAGGCTGCGTTCGGTGCTCGGCAACTGCAGGCAAAGGGAGCGTATAAGTATACATGACTGTTGGCCTGATAGGCAGACATGCGCCTAGCTCAGAACCAAAAGTGTATTCGGTTTGAAAGACTTGCCGCTTGCTGTGCGCTGGCGGCGTTGCTCTCGCCTAGGCAGGGCTTCCAGCCCAACCGTTGGCGAGAGAGCCTTGCCTGCATCACAGCAAATCGGCAATCTCGGCACATGGGAGGTTTTCAGAGGTGCCCATAAATGTGGCTGGAATAATGGCACTTAATGATAACCCTAATACTCAAGAAATCCGTTTGCATAGTTTGGGTTCCGCTGCCAGCATTTTAGGGTGCCTGAGGGTGTTGGCTAACCTGGAGCATACGGCGGTACTGTTGACGCGAGTGTACAGAAAATGGATTGCTGTCAAAAGGGACTTTTAGCTCGACCCTTTCGTCGAAATTCCTTGCTTATAAGCATGCCAGTTGAAATCGGAACGCCGTTTACGGAAAGTGCCAAACGCGTCATGCTCTGCGGGGCAGGTGAATTGGGTAAAGAAGTCGTCATTGAATTGCAACGGATGGGCGTCGAGGTGATCGCAGTGGATGCCTATGCCAACGCACCCGCGATGCAAGTCGCTGACCGCTCGCATGTGATTTCCATGTTGGACGCCGCCCAGCTGAAAGCTGTGGTTGAATTGGAGCGCCCTGACCTGATTGTTCCGGAAGTGGAGGCCATTGCCACCGATCAATTGCGTGCCTTTGAGGAAGCTGGGATCACGACGGTGGTGCCCATTGCACGGGCCACCCAACTGACTATGAACCGAGAAGGTATTCGACGTTTAGCGGCTGAAACTTTAGGTTTGCCGACTTCGCCCTATCAATTTGCAGCCGATAAGCAGTCCTTTGATGCCGCGGTCGCAGCCATCGGTTTACCCTGCGTGGTGAAACCCATTATGAGTTCCTCGGGGAAGGGGCAATCAACGCTGCGCCATGCAGATCAGATAGATGCCGCTTGGGATTATGCTCAAGAGGGCGGGCGCGCTGGCAAAGGAACGGTGATTGTCGAGGGCTTTGTCGAGTTTGAGTATGAGATTACCTTGTTGACCGTGCGTCACGCTCAAGGGACCTCTTTTTGTGCGCCGATCGGGCATGTGCAAGTGGATGGGGATTATCGGCAATCCTGGCAGCCGCAGCCCATGAGTGCAGTGGCGCTCGAGCGAGCGCAGGCCATTGCTTTGAAAGTAACTGATGCGCTGGGCGGTTATGGTGTTTTTGGCGTGGAGCTCTTTGTGGCAGCGGATGAGGTGTACTTTAGTGAGGTTTCCCCCCGTCCCCATGATACCGGAATGGTGACCATGATTTCACAAGACTTGTCCCAATTTGCACTGCACGTCAGAGCGATCTTAGGATTGCCGATTCCCAACATCGTCCAGCATGGACCCGCAGCATCCTCCGTGATTTTAGGCGAGGGGCATTCCGAGCAGATCGGCTATTCACAACTGGAGATCGCCTTGCAGGCGCCCGACACACAACTGCGCTTGTTTGGGAAACCCGCAGTGGCAGGGCGCCGTCGGCTCGGGGTCGCCTTGGCGCGAGCCGAAACGATCGAAGCCGCGGTCTCCAAAGCCAAACAAGCCAGCGCCGCCGTTGAGGTCAAATTATAGGTAGGGTGGGGTGATTGATGGTATGCTCTGGCAGATGCGAACTATTTACAGTTTATTGATCGAACAGCTATTCCTGCATGATTCCTGGGGTGCGAGCCGCCATCTTACGACAGAGCAGTTGTGGCATCATCAAATTTTTGGAACAAACTGCGGCATCCTAGCCTGCCTGCACATGTTTATACAGATGTTATCGAAAATCGTAGCGATGGGCTTATTGCAAAATGTAGTCCTCAAAAGGGTATTTTTAAGTGTTATTTTTAGTTACGATTCCAACATGCGCCCTGCGCCTATTTTGGTGCCTTACTGGACCCGGATGCATGATCTGCTGTGTTGCGTAGTCGCTCATCGTTGGCATTCGCTTATGGAAGCTGTATCGAATTGCGTACCCAGGATGATTTCGAGAACAATTTGCGATGTATACGGTAACTAATTGGCCAAATAGAGACCCCATACAAGAACAGGGCGGGCTGAATCTATACGCAATGGTCCAAAATAATCCTATCGATTACTGGGATTATCTGGGGATGGTAAACTGGGGGCGCAATAGAATTAAGGATTACGTTAGCCCCAACCCCAAGTTACCTGAAAATCAAAACATAAAATATTATGGCGAATCACTTTCTCAAGAAAGTTTAAACCAAGGATCTCAGAATATTGAAGATTTAGGTAAGGGCATTATGAGCTCAGCTTTTGGAGCAGCCAAAAATGGTGTTAATTATTTGAAAAATGGAGCTTTGAAGGCAGGCGCTGGTGCTTTATATGATGCAGTTACAGGTTATTTTGAGTCCAATCAAAATAATCGAAGAGGCGATGGAAGAAGAGGTAGCGGGAGGCGACGAGATCCAAGTTATCCGACGCCACCAAAACCTCCGACTGGCCCTAGTGGACCGACTGGCCCTAGTGGACCCACGCCACCAAAACCTCCCAAACCACCAGGTACTTCTAAATGTAAATGATGTTCATTTTATAATCATAACTCACATGAAAACACAATTTTTTGCCCTTACCTTATTTTTCTATTTCCAATGTATTGCTGCTGATGATGTAAAAACATACCAAAGCTCAAAAGATGAGCTGACATCTTATCGTAATCATTTTCCCAAGCGCAGCGTTATGGCAATAGGCGCCCAATTTTCGCAAGTCGATGATCTAATAAACAACCCAAAAAATGCCTGGAAATTCTTAAACTACATTGCTTCCTTACACATTGTTGGCGAACACAAAGAGTGTGTAAACTTACTCCTTAAGTTTATAGATAAAAACACATCACTGTTCGAAAGCGATGCTCGCTTAAATGATATTACTCACGCAATGCTCGCACACTCCTATGCATTATCTGGATTAAAAAATCATGCCCATAAGGCATTAGATGAAGTTGTATTTAAAAAACCTACGCTTGGAGATGTGCTCTCAATGGCCATGATATATGCTGATTTAGATCAGAA
>CAWVTP010000062.1:0-12589 GCA_963933035.1 uncultured Puniceicoccaceae bacterium | reverse complement strand
GCTAAATTCTGAATCACTAATAATAATGAAAAAAATTTGGATTGGGTTCTCATCACTATTTGTTGTCATCGGTATTGTTGTTTTGATTTTGGGGCTTCGCTCTATATTCAGAGCAAATGAAAGCAATTCGTGGCCAAATGCAGAAGGCGTCGTCGTTTCAGCGGAGATGGAGCGCTACACTAGCAGTGACTCTGGTACCACCTACGGTGCTGAAATAGAATACGAATTTCAATTCGAAGACCAATTGATTAGTGGCAGTCGAGTTAAATTTGGAGAAATAAAAACCAGCGACCCTGGAGACGCCCGAAAATATTTGAATAAATACAAAGTAGGGAACAAAATTAATGTCTATTACGACCCTAATGATCTTTACGAATCAGTTTTGGAGCCGGGTATACACACATCGACTTTGTTTGTGCCCTGTATTGGATTTGTTTTCACGCTAGTTGGATCGATATTTTTAGCGATTGGAATTTTCTCAGATAGCAGAAAACTTGGAGCGAGTCGAAGAAGATTCGGTTATACCCAAAGATCGTCATGAAAACTAAGAGCATTAACACTATAAATAAAATTCTAAACTACCCCCTTTAGTCTTTCCATATTGGTCCCCCGTAAGCGTGCCAGCCTTTGATTAATAAAAGTTTTTTGCAATAAAAGTGGATAACCAAACTAAACTAATTGCTCCATTAGCGATTGCTGTCTTACTTGGAATGGTATTCTTTGCTGGCCATGTCGGAGAGAATACTTGGGCTTACATTTTGATTGGAGTTGGTGGTATTTGTTTCTACTGTGGATTTGAATACTCCCGAAATGGAAAGAGATCACTTATGTGGCCAAAAGTAATAGGTATCATTAAAGTTTCTGAAGTGAGGGAATCTAGGACAGACCGCGGTAGTGGATACAGCAACAGTTACGCGTTTGTCGTAGAGTATGACTATATAGTGGACGAGGAATCCTACACGAATGACTTGTATTCATACAAGGTGACTTATAATGCCGCCAAATCTAGAGGGGCTAGAGAACTTGTGAAAAAGTATCCCTTGGATTCCTTGGTGGATGTTTACTATGATCCTCAAAAACCTAAGAGAAGCGTTCTTTTGCCAGGTATTAATAGGTGGAGTTACGCACCTTATCTGGCTGGAATTGCTTTTGTTTTGTTCGGAATCGGAATGCTTACGGGCTACCTTTAATATCTCCAATTATTCGGTGTTAAAATGCTAGGGCATTTAGGGGGTAAAGGCTAAAAATTAATACCCGTCACGACTGGTTAGATCTTGCTTGCTTGTAAAAGGCTAAGTACGCGTAGAAGACTAGTATACCAATAAGCTCAAACAGGAAGCCTGTCCAAAACCACACCCATTGATGGATTCCTAGGCTATCGGACTCACTTTTTAGCCATAGCCCGCAAACGAATCTCAATGGTATTGTGAACATTACATATCCCAACGTTGAGAAAAGCATCAGAGAACCATTATCAATGTCATCTCCAATGACAAGATAGCTGATTAAGCTAGAGATTCCCATCGGCGCGGTCATTGCAAGCACCTTGAAGATGCACGCCCACAGTAAGAATTTCTCGATATTCTTATTCATATTTCCTAGTTAACTCATGAGGCAAATCTAAGTATTGAAGCGGACTGAATATTGGGTGATGTCTCATCGCTTGTTAAAACACAAAGGCGATTTTTTCAGCTGATCACCAGCAGGTGATCAGGCAAATTTTACCAAGGACTGAGAACTTGGTGGCTAATTTTTTCAGCCAAGCTTCGTGTCAGTAGTGGGATAGAATTGTATTCTGCCGCGTTAAAGTTATTGGCGCTGATGACACTATTGTCAAAGGGATTGCCTACGTAGGATTGTTCAGATGCCTGAACGATTCGATCCTTAAACAGATAGCCATTTTGCCGGGCATCCCAGAGTGAAACTTTTGCTGTCAGCAAAAGCGAATAACTGCGAGCTAGGTCGATATCATCATGACTGTAGGCTGAACTATTTCGCTGGTAGTCCGTTAGCTCAATTTCTAGGCGGGCCGCTGCTGTATTTGGGTTTGTTGCCAGGCGAACGCGTCCGTCGCGGATGATTGATTTACGAACTTGAGTACTGAGCACTTGTTGTGCTTGAGCCGCAAAACTGCTGTTCTGGACGGGCTCAATATATAGGCTATCAAATGATACTTGCGTCGGACTTCCTAGGCGATAGTTATGGCAACCGACGAATGTTAGACCAGCCAAAGTAAGGCTGAATATCGAGCATAGCAAAGTGGGTCTCACGATCAATTACTGGATGAAAAGTAGGCGCCGAACAAAGCTGGCAGCAGTCTCTGCGCGAATGCCGTCATTGATCGCGGTGATTCTAGCTTCAGCTTGTTTCGCGAGTTCTGATTTGGGTGCTAAGGAGAGGGTCTCATTGTAAAAAACGAGGGCAGCGGTCGGATTGCTGCGATACAAGTAGAAGAACTCTCCAAGTTGAAAGCGGCTTTCCGCTTCCAGGGTTTGCATCTCATCGATACGTTGCTCAACTTTTGGAGCGAAGTCACTCTGAGGGAAGAGTATTAAAAAATCTTCAAAGTAGCGGATCGCTTCGCGAGTGGCCCCCTGATCGTATTCACTGCCTTTTACTAGACTGGCGTAGGTCTCGGCTAAATTAAAATAAGCATCCGGAGCTAACATACTTTGGGGGTAGTCGTTAATCAACCGATCCAAGGCATCGATAGCTAAGTCTGAATCTTTGCGTTGTTCGGCAATGAGCGCTACATTCATCAGTGCTAAGGGTGCGTACTGACTGTAGGGAGCATTTTTGACAATCGATTCGTACTGTTCGATGGCTTTGCCGTATTGTTTAAATCCTGGGAATACCCATAACAAGCGGCTACGTGCGCCGTCTTGTAGTGCGGTGGCACATTCAAATTGCAACTGAATCAATTTGTTAAACTGATCAAAGTCAGGATGTTCATCAACGACTGCTTGCAAGTGATTAAAAGCGCGGATCCAGTGCTCGCGACTACTCTCTATTTGAGCCCAAGCAAAGTAAGCCTGGCCACTTTCGCTTGCGAGTGGGAAGCGTTTTATTAATTTCTTGTAGAGCCGTTTGGCGGAACTTATTTTTCCCGCACGATTGAGCGCATGCGCTCTTTCTAGCATATCAGCAGGTGTCGATTCCCCGAGTATGGAATTAGCCCAACTGGGCTGTGACCCGTCCTCTTGCTCGGTCAGGTAACGCAGTGTTTTGTCCAACCAGCTAGCGTTTAATGGGTTGGCTGATAGTAAGATAAGCAGCAGAGCAGAAGTGATAAAGCGGTACATAAGATTAAGGCCATTTGATAAGGCTGGCGCCCCAGGTCAAGCCTGCTCCGAAGGCAACTAGCAAAATTAAGTCACCCGATTGGATTCTGTTGGAGCGGTAGGCTTCATCTAAGGCAATCCCAACGGACGCGGCCGAGGTGTTTCCATATTCGTCTAGGTTGTTATGGAATTGGCTCATGGGGATTGCTAGGCGCTTAGACAGACTTTCGATGATGCGCATATTGGCTTGATGGGGAATCACTAAATTCACTTGATCGAGTGTATGCGCATGTTGATCAAGGATATCCAGACAAGCTTGCCCCATGACTCTCACGGCTTGTTTGAAAATCTCCTTGCCGTTCATTTTTAAGTAGTGTTGCCGAGCGGCCACAGATTCCTTGCAAGCTGGAATACGAGAGCCGCCAGCTGGCTGTTGTAAGAGCGACGGGTTGGCGCCATCAGATCCGGTGATAGCGCCTAATATGCCCACGCCTTGTTGATCTGACGGCGCTAGCACGGCGGCACTGGCGCCGTCTCCAAATAGCACGCAGGTTGTTCGGTCTTCAAAATCAAGTATCGAGCTGGTCTTTTCTGCGCCAATGATGAGTGCGCGCTTGAAGTTTCCGGATAGTAACATGGACTGCGCAACACTCAATGCATACACAAATCCAGAGCAGGCTGCTTGTAGGTCAAAGGCACAAATCTTACCCAAGCCTAATTTGCTTTGGACTAAGCAAGCAGTGGATGGGAAGGGCATATCTGGCGTCATCGTAGCGACGATCAGTAAATCAATACTGTCAGTGCTTGTGTCTGCAGCAGCGAGCGCCTGCCGCGCAGCCTCGCATGCCAGATCACTGCTGGCTTGGGCCTCATCTGCAAAATGACGAGCTTGTATGCCGGTGCGGGTGCGGATCCATTCATCGGAGGTTTCGACCCGTTGCGCCATGTCGTCATTGGTGACTCGATTTTCGGGGACATAAGCACCCGTGCCTAAAATGATGACAGAATCCGGTTTTTGCGGCATAGTTCGATGTATTAGCAAGCTGTGGAGGCCAGCTGGTTGGCTGCTTCTAGCACCTTATTGGCAGCTTGGATGTCAGACGCGATCGATTCGAGCATATCATGGGCAACAATTTCTTGCGAAATTCTTAAAGCATTGCCAATCGCCACTGAATTGGAGGCACCATGTGATTTTAAAATGTTACCCGCCAATCCTAAGAGCGGTGCACCAGAGTAGTTGTCTGGGCTCAGACGCGCCTTCATGTCGCGGTAGGCCGCTGCTGATAGGGCGGCTCCAATTTTGCGTTTCGGATTGCGGAGTAGTTCTTCTTTGATGGTCCCCCCTACAAATTTAAATAAGGCTTCGCTTGTTTTTAAAACAATATTGCCAACGAATCCATCGCACACCACAACATCGACCGCTCCTTCAAATAGTTGAAAGCCTTCAATCGGGCCAATATAGTGTATGATGCCTTCCATTTTCTGCAAGAGTGGATGCGTTTGATTGACTAGGTTATTCCCTTTTCCTTCCTCTGTACCGATTGTGAGTAGGGCGATCCTAGGGCGTTCAATTTTGAGGGCTGCTTTGGCATAATTGGAGCCTAACACAGCGTTGTGGACTAGGTTCTCTGGGGTGCATTCTGGATTTGCCCCTACATCCACCAGCACAAAGGGAGTTTTTTTTGTTGGAATGATCGTGGCGAGCGCTGGTCTCTCAACGCCCTTAAGCGGACGCAAACGTAAAGTGCCGCCAGCCATCAAGGCTCCAGTGTTACCGCAACTGACTAAGGCTTGCGCTTGTTTCTGCTTGAGCAGTTTTAGCGCCTGGGCCATCGAGGAATCTTTTTTGCTTTTGAGCGCTTGGATGGGTTTTTCGTCCATCGCAATCACCTCTGAAGCATGGTGAATTGACAGTTTAGATGCAAAAGCATCTAACTTGGCAGCCTTTATGAGGCGCTCAATTAAACGCCCATTGCCGACAAGAATAAAATGACTGTTGAGCTCTAATTTATTGAGCGCGTAGTCGATACCACGAACAAACTCCGCAGGACCGAGGTCACTCCCCATCATGTCGACTGCGACAGTGCAGTTACACGAACTCACGGTCATAATAAGACTGATTGGCGAGTGTTGACGAAGGTGTCTTAGACTTCGATGTCAAGGACCTGACGGCCACGGTACATGCCGTTGGCAGGATTCACTCGGTGTGGACGAAAGCGCGTGCCGTCTTGAGGGTCTTTAGCTAATTGAGGCAGTGCAAATGTTACGGCACCACGGCGTTTACGGCTACGTTGTTTGGATTGTTTGCGTTTTGGTTGTCCCATGAGAAGCGATCTAAATTTTGAAAGTTATGAAATAAGCGCGTGATCAAATCGAAAGTGTTTTCTGCGTCAAGCCTTGAATCGAAGAAATCAAATCGAATCCTTTTTTAGGGCAACTCTAGAAATCTCTCATGAGTCGAGATGTTTGATTGGCTGTGATGCCGGCTAGCCTTTTGTGCTAACGCTAAGGCTGGAAGCCCTGCTTTGCTATACGCAACGAAGCCCGCGCTCAGTATGCGCTTGCTTGAGCAAGGGACTTTTTTTGAGTTTTGTTGATCTACGCACGAAGGACTGCCGACTTTCCTGTAGACAGTGCCCTTTACTCACAAATAAAAATTGTTCGCGTTTCGTTTATGCGAGGTTTCAGAGTGACACCTAAGGCTCTCACCGTGTGCTATCTGAAAAAGTGTATTGTATAATTTAGTGTGCCCCTTAGTTGAAGTAAATCAGGATGGCACAAGCCAAAGCTATGCGATACCAGGCGAAGAGAGCCATCCCGTGTTGGCTAATGAAACTCACCAGCCATTTGATCGCAATCAGTGAGGTGACCAAAGCTACCAGGATTCCAGTAATTATAGGGCCGAGTTTCAAGCTTGAGAGTAAGTCGGCACCATCGGTGAGTATTTTGTAGCCAGCTGCAGCTGATAAAGTAACGAAGCCTAATAGAAAACTAAACTTTGCGGCTGCCGCAGGTGCTAGGCCGACTAAGTAACCGCCTGTTATGGTTGTCATCGAGCGGCTGGTGCCTGGCCACATGGCCAGGCACTGTAGGCAACCGATATAGAAAGCTTTTTTAAGGGTAAGGGATTCGATCGAAAGGGTGCCAGCATCTTTGTTCTTGGATCGCTTCAACTTGCGGCTACGCTCCACCCATAACATAACAAGTGCGCCAACTATGAGGGCCCCACAGATGGCATTGAGGTTGTTTCCTAGGTAGGATTCTATATGCTTGTCGAGGAGCAGTCCGAGTACGGCTGCTGGAATGAACGCGATCAATAATTTGCTGATTAGGCTGCGGCCGCGGGCGCTTTTGCCGCAGCATGCGAGTGCCATTTGCCATAAATCCTTCCAGTAGAGTACAACGACGGCAGCGATTGCCCCAATTTGGATAACGATGCTATAGGCATAAGCTGCATCAGCGAGTGTATAAGGGGGCTGTTTCTGTGAGTGAATGGTGCCGCCGTTTTCAGCTTGCAGTGGGGCATCGCTGTTCAAGCCCAACAGTGCATTGCAAATAATGAGGTGTCCAGTGGAGGAGACGGGCACATACTCAGTTAGGCCTTCGACCAGTCCAAGGATCGTGGCATCGCTATACGCAATCTCATTTTTCGGAGATTCCGCGAATGATGCATCCTGCGACCTTGTTCCAGCAGTCAGAACTTGGGTGATGCTCATTATTAGCAGGATAATTCGCCGAGCGCCGGCAAAAAAAGGCGTTCCGATAGGCATAGAATCTTTAAAATTGCGAAATAAGATAATAAATTAGGGTTGATTCGTATTCAACTTGGCTTTGCATGAGGCTAGTTGTTGTCCTACACCTGTCCTATATTTGTCAATGCATTCGATCAGCTTAGCTCAATTAATTTCACAATTAGCGGACAAACGCAATTTATCTGCCGAGCATGCGCAGATGGCGGCCGCACTCCTTGCTCAGGCAGAGGTCGATTTTGACGACAAATATGAATTTTTATTACGTTTAGCTGAAAAAGGCGTCTCAGTGGAAGAGCTTGCTGCGATTGCCACCTACTTTCGCAGCTGTGCGATTGATCCCGGAGTGGATGCGTGGGCAGAGCGCGCGATTGATGTGTGCGGAACTGGTGGTGACAATGCCGGAACCTTCAATATTTCAACCGCGGTATCTTTTGTTGTGGCTGCTTGTGGCGTGCCGGTATTCAAGCATGGGAATCGATCCATTACCTCCAAATGCGGTAGTGCGGATCTTTTGCAAGCATTGGGATTTCCTTTGACGGTTTCCGGAGAGGTTATCCAAGCGACTTTAGCGCAATTTAATTATGCTTTCTTTTTTGCGCCCGACTTTCATCCCGCTTTTAAAGAGGTCATGCCAGTGCGGCGTGCTTTAGCTGAGGCGGGAAAGCGCACAGTTTTTAATTTGCTGGGGCCCATGATCAATCCAGGGAAGCCTGCATTTCAGTTGATGGGGGTATTTGATCGCCAATGGCTGCAGCCATTGGCCGCCAGTATGGACGCGATGGGATCACGAGGCGGTTGGATTGTGCATGGACAACCCGAGCCCGAACGCGTTTTGGATGAGTTGAGTTGTGCTGGACGCAATTATGCCTACGCTTATGGCGAGCAGGGGATGGGACCTGTCGATATCCAACTGCTTGAACTGGGCCTAGAGCCCAGTGATTTAAGCCAGTTACTGGGTGGAGATGCCGGCCACAATGGCAAGTTATTACTGGATCTGTTGAGCCCAAATTCTAAGTTAGCCACTCAAGGTTTGCGGGCCAGTGTCTGGCTCAATGCCGGGGCGGCTTTGTTGGTCGCCGGTAAAGTGCAGAGCCATCAGGAGGGGATTGAGTTGGCTAAAGCTGCGATCGCGAGTGGGCAGGTGAGCGATTGGCTTCATAATATTAGGACTTTTTACAAATCAATTATTTGAGCCTTATGGATTTGAAGTATTTTGGTACGGATGGAATCCGAGGCCGTTATGGGGAGAGCCCAATTCACGTGGCTTTTGCCTGGCGTCTTGGCCAAGCATTAGCAAAATTTTTAGCCAGCAAAAAACCAGGAGTTCCGCTCAACGTCGTTGTTGGCCGAGATCCGCGCACGGGGGGGGAGTTGCTTTCGAATGCTCTAGCGAGTGCACTGAGCTCGAGTCGGATATTTGTACACGACGCCGGGGTGGTGCCCACCCCCGCTATTGCGCAAGCAGTCGTCGAGCTTTCGGCTGACATGGGCCTGATGATTACGGCATCTCACAACCCGGCTCAGGATAATGGCTTTAAGCTATTTGATGCTCAGGGCTCAAAGTTGACGCTTGAAGAAGAGAAAATGATTGAGCTGTTTATCGATGACGAGTCAAATCCATGTAAGGTAATTCCCAAACCAAAGTGCTATCCCATTAATGCCCTGGATCGTTATATCAATGCAAAGTGTGCATTAATGGATGAATATAGTTTGCGGGGAATGAAGATTGTTGTGGATGCCGCAAATGGCTCGATGGCTATGGCGGCTCCGGAAGTTTTTAAACGATTGGGAGCGACCGTCTTTTTAATTGGAGATTGCCCAAACGGAGAAAACATTAACGACGCTGTTGGTAGTGAATTTCCCGCAGCAATGGGGCTTAAAGTTCGTGAAAGTAAAGCCCATCTTGGAGTTGCCTTTGATGGTGACGGGGATCGTCTTGTTGTCTGTGATGAACTGGGGCAGGTGGTGGATGGCGATCAACTTCTGGGTATATTTGCGCTGGATGCCTTGAGGCAGAATCGACTAGCAGAGCGTGCGCTCATAAGCACCATTCAAAGTAATTTAGGTTTGGATTGTGCGGTTAAGGCCGCCGGTGGACGGGTTGAACGTGTGCCAGTTGGCGATCGGCATGTCGCTCATAAAATGCGGGAGCTAGGTGCAAATTTAGGAGGTGAGAATTCCGGTCATGTAGTGTTTTCTGATTTTTCGACTACAGGTGATGGTTTGTTGGCAGCTTGCCAATTAGTTAATGTGATGCGTAGGCGACAGCGATCTTTGTCTGAGTTACGTTCAGCGATTACGCTCTTTCCGCAAATGACTCGAAATTTAACGATAGCCGAAAAAAAACCACTGCAAGATCTACTAAATTTGAACGCAGAGGTTCAGGCATTTGAAAAACGCTTCGGATCCGAGGGGCGCATTTTGATGCGCTATTCTGGTACAGAGCCAAAATTACGCCTATTGGTGGAGCAGAATAATGTGAATGAATTAAAGGCTGTCATGGATGCGCTTGTACAGGCGGCAAGAAGTGATCTAAATGTTGTTAATTAAATGAATTGCCAGACACCCTCGACTCAAGTATCGTATAACGAATTACCTTAACTATGGACGAAATACCCCTCAAAAATATTGATCGACGTTTGCAAAAGCAAATCGAGAACGCGCGTAAATCTATCAGCAAAAATCCTAGTTTTGCGATTAACATACTTGGGCATGTTACTGAAACACAGCCTGCATGCTTAGAAATTCGTCAGTTATTGCGTGAAGCTCAATATAAGTTAGCAGGTGTTCCTTCCTCCCAAGGAAGCGGGTTTTTTTCAAAGATCGGATACTCTTTGGCTGGAATGAGTCTTACTGGCAAAATCAAGAAAGATCCTGCAGCCGCCTTGAAACCTATTGAGGCATTAATTGCCAAGGATGTTTACCAGCCACAGGGGCATCGCTTCCTGGCGGAGGCGTCGAATGCACTGGGATTGAAGCAAACGCAAGCGTTTGCTCTGGAGCAGTTGGTTGCCGTGGCTCCCAAGAGTGTTGAGGATGCTAAAAATCTGATTCGTCTGTATATCGATTTGGGGCAAAGCCAAGATGCGTTGCACGTAGCGGATCGTGCGCAAAAAGCGCATGTGATGGATGCGGAGTTGCAGAGTTTGGCTAAAAAAGCTGCAGTTGAGCAGTCGATTCATAAGGGGCAGTGGGATTCGGATCAAAGCTTTCGCGAAAAGCTCAAAGACGAAGAGCAGGCGCAGAAATTGGAGCAGGCAGGTCGTGCAAAGACCGGCGAAGCAGGCTTGCGTTCTTTGGTGCAAACTTGCTTGGAATCCATTACTGCCAGTCCAGAAAATATCACCCATTATCGTGACCTAGTCGGTTATTACCGTGAGCTCGGAGAGTTGGACAATGCGCTCAATTGGCTCGCTAAGGCACGCCAGCTGGATGCGGGGCAGGCAGATGTAAATCTGGAGCGCTTAGAGGCTGAATTGACGATTGGACAAATGGAACAGGCTATCGGGCAAAAATTAGATGAATTGGCTCAAGATCCTCAAAATGCCGAGTTGTCTAATGCTGTAGACGCTTTGCGCGAAAAATGTGCAGCCTTTCGGCTGGAGCAAATACAAGCTTTGGTTCAACGTTATCCAAATGAATTCAGCTATCGCTATGAGTTGGGTCAATTGCTGTTTGCCAATGGAGAGACTGATGCCGCGATCAAAGAACTACAACTTGCGCAACGTAGCCCCAAAGTACGCATTGATGCCTTGGTCCTACTCGGAGAAGCTTATCAGAAGAAGGGTTTCTTTGATTTAGCGATCGAACAGTTGGTGATCGTGAAAGACGAAGTACCCGGTATGACGGATCAAAAGAAGGCGATTCTCTATCAGCTAGGCCTTGCGTATGAGCAACAGGGTAAAATGGATTTCGCAATCGGAGAGTACAAATTGCTTTACGGCGTCGATATTGCTTATCGGGATGTCGCTGATAAGATTGATGCCTTCTACTCCAAGCAAGCGGAGGCGGATGCTTAAGCAGTTTCCAAGTTGCCCAACTTTTGCTGAAGGGCGTCTAATTTTGATCGAGAGCTGATACCTTCGCTAATTGTACTCTCTCGGGCTATTTTCTGGTAGGATCCTTATTTGGAGATGTGGAGCTATTTTGGGCAGCTTTCCAAAGGGGCCCTCTTTGAAAAATAGACTTTACGCGCTCTACTTTTTGAGTCTGTTTGAGCCATATGAAGATTGTACTCGCTTATTCTGGAGGCCTTGACACCTCCGTCTTAGTCAGTTGGCTCAAGCAGCACTATAATGCTGATGTGATTACCTATGCAGCAGATGTTGGACAGGAGGAGGAGTTAGAAGGCCTCGAGGATAAAGCTTTAGCAACCGGAGCTATTCGGCACTATACGCTGGATTTGGTGGATGAATTTAGTCAAGATTTCATCTATCCAATGTTGCGCGCGAATGCGATCTATGAAGGACAGTATTTTTTAGGTACGTCGATTGCTCGTCCATTGATTGCGAAAGCACAGGTTGCCATTGCGGAGCGAGAGGGGGCTGATGCGGTTGCGCATGGCGCTACGGGCAAGGGGAATGATCAGGTCCGTTTCGAGCTAGCTTATGCAGCCTTGGCGCCGCAACTCAAAATCGTGGCTCCTTGGCGGATGGAAGTATTTCGCAAGGCATTTCCGGGGCGTTCGGAGATGATTGACTATTGTAAAGAGCAGGGGATCAATGTTGAGGCGAGTGCTTCCAAGCCTTATTCGATGGATCGCAATCTTTTGCACATTTCTTACGAAGCTGGCATCTTGGAAGACCCATGGTTTGATCCGACGGTTGATGCCAACAAATCGATGTACAAACTAACGACAGCTCCTGAGGACGCTCCAGATGAGGCGGTCTATATTGAGTTAGATTATGTGCGTGGAGATTGTGTTGCCGTTGATGGGGTGACCATGAAGCCCTCAAAAGTACTCAAACATTTGAATGCACTAGCGGGGCAACATGGTATCGGCCGCGTCGATATCGTCGAGAATCGCTTTGTTGGTATGAAGAGTCGCGGCGTGTATGAAACGCCAGGCGGCACTATTTTACAAATGGCCCACCGTAATATTGAAACCTTAACGATGGATCGCGATTTAATGCAGTTGCGGGATAGTTTGATTCCCCGATATGCTCAATTAATTTACAATGGATTTTGGTATGCACCAGAGCGCGAGGCGCTGCAGGCTCTAATTGATCATTCGCAAAAAAGTGTTACGGGTACAGTCAGACTCAAATTGTATAAGGGCAATGTAACGACGGTTGGACGCCGTTCGGACCTGTCGCTTTATGATGAAAACATTGCTTCGATGGAGGGTGTGGATAGTGATTATAATCCCGATGATGCAACGGGCTTTATACATTTGAATGCTTTGCGATTGCGGCGAAGAGCGGATGTTCAGGGTAAGCCCATGGGTAGCTAAATGGCTCGAATGGCGATTCAGCTAACTTCAGGTGGCGACTCACACCCTCAAGGGCACCTCTGGAAATCTACCATGACCGAGACGAAAGCAATTTTGATTTTGAG
>CAWVTP010000061.1:0-12618 GCA_963933035.1 uncultured Puniceicoccaceae bacterium | reverse complement strand
TCCTGTGCACAGAATCGCCTTGCTCAAAATCAAAATTGTATTCGTCTCGGTCTTGCTAGGTTTCCAGAGGTGCCCTTAAAAGGCAATTTGTTGCACTAACCTTAGTTCGCAGCTGTTTTTGCGTCTGCTATGAAAACTTCGTGCAGCTTAAAATAGCGATTAAGCGCAGCCTGGCTGGCTTCTTTACGATTATTTTCGGAATGCAGGTGTAAGTCTTCGACCACAATGGCCATTGCTTGCGCTTGCTTTGCCAGTGTGGGCTCTGATTGCGTGGCGAAGTAGGCGATGGCTTTTTCGAGCGAATAAGTGATCATGTGGATCTCGTTGAGTTCGCTCGCACCCAGTTGCTGGCGATTTCGCAATTCTTGGCTGGTCGCTTGCAATACATCCCAAGCTTCTGATTGGGTTGTGATGTCGGGTAGTTGTAAATGTTGTACAGGTTTTTGTTCGTTTGAAAGCTCTGCATTGTCCTGGCAGGCGCCGATGAAAATCGTGAAGCCCAAAAGGCATAGGGTGCGAATTATTGGTAACATATTTGATGTGTTTAGTTAGTAATGAGACTCAGTATCAATAGTTGTACGCGCTAGTCAAGATACAAAAAATAGCAGTCCAGCGGGTTATTAAGGAGAGGCGATGCTTATTTATGGACCGTGGCGTCGACGCGACCATCTGCAAATTGAATCGATAAGGCATCTTCCTGCTGTGCGCTGGCCGCACGTTCGAGCACCTGCTCTTTAGGGGTGCGAACGATCGCGTACCCTCTGTTTAGGCTGGCTTGAAGGCTGTTGTTTTCCAGTCTTTTCTGCATATCATTGAGACGCCTGCGTTCGTTATGCTGTCGATTCTTGATCGCATACAATATGCGATTTTGCTGTTGTTCGATGGCCTGCTGGTAGAGTTTGATTTGGTTCTCGGGATGGAAGCGTTGCAGCCTTTGCGCCAAACTTTTTAGTCGATTTAGTTTCGTTTGCTGGTGCCCCAAGGCATCGTGCAGCAGCTTATTTTCGGCGCTGTCGAGTTTGAGGGCTTTGAGTTCGCAGTGTCGGATGGCTAGGCGCGGGTCTAATTGTTGGCTTAGCCGCATAAAGGCTTCTCTTTTGGTGAGATAGCTTTGGGTGAACGTCTGCTGAAATTTTAGGACATTTTGTTGCAGAGATTCTTTCAGGCGCAGCCATTGCGAGGAGATCATTTCGGCTGCTGCCGAGGGCGTTTCGGCGCGTTGATCGGCCACATAATCCGTGAGTACGGTGTCGATCTCATGGCCAATTGCGGAGAGTGTTGGCAAGGGGTAGTCGGCAAGAAGCCGTGCCAGTTTTTCTTGATTGAAGACCTGCAGATCTTCTGCGCTTCCTCCGCCGCGGGTTAAGACCACGAGGTCTATATCAGGTAGTGTCCGCGCTTGCTCTAGCCGCTGGCAAATTTCAGGGAGTGCTTGTTGTCCTTGGACGGAAGCCGGGAGTAAGTAAATGTGGCCGGCGTAATTGCGGCGTTGCAGAATACGCAAAAAATCTTGTAGGGCAGCGCCTGATTCCGAGGTGATTAATGCCATTTTTTTGATGAGGACTGGCAACGCTTTTTTACGCGCTGAGTCAAATAGGCCCTCGGCCGCGAGTGTGCGCTTTAGCCGCTCGAATTGAATTTGTAGGTGGCCGGCACCACTTTTGAGGGCAAAGCGCACCAGCAGTTGATAGCGTCCATGGGGGGCAAACACATTGATCTCGCCATATAGAGTAACTGCTTGTCCATTTTGTAATTCGAAGTCTAATTGAGCTGCCTGTCGGCTAAATAGAACGCAAGGTAGCTGGCTGGCGGTATCTTTAAGCGAAAAGTAACAGTGGCCGGAGTTTTGACGACGGAAGTTGGAAATTTCCCCACTGACCCAGACTTGCCTCAGTGAGCGTTCCAGCAGGCCTTTGATTTGATCCGTCAGGGCGGCTACGCTCAGGGGCGCATCCGCGGAGTTTGAGGGCGGCTTAATTGGCATGCTGTTTTAGTTTTTTTGCGACAATTCGCAGGCACAAGAGGACCAGTACCAGTGTCGTAAACCCGATCAATAAAAGTTCTTTGTTGGCTTGAATGATGGCGGCTCCAGAAACGATGAAAATACTGGTGATCAGTCCAGTAATGGGTAAGGAAATCAGTAAATAAGTTTTTAGTGGTACACCGATCAGCCCTAAAATTACATTTTGCAGGGCGTAGGGAAAGCCGGGTGCCAGACGCAGTAAAAGGGTCGCTGTTACGGCACCCTTGGTCTTCAGGTCGGGTAGCGTGTAGCGCTTGCGCAGCCATCGCTCAAGGGAGTTTTTTAGGGGGCCATTCGCCAGTAAAAAGGACCAAGTGGTACAAATGCTTTGCATGGTCACTCCCAGTATGCAGGTCGGGATGAGTCCATACTGCGGTGTTAAACTGGTGCCAAATAAGATCAGTAAAGGGCTGATGGGGAATCCAATGCCAGGCAGGAAAGCCAGCGCAGCCAATAAAATAATCGGATGTTGAATCAGTTGTTCGTTAAGTGCCGCGAAGAAGGCGGTGATATTTTCAATTCCCTGTTCTTTGATGAGCAAGCCAGCAAACAAAATCGCAAGTAGGCTGACTGCTAAAAAGAGTGCCCAGCGATTTTTTTCGACGAACATTGAATGGAAGCGACTGCCAAAAATTCTCATAGGGTCTTTTTGATGGAAAGCATACGCATGCAGATTACTGGCATACATTTGGGATGCAAATGCGTTTTACGATCTTAACGAGTTTCGATTTTGTTACTGTTGGCTCCCCAGTGATAAAATATTTGCTTTAAATGGTGGAGGGCGCATAGAAGTGTCTGAGATCATGATCGTGGTGTGTTCAGCGAGGACATTGGCTTGCGCGTACGCCCGATTCTATAGCAAAATTTAAGTTGTATTACAGACTCAAGCACGATGAAGGAGGAGATCCCGAAGCCCGATGGAGAAGAAGCGCCCGCTTTCGAAGAAGCAGAGCAAGCACATTTGAACTTGAATGATGCCTCCGAAAGTGAGGATGAGCCGGAAGCACGCGCAGCGGAAGATCGCGTCGACGAATTTGAAGACTCGGGGCATGACCCATTTAATGATGAGGCGTTTGTGGGTCATCATGAGGAGCCGGATCTTGATTGGGAAGAGCCTGACTATGATGATGCGGATGCATCGTCGACGGAAGCGGACGAGCGTACTGAGGAGGGTGTCGCCAGTGATGGGATGAGTTTTCTGGGGCATCTAGAGGAATTTCGATGGACCATTGGGCGTAGCCTGATCGCCTTTGTGGTGGGTTTGGTGCTGGCGACGATCTTTATTCAGGACATTGCGAGCTTTTTAAAAACGCCCATCATTTCGGCCTATGGCTCGGTCGAGTTGGTGGATCAAAATCTAATCACCTATCGACCGATGGGCGTCATCTCCGTGTTCATTCAAGTCGCTTTATTGAGTGGCTTTACCTTGTCCATGCCCTTTCTATTATTTTTCTTGGGGAATTTTGTAGCGCCCGGGCTGACTGAACAGGAACGCCGTATACTGAAGCCGAGTTGCTTGGCAGCCTTCGTCTTATTTTTGCTCGGTATAACCTTCGCGTTTTTTATTATATTACCCCTGACTTTGGGCTTTAGTGTGCGCTTGAACCAATTCTTTGGTTTTGATTTATTATGGGCCGCTTCAGACTATTACAGTATGGTGGTATGGTCGTCGCTGGTGACCGGCGCTTTTTTTCAATTTCCGCTACTGATTGTGGTCTTGATTTTTCTGCAAGTAATATCGGTGCTGCAACTCAAACGGATTCGTAAAATCGTCTTTGTGGTCATTATGGTCTTTGCGGCCATTATGTCGCCTGGGGGCGATTTTGTCTCACTGCCGCTGACCACCGGTTTTATGTATGCTTTATATGAGCTAGCCATTGGGATTGGGGCCTATGTTGAGCGTAAAAAACGCTCGCAATCAACGGAATAATATCGCTCAGCCCTGTATCCCGATACAGGCTGATTTCGTGGAACATTGGATTTGTGGCTGGATATTTTATGCTGGCTAACGGCCTTTTCGGGACTTCCCTGTTCATTCCTGCCCGCTGAATAGAGAGCCTAATTATTTGCTGGTTTTTTTGAAGTTTCTGTGATATCTCCCTTAACTGTGGGTATTCGTTTGAGAATACCACTTAGCGCCTATTCGAGGAGCAATCCGACTTTTTAAACTAGGCATGAATGATTGAAACTGTATTTTTCCATGCAGTTGACCAACGAGTCACATAATCGGAGAATCATCTAGTACCTAGATGTGTTATTTGTGGCTCACTAGAACCAAAAACATCCTTATGTTATTTTCTGAAATGGGATTGATTCCCGAACTTTTAGCAGCCGTCGAGGCGAAAGGCTATCAGCAGCCTTCGCCGATCCAAGCGCGCTCCATTCCTGCTGTTCTAGAGGGACGCGACGTCCTGGGAGGCGCGCAGACCGGTACCGGTAAAACGGCTGCCTTTAGCCTGCCCTTGCTGCAGCGCTTATCGCAGGCCCCGTTCGCTGAGAGCTATAAACGTCCGCGCGCATTGGTTTTGGCACCGACTCGCGAGCTAGCTGCCCAAGTCCACCAAAGTATTCTCGACTACAGTCAGGGCTTAAAGCTGCGCTCAGCGGTGATCTTTGGCGGGGTGGGCTTTCAGCCACAAATCGAACGGCTGCGGCGTGGTCTGGATATTATAGTCGCCACACCGGGACGCTTACTAGACTTGTGCCAGCGAGGCGAAGCGCACTTGTCTGGAATTGAAATTTTGGTCTTGGATGAGGCGGATCGCATGTTGGACATGGGTTTTATTCACGACATCAAGAAGCTTTTGCAGCAAATTCCCGCCAAACGACAAAATCTGTTCTTCTCGGCAACTTATTCTAAGGAGGTCAAAAAACTTGCCGACTCGATGTTGCAGAACCCCGTCGAAGTTGAAGTGGCGGCTCGTAATGCTACAGCCGAGCGAGTGGATCAAGAAGCCTATAAAGTTGGACAAAAAGCCAAAGCTGGCTTTCTGGTGGATTTGATCAAGGGGGACAATTGGTCGCAAGTATTGGTTTTTACCCGTACAAAGCATGGTGCGAATCGTTTGGCAACCCAGTTGGATAAAAAGGGGATTTCAACCATGGCGATCCATGGCAACAAGAGTCAATCTGCCCGTGAGCGCGCCTTGAGGGCCTTTAAGGCCTTTGATATTCGCGTCTTAGTGGCAACGGATATTGCTGCCCGAGGCTTGGATATTGCGGATTTACCCTATGTGGTGAATTATGAGTTGCCGAATGTGCCCGAGGATTATGTGCACCGGATTGGACGCACCGGACGTGCTGGCAAGGCGGGACATGCCGTTTCTTTGGTCAGTGATGATGAGGAGGCTTATTTGTGGGCCATCGAAAAGTTGATGCAGCAGACGATTCCCTTATTTAAGGTAGATCAACAAGGTGAAAAAGTCGCGCTGCCCCCAATTGAAAAACCGCGTGGGCAAGCTTCGCCCAAACGGGGGCAGTCTTCGGGCCGTGCTCGTGGTGCGCGCACTGGCAAGCCCCGGCAGCATGCCTCTAGTCGAGGTAGTTCCGGGCCGGGCCGCGGACGGAATTCTCGACGATCACCATCCTCTTGATTGTTTTTTCCGGCATTCGCTTTGGCGGTCAAAGTTCAGTCGAAGCGAATGTCGCGCTATAAAAAGGCCGCTCTCATCTGAGAGCGGCCTTCGTTTTTACAATGAAATATTTGGGAGCCCCAATTACTGGCTGCTTAACTTTTCCATCAGCTCGTAGTTGCGCTTCAGCATGGCAGACGGATCTTCCAGCAAGCCGGCCGCAACTTTGGCGTTGTCCAAGAGTTGTTGGCTGATCAGTCCTGCCAGCTCAGCATTGCTGCCTTGCAAGCTAGCTAAGTTTTTGACCAATGGATGTCTTGGGTTGACCTGCAGTTTGACTGGCGATTCTGCTTCGGGAGCCGCTTCGCCCATCTTTTGTTGCATGCTCTTCATCATGCGACGCATGTGAGCGGTCATAGCTTTGTCGCCATTCACAATCATGGCTGGGCTGCCAACTAGGCGCTCACTGGTGGCGACTTCGCTGACATCTTTGCCCAAAGTTTCTTTGATGAATTCACACAGTTTTTCGGAATCGGAGGCTTCCAGTGCGGCCTCTTTTTCAGTGTCCGTTTCGGGTGCGATGGCATCCAAATCAATGTCATCGGAGTCTGCGGATACGAAGTTTTTCTCCTCGAAAGCACGCGCATGGTTCATCACAAACTCATCGATCGGCTCGTGTAGGTAGAGCACTTCAATATTGCGCGCTTTGAAGGCTTCATAGTAGGGGCCCGACTCAATTGCTGAGCGGTTGGCTCCGGATAGGTAGTAGATTTCCTTTTGTCCTTCCGGAGCACGGGATAAGTAGTCTGCCAGCCCAGTGGTTTTGCCCTCTTCCGTGTAGGAGGATTCGAAGCGAATCAACTTGAGCAAGTGATCGCGGTGGGTAAAATCAGTCGTGACCCCTTCTTTCAGGAATAGTCCAAAGCTGCTCCAAAAGGAGTCGTAGGTTTCCGGCTCTTTCTTCGCTTTTTCTTCCAGTAATTTCAGGAAGCGCTTGGTGATCACCTTATTGAGCTTCTGGATTAGTGAGCTGTCTTGCATCGACTCACGCGAAATATTCAATGGCAAGTCTGCGCTATCGACCACGCCTCGGACGAAACGCAACCATTCGGGCAGCAGGTTTTGCGGCTTGTCGTCGATCAAAACCTTGCGGCAGTACAGCGATACGCCCGGCTCCATACGCCCAAAGCCAAAACCTTCCATGTTTTCGGTCGGTGCGAACAGTAGGGTGTTGATTTCCAGTGGCGCATCTGCGGAAAAGTGTAGCCAAAAGCGAGGTTCATCAAAGGCCTTGGCTTGAAACTTGTAGAACTCCTTGTACTCGTCCTCAGAGACATCGCTCTTGTTTTTCAACCAGATAGCGCCAATAGTATTCAGCTCTTCACCTTCAACTTTGACCGGATATTGAACGAAGGCGGAGTATTTTTTGATAATGGTCTCAATGCGTGCCTTTTGTGCAAAGTCTTTGTACTCCTCTTTCAGGCTGACCACGATTTTAGTCCCGCGATTGAGTCCCTCGGTAGATTCGATTTCGTAGGCTCCTGATCCATCGCTGGACCAGCATAGACCTTCGCCGCTAGGCTGCCAGCTACGAGTGTAGACCTTGACGGAGTCGGCGACCATGAAGACGGAGTAAAAACCTACCCCGAATTGGCCGATCAAATTTTCATTGCGCTCACCATTCTCTTTGAGGGCATTTAAAAAAGCCTTTGAGCCCGAGTGCGCGATGGTGCCCAAGTTTTGGATCAGTTCTTCTCGTGTCATGCCAATGCCGGCATCTTCAAGCGTCAGCGTCTTGGCTTCTTCATCGCAGCTGACCTGCAGTTCGAGCGCGCGATCGCCATCAAAAATCTCTTTTTCAGTGATTTGGGTGTGGCGTAATTTCTCGGTGGCATCCGAGGCATTTGAAATGAGCTCACGAACAAAAATTTCTTTGTCCGTGTAGAGGGAGTGGACGACGATGTCCAAGACTTGTTTGACCTCAGCTTGAAACTCGTGACGTTCAGGTGCTTGTGTACTCATGTAACTATTGATATCAGTTGTTGGTGGAACGCGCGGTGTGCGACGTTCGAATTTAGAAAAAAGCACACAGTACAAAAGCTTTAAAAAAAATCAAGTATTGCTCCTGTAAAAATTTGTAGGTCAGCGCTACTAGCCGAATATTTATCAGGTGAGCCGTCTGCGGAACGGGGCGCTGATAGGATTTGTATGAAATGAGTTGTCATTGTGGCGCTGCTAGCTTTCGTTAACTTTAGATGGAATCCAATCTTCATCCATTTGATGCGAGTGCTTGCTCGAACGTCAATTCTGCTTGGGCTGCGGTGGCGGTCGAGGTCTTGCTGCGTTTAGGTGTCCATTCTTTTGTCATCTCTCCTGGATCCCGCTCCACGCCTTTGACTTTGGCTGCGGCTCGCAATCCTAAGGCCAGAACGACGGTGGTGCTAGACGAGCGAACAGCGGGCTTTGTGGCATTGGGGATGGCCAAGCGCAGTCGGCGGCCTGCTGTTTTGATTTGCACCTCGGGCTCGGCGCTGGCGCAGTATTATCCCGCAGTGGTGGAAGCGGCGATGAGCGGCACGCCCTTGGTGATTCTTTCCGCCGATCGGCCCCCAGAATTGCAGGACTGCGGGGCGGGCCAAACCATTGATCAGCTGAAGTTTTTTGGTGAGTTTGCGCGGGCGGCCTATCATTTGGGGCTCCCCGAGTGCAGTGCTGAGCGCTTAGCTTATTTGCGTCAAAGTCTGCTATTCGCGGTGGAACAGAGCTTGCGTGGGCCGGCGGGTCCGGTGCAGGTCAATGTACCTTTCCGCCTCCCATTGGAGCCGACCCTTGGAGCCCCTGTGGTGGAGCCAGAAGTGCTGTCGGCTGCGGCGACCGTCATCACGCGCTCTTGTGAGACGGTGCGACAAGCCGGTCAGCTGGATTTGGTCGCCATTGAGCGTTTGGCCAGTCATCGTCATGGTATCATTGTGGTGGGCGATTATAATCCGAGCGAGGGGGCCCACGAATTTGTGCGCGCCATCTCGGCGATTGCCCAGAAATTGGGCTGGCCGATTTTAACAGATGTCTTGAATCCACTGCGCACGCACTTGAGTGCGCCCGAGGGCTTGATCGTGCATTATCATAGCTGGTTGTCAGCGTCCAGCGTTTCGGCGGAATTGGCTGCGCAGGTCACCGCGGTCTTGCAGGTGGGCGCGCTCCCCACCAGTAAGCGCCTGCGTCAATGCTTGGGCGGCTTGGATGCGCTTGTATTTAGCTTAAGCCCCCATGTTCAAAATCTGGATCCGCTACATCGCATTACCTGTCCATTGGTGGGCTGCGCGGCTGATTTGGCGCGCGCGTTACCGCAGACGGATGCTCAGGCTGACTGGATCCATGGCTGGCAGGCACCTGAGCGCTGGATGGCGGAACGGATTGATCAAAGCATGCGCGCCTGTGATGACCTGTTTGAAGGCAAGGTTGCCTGGTTGTTGGCGCGCGCAGTGCCGGTAGGTGCGCAGGTCTTTGTGGCCAGTAGTATGAGTGTGCGCTATGCGGAGTATTTTTGGTCGGCGGGGCAGCGAAACGCGTCGATTTTTGCTAATCGCGGGGCCAATGGGATTGACGGAACCTTGGGGACGGCGGTCGGTCTGGCACAGGATGCGGATCCATGCTATCTGTTGACGGGGGATTTGGCCTTTTTGCATGATAGCAATGCGCTGCTCTTGGCCCAGCAATTGCGCGGGAATTTGACGGTTATTCTGATTAACAATGCGGGTGGCGGTATTTTTGAGCATTTACCGGTTGCGGCCATCGAGCCAGAATTTGAAAAGTATTTTGCCACTCCGCAGGCGGTGAATTTTAAGACGCTCTGTGCGGCACATGGGATTGCGCACCAGGCTGTTGAAAGCTGGCCGCAATTCGAGCATTTGCTGGAAGAGCCCAGTCCGCGCGGCCTTCGGGTTTTGGAGTTGGTGACTGATCGCAAAGCAGATGCACAACGCCTGGCCGCCTGGCACGCGGATTGGCTTTCCGACTTCGAAAAGCGGAATTTCACTTCCTAGTGTTGCCATTTGGTGGGATCGGATTTCATTGTGCTGCATGCAATGGGAAAAGATCGGAGCCTTTGAAGAGATTATTTACGAAAAATGCAGTGGTGTCGCGAAGGTGACGATTAACCGCCCGCATCGGCGCAATGCCTTTACCCCCGATACGGTGCAAGAGCTGATTCAAGCCTTCACGGATGCCCGTGAGGATACCTCGATTGGTGTGGTGCTTTTAACTGGCTTTAACCCGCAAACAGATGGAAAATTTGCCTTCTGTGCTGGGGGCGATCAAAAAGTTCGCGGGCATAAAAAAGGCGGCTATGTCGGAAAAGATGGGGTGCCGCGCTTAAATGTATTGGAATTGCAAAAGTTGATTCGCTCCATGCCCAAGGTGGTGATCGCGCTGGTGGCGGGTTATGCCATCGGGGGTGGACATGTCTTGCATGTGGTCTGTGATCTGACGATTGCCGCGGATAATGCGATTTTTGGGCAAACGGGTCCCAAGGTCGGTAGTTTTGATGGGGGCTTTGGTGCCAGTTACTTGGCACACATGGTGGGCCAAAAGAAAGCGCGTGAGATTTGGTACCTCTGTCGTCAATACTCCGCCCAGGAAGCATTGGACATGGGACTGGTCAACCGGGTGGTTCCCTACGAGCAACTGGAAGCGGAAGGCTATCAGTGGGCGCAAGAGATTCTAAATCACAGCCCATTATCCATTCGCTGTTTGAAGGCTGCCTTCAATGCAGATTTGGATGGCCAGCAAGGGCTGCAAGAGTTGGCCGGCAATGCGACGCTGCTGTATTACTTAACGGAGGAGGGCGAGGAAGGGCGCAAAGCCTGGAATGAAAAGCGGCCGCCCGCTTACAAACAGTACCCCTGGTTGCCCTAGTGTTCTACCGATCGCTGCTGCTTATCAACTCTTTGCTAGGGAAGCGTCGACTTTTATGCTGCCATGTTGGCTGCGGACTTGCACCAGCCACTGAATTCACTCAAGTTCGCCCCTTGCATGCAAAAACAATTTTACATCACCACCGCGATTGATTATGCCAACGGCTCGCCCCACTTGGGCCATGCCTACGAAAAAGTCCTGACTGACATCATTGCTCGCTATCGTCGACTGCAGGGCGATGCCGTCCACTTCGTGACGGGCTTGGACGAACACGGGCAAAAGGTACAGATGGCTGCCCAAAAACAAGCAGTGGCGCCGATTGTAATTTGCGATCAGCTAGCGGATGAATTTCAAGGGCTGTGTCAGCGCTTATCGATTTCCAACGATGATTACATCCGCACAACTCAGCCGCGGCATCGTGCGGTGGTGCAGAGTATTTTACAAAAACTCTACGACAAAGGGCTGATCTATAAAGCGGAGTACAATGGCCACTACAGTGTACGCCAAGAGCAGTTTGTGACCCTTAAGGAGCAAGTCGATGGCCAGTGGCCGGAAATTTACGGTGAGGTGGTGGAAGTTACCGAGAGCAATTACTTCTTTAAGCTGGCCCAGTACCAAGACTGGTTGATTGAGACGATTCAACAAAACGATTCGATGATCTTTCCGCGCTTTCGCAGTGCCGACGTTCTGCAATTTTTGAAGAAAGAACCGCTCAACGATTTGTGCATTTCTCGTCCCAAGTCGCGATTGGAGTGGGGGATCGAGTTGCCCTTTGATTCGGATTTTGTCACCTACGTCTGGTTTGATGCTTTGACCAACTACATCACCGCTGCGGGTTATGGCACGGATACTTTTTCAGAACGTTGGCCTGCGGATTTCCATGTGATCGGTAAGGATATTTTGGTGCCGCCGCATGCTATTTACTGGCCGATTATGCTCAAAGCGCTTGATGTAGAATTGCCTAAAAGCTTTTTGGTGCATGGCTGGTGGTTGAGTTCTGGGGCCAAAATGTCAAAGAGTCAGGGCGAAGCGGTCAATCCGCTGGACCTGATTGATCAGTTTGGAGCGGATGCTTTCCGCTATTTTGTGACTCGCGAAATGAATGTTGGGCAGGACAGCGAATTTTCGCTGGAATTATTTATGAATCGCTACAATGCGGACTTGGCTAACGACTTGGGGAATCTCGTCAGTCGTTTATTGAATATGGGTGGGCGCTACCTAAGCGAGGGCATCCCTGCGCAGACGGTCCGTGAAGCGCCTGAGTTGGCCCTGCACGAGCATTGGCAAGCCACCGCAGCGGAGGTCGAATCGCTGTTCGAGGGCTTCCAGTTTCACCGAGCGCTAGAGCGCGTATTTGGCTTTATTTCTGGCATTAATAAATATGCGGAAACACGGGCGCCCTGGCAATTGGCCAAATCGGACTTAGCTGAAGATCGCGCCCGCTTGGAGACCAGTCTTGCCTTTATGGCGGAGGGCTTGCGCTTGGCAGCCGTGGCTTTAACCCCTATTATGCCGGAAATTTCCGGCCGGATTTTAGCCCTCGTCGGCGCCCAGCCTGTCACGCGCTGGCAGGGTCAATTTGAGTGGGGAGATACATTGGTCGGCAAACAATTGGGTGAAAAGACGATTCTCTTCCCTCGCCCTGAAAAGAAGTCGGTGTAGCAGATATTTGATTGCTGTTCATTATAGTAACGCGATAGCCTAAAGGGTATTTTATACAATTTGTATAAAAGGGTTATTTTTGTACGTGATCGCCTGTTTTGTAAAGAAGGGAGCACAAAGTTAAATGGTTATGCTGTAAGATTGGCCCCTTAATTGCTGTAACTCTCTTAATGTTCATAATTTTTAAGAGGCTGTAATTGCCAGGGGCTATTGGTTAGCTTGCGCATACGATTGTTTAAGTTGCTTCAGGAGTATTTGATGATTTTCTGAGTTGAAGCGCCATTTGTACTCTTCAGGGCCCTAATAAAAGCTGTCCTAATTGTATGCCGTTGAACCCAAACTATGCAAACGGATTTTTTGAGCATTAGAGTTATGATTGTAAGTTCCCTTATACTAGGCACATTTCTAATGCATCGCATTAGAAATGTGCTCACCAATAGGGTGCTC
>CAWVTP010000060.1:0-12744 GCA_963933035.1 uncultured Puniceicoccaceae bacterium | reverse complement strand
CTGGGCTGTCTCGGCACTCCGTGCCATGTGGCTATAATTCAGATTTTTTGAATGCGGTACAAGCTGCGTTTGCGTTTTGCATGCATCCACGAAGTGATGGACAAACCTGGCAACTCTTGCTCAGTCCAGGCTTTTCCAGTTTAGATCAATTTGTTTCCTACGCTGAGCGAGGAAAATGCTTCCAATCGACAGTTTTTAGTTTGATGCCGACGCAGAATCCGCCTTTGCTCTAATCATCTAATTATAGCGCACTATGAAAACTATTAAAGTATTTGGTTTTGTTTTTTTGCTCCATTGTGGGGCCCTAGCAGTATTTTTACTGCAATCTGGATGTCGTACCACGCAGCCACCATCGCAAAGTCGGCTGCAATCGCTGAAGGCTGAGAAATCCACATCCGCGGAAACTACCATTGCACAAGTGGGTGAGCTCACTTTTCTAGGAGCCGATTCGACGCTGGATTCGGCCTTTAATTCGGGACCCGAAACCAATCGTTCTGAGCCGACCCGGCCGCAAAATTCGAATGCAAGTGTCGACGTATGGAATGATCCAGTGATTGCTGAGTCGAGCCCTATCGATTCGGCTACGGAATTCTACACGGTGCAAGCGGGAGATCATTTGTGGGGACTGGCGCGAAAATTCGGGACGACGGTTCCTGAATTAAAAGCTTTGAATGCTTTGGATGATGCATCTGCTTTGCAAATTGGTCAGCAGTTGAATGTGCCAAGTGGTGCTGCGGCTAAAGCCACTTCAGCACCCCTTACAGTTTCAGCCCCAGCGCCGCTGGCAGCAGGTTCTAGCTACCAAGTGGTTGCGGGCGACAGTTTGTCTAAAATTGCGAAACGATTCAATACACGAGTCGCCACCCTCAAGAAACTCAACGGTTTGACGAATGACCGCATTCTTGTGGGAGACAGTCTGGTGGTGCCAACTGTAGATTCCAGTTCGCTTGCAGCAGCGGCCCCTGTCAGCAATACCAGCGATGCACTGATACATGTTGTTGCAGCTGGAGAGTACCCATCTACCATTGCAAAACGCTATGGCATGACTGTTCAGGAATTATTAGATGGCAATGGGATTACGGATCCGCGCAAGCTTCAGGTGGGCCAAAAATTAGCTGTGGGTGTAAATCCCGCAGAGATGGCGGTAGCCAGCAATGTGCCAGCCCCCGCGGAGTCGGCTGCGGTGAATGCGCTCACGCCAGAAGAGGCCCGAGAATTAAATGCTGCTAATCCTGTTGAGCCTAGCACTGAGCCCGTCGCGCTCAATCCTATTGAAGCAATTGCCGAAGACTTAGATGCACTGGTCCAGCCGAAAAGTCCAAACGCAGTTGAAGCTTCAGATACCGTGACGGATGAGGTTGATGAGCTTTTTGAAAGTGCCATCGAAATTCCTGTCATACGCGTTGAGTGATTCGCCCTAGTCGGCAATCCCTATTGAGCGCTCGATGAGTGTACGAACTTTTTTGCGGAGTCCACTCAGCCGGATCCCTCCAGCCGGTACTTTTATTTGTTTGTTGGTGATTTCGCTAACTTTGCTGGGCTTAGTTATTTTATTCAGTGCTTCACAGGCCATGCATGCAGATGCGACAGTTCTGTTGAAAAAACAGGTCATTTGGCTGGTCATCGCACTGCTCGCAGGCTGTTTTACTTTTTGTATCGATCTGGATCGCTTGCGGCCCTATGCCTACTTTATTGCTGCTGGATCGCTATTGTTACTGATTTTGGTATTGATTCCCGGCATTGGAGTGCGTGTCAATGGGGCGCAAAGATGGATGGATTTTGGTTTCATGCGCTTACAGGTGTCTGAAGTGGGCAAGTTGGGTCTGTTGTTGGTGCTGGCGCATTATTTGACTCGTTATCGTAGACGCTTAGATAGCTTTGTCTACGGCTACTTAATTCCTTGTGCCTTTGTGGGTGTATTTTGTGGCTTGATTATGTTGGAGCCTGATTTTGGTACAGCATTTCTCTGTGGTATGGTTGGCGGCTTATTGATGTTTTTGGGCAATGTACGCTTGAGGTTTTTAATTCCGACTGCCTTGGTTGGTCTCGCACTCTTTTCCCTTGCAGTGTATTTGGATCCCGTACGCCTCCAGCGAGTCACTTCATTCCTCGATGTTGAAAGCAATCGAGGCGATAGTGCTTATCAATTATGGCAAGGCATTCTCGCATTTGGCTCTGGTGGGATCCCGGGGGTCGGGTTGGGTGCTGGTCGGCAACAATTGTCTTTTTTGCCTGAGGCACATACTGACTTTATTTTTGCTGTGATTGGTGAAGAGTTGGGCTTGGTGTTTACTGCAGGCGTGGTGGTGCTCTTTATGGCGCTCTACTTTGTCAGCATTTTACAACTGAAGCATGCCTTAAACCTCTATCAATATTTACTGGTTATTGGATCTATTTTGTTTATCACACTGCAGGTATTGATCAATATTGGGGTGGTGACAGGTTGTTTGCCGACGAAAGGGATGTCGCTGCCCTTTATTTCGTATGGTGGCTCTAACTTGGTCTGTATGTTCGCCTTTATCGGGATAATTTTAAATGGATTTCAAACTTGGGAAATGCCTACTTTAATAAGGGGACGTGACTTATGATGAATATGCTCATCGTTTGCGGGGGGACCGGCGGCCACTTGTCTCCAGGAATTGCGGTTGCTGAGGAATTGTGCCGTAAGGGCCATCGTTGCCGCCTATTAATTAGCCAAAAGCAGGTCGATTCTGCTTTGGTTCAAAAATATCCGCATTTAGAATTTATTAAAGTGCCCGGACGTGCATTTAGTGGCGGATTGTTTGCACGGATGCGTTCTTTGTTTGCTCTAATGCAGAGCTTTTTATATGCTCGTAAACTGTTGAAGACCTCACAGCCTGACATCGTTTTACTTTTTGGAGGGTTTTTATCGCTGGGCTTGGGTTTAGCTGCCCGCTGGACGCGCTTACCCTTTGCTTTACACGAGGCCAACAGTGTGCCGGGCAAGACCTCTCGCTTACTCAAAAAATTGGCGAGTCGCATTTACTTACCAGAAGGCGTTCGCTTGCCGCAAGTCGGACTCGATCGCATCCGTTACTACGGCTATCCAGTAAGGGCGGATATCCAGCCCTTAAATAAGCTGGAGGCCAGAAGGCGATTGGGGATTGATGAATCAGGCAAACTGTTGGTGATTATTGGGGGCAGTCAGGGCGCGATGGCTTTAAATAACTGGGTCTGTGAACATTTTGAGGCCCTAGCACAGCATGGGGTTGCGGTCTATTGTGTGAGTGGATTGGGCAAAAGTGATCCTCAGTTAATGCATGCTGCCGATGCGTCTGGACGGGAAGTTTGCGCAAAGTTTGTACCCTTTACCGAACAAATGGAAGCCGTCATGTCGGCTGCCGACTTGGTCGTATCGCGTGCAGGAGCAGGTTCAGTGGCCGAATTGATTCGCTGCTGTAAGCCAGCAATTTTAGTTCCGTATCCCTATGCGGCAGATGGCCACCAGCAGGGCAATGCTGCAATGCATCAGCAGCGGGGGGCAGGTGTTATGGTCGAGGAGACCGCGTTGGCAACCTTGTTAGATGAGGTGCTAGCTTTAATTCATAATGATTGGCTATTGAACACCTTTCGTAAAAATTTACTCGCGCTTGATCGCTTTGACTCCAGCCAGATGATTGCTGACGATTTGGTGCAACTGACTCAAAGTCGTTATGAATCCTAACTCGCATTTAGACGCTCACAAACCGGAACGCATTTTAGCGCTCGGTGTTGGAGGTATGGGAATGACACCTTTGGCTTGTTGGCTGGCACAAGCAGGCCACAGGGTCTTCGGTTGGGATGCGTTTCTACGTCAAAACAACCGCCATTTTCTCGATTCTGCTGGGGTAAAGTTATTAGATTTTGTAGCGGAATCTTGTTTGCAGTCTTGTACCCGCGTCATTTATTCACGGGCCATAAAGCCCAATCATGTTTTATTACGGGCGGCTCAAAAAGCTGCGATCCCCATCATCTCGCGGGGTCAATTCTTGGCAGAACTCAGTCATCACTATCGCTTGATTGCAATCGCGGGCAGTCATGGTAAAACGACGACATCTGGGATGCTCGCGCATTTGATGGACAGTGCTGGTTTTGATGGCAACTATCTAGTGGGAGGCTTATTCAGTCATGATGTGGCTCCCTACCGATATAGTCAGAGTCGCTGGATGCTTGCCGAGGTGGATGAAAGTGATGGAACTATTGATCTCTTCAATCCCGAGTTAACCGTCCTGCTGAATGCAGATTGGGATCATGCGGATTTTTACAAATCCGAGGCGCAGTTGCTACAGGCTTTTGTCGCACTGGCCAAGCGTACAGCTGGTCATGTGTACCTCGGCGGTGACTGCATGAAGTTGCGGGAGGCGCTGGTGGATGTTGATGCTGTTCAATTGATTCACGCCGAACAGCCCGATCAGCTAGCGGACGCACATGGACTTAACGCGATGAATGCGGCCGCCGCCGTAACTGTTTTTAAGCATCTTAGCGGACAGACTGCGCAGCTGACACAGTTAGCGAGGTTTCCCGGTATGCGACGTCGTCAATCCATCTTATTGCAGCGTGATAGCCTGTGCGTGATCGAAGATTATGCCCATCATCCCACCGAAATTTCTGCGCTACTGGCGCATCTTCGGCAACAGTACGCCGAGCACGAATTGATTGCGATCTTTCAGGCTCACCGACCCAGTCGTACCCTGCAATTCAAAGATGCATTTGCACACTCTTTAGCCTCCGTCGACCGCTTGTATTTATTGCCCTTGTACACTGCGTTTGAGAGCGGTGAGCCGGCCTCCGCAATGGATGCTTTGCTGCATGCCTGCGCAGACTCAGGGACTTCTATTTTGAGCCCCGACCTGGCGGGAGTACGCACATTGGCTGCTCAGCTCCAACAGGGAAAAAAACAACTCTATGTTTTTATCGGTGCTGGGAATCTAGATGACTTTGCGCGTTTGTTTACTGCTTGGGTGCAATCCCAGGGAGATCCGCAAGAAAGCTGGAAACTCAGCTTGCAAGACTCTGTGAGTCCTGATTGCAAGTTGGCAAATGCCACGCCATTAGCCAATAAAACAACGATGCGGATTGGGGGTCCGGCAGCCTATTATGCTGAACCGGCCAACCTTACAGATTTACGCGCCTTGATCGACAATGCGAAGGGCATGCAGTTGCCAGTTTTTTGTTTGGGCCGGGGCTCCAATTTATTGGTCTCAGATCAAGGCTTCGATGGCTTGGTCATCCGTTTAGCGCATCCTCATTGGCAGAGCGTTTATAGCTTAGATGCCGACCGTATCTGGGTGGGTGCAGGGCTGCGTCTGAAAGCTTTGTGCGGCTTTGCCGCGAAAGCCGAGTTGGCTGGATTTGAGTTTTTAGAGGGAATTCCAGGTGCAGTCGGTGGTGCCTTACGAATGAATGCAGGTGCGATGGGGCAGTGGATCTTTGACGTCGTGGAATCGGTTTTATTTATTGATCAAAATAATCAACTCAAACTGTGGGACAAAGAGCGCTTTCATTTTGGCTATCGCAAAGTTGAGGAAATTAGTCAGGGCATTGCATTGGGGGCCGTCTTACGATCTGCAGACAAAACGCCACAAGCTACAATTCGTTCTTGTATGGACAACTATGCGAACACGCGGAAGGAGCAACAACCGAGGGGACCTAGCGCCGGTTGCATATTTAAAAATCCTAGTGGCGCGCATGCGGGAAAATTAATTGATCAGAATGCGCTAAAAGGGCTCGCCTGCGGAGATGCGCAAGTTTCCGAAGTGCACGCTAATTTTATTGTGAATCAGGGGCAGGCGAGTGCATACGACGTCAAAAAGCTTGTTCGCAAGGTTCAACAAGTGGTGCATGCAAATTCTGGTCACCAACTCGAACCAGAAGTGCTACTTTTAGGGGATCATTGGATTCCTCAAGCGGAATGCGATTCGGAGGGCCTGTCTTAAATAATGTTGCAGTCAATTATAGTTTTGAGCGGCGGTCTAGGCGGGGAACGATCTGTTTCTCTAAAAAGTGGCCATGCCATCGCAGCCGCATTACGCGAAGATTTTCAGGTTCAGACCCTCTGTATGGATTCGGAAGCTTTGCCCGATGGCATCGACCCTCGCAAGCATCTTGTCTTTCCAGCTTTACACGGCGGTTTTGGTGAAGATGGGCGCTTGCAACAGTTGATGGAGGATGCTGGCATAGTCTACTGCGGTTCTGGGGCTGTCGCTAGTCGATTGTGCATGGATAAGGTGGCGAGTAAAGCTGCCGTTTTAGCGCAAGGGATTCCAGTTCCGGAGGGCCTATCTTTCTCCTCGGATGCAGTTCCCTTGGCGGATGAGTTGATCCAGCACTTAGGCAGCTCTCTGATTTTAAAACCCGCAAATGGTGGCAGTAGTGTTGGCATTCAATTCACAGAAAATCGCTCGGCACTGGGGCTCAGCCTCTCCCTTTTGGATGCGGGCGTTTGGATTGCCGAGCGACGCATTCGGGGTCGTGAATTGACGGTGGGCGTGCTGAATGGCGCTGTGCAGGGGATTGTCGAAATTTTTAGTCCTAACGGAACCTATGATTATACGGCTAAGTACACCGAAGGGCAGAGTCAGTATCAGTATCCAGCACTGTTAGAGTCTACCGTTGAGGCACAGATTAAGCATTATGCGGCTACCATTTATAAGGCATTCGATTGTCGTGATTTTGCACGTATCGATTTTTTGTTAGATGACAACACGGTCTATTTTTTGGAAGTGAATACTTTACCTGGACTGACGCAGACGAGTCTGTTGCCGAAGAGTGCAGCTTGTTCGGGATATGATTTTCAACAACTCGCGGGTGCTTTAGTGCAAGGAGCACACGCACGTTTTCGGGAACTGTATGGGGCAGAGTGATGAAAGGTCGAAATCCCAGCTCGAATGCGCACTTTTCTAAAATCGGCCAACAATCTTGGCGCGAGCTAGAGGCCTATGGTCACACGCGCATCCAGTCCGCTAAATCCCATAAAAGGCGGCTGTATAATTGGACCAAGCGTTTACTGTTCGCCCTAATTGGGCTCAGTTTAGCGGGGGCAATTTATTTTCTGACGACACGACAATTCAGTCAACCCGCGAGCTTGGAAGCGCAAACGCCTTCTTCACCGATTGAAAAGATTTACTATAAGACCAATGGTCAATTGCCGGCGCGATGGTTGCAGTCTTTTTTAGCACTTGCACCCAATACTGAGATGATGGCAGTGGATATTTTTGCCCTCAAGGAAAAGCTGGAAAGCCATCCACAAATCATTCAAGCCGATGTAGAAAGAAATTTCCCGAATGAATTGCGGGTCCAGCTATCCGAACAAATTCCAGTGCTGCGACTGGTTCTGATGAATCAGAAAGGGCGGCAACAATTGAAGTTGGTATCTGAAAGCGGCAGCATTTTTACGCCCATCGGTTATCAGGCTAGTGATCTAAAAAAACTCCCTTTTGTTCGGCCTTACAAATCGAGTGAAGGAAAGTATTTTCCCATCCGCGGTGTAGCGCGCATCAGTGAATTGCTGCAGCAATTTAATGAAAAAGCGCCGTCATTGCGCGCTCAAATAAAAGTGGTCTCACTGGAACATTTCTCAGGAGATCCACTCGTTCCGGGTGAAGTAATTCAAATTCAAACCAGCTTCATTCCAGCCATCATACTTGGAGCTCACCAGGAGCTTGGGGCACAATTGGATCGTTTGAATTTCATTCTCAAACATATTGCTGACCGGGGAAATCCGTCCATTTCAAGGATCGACTTGTCCTTGCGAGCAGCTGCTGCTGTACGCTTTAAAAGTGGACACTTAAGTGCTTTCGATTAGCGCTAGCTTGGACTATTACAGGAATCTCTAGCAGCCGTTTTTTCGAATCAAGCTTGCTTATTCCTTTGCTGATGCTTTTTCGCAAATTGACGCCGGCGCGCTAATTCTCGCATGTTAATCGCCGGATCGTCATTTTCGAAGATCTCTTGTCCAATAATGTGCTCCATAATATCTTCAATGGTAACGACCCCCGAGAGGGTGCCGTACTCATCGACGGCGATCGCCAGTTGCTGATGACTTTTGATCAGCATTTGTAAGGCATTGGCCGAGGAGGCATTGTCGGGTATAAAGACCGGCTTTCCAGCCAACTTACTAATGAGCAGCGAGTCTTCACTGTTAGCTTTCGCCTTCAGAATATCGCGCCGCCGCACCACGCCTATAATTTTATCAATCTCATCCTTGTACACGGGGATACGCGCAAAGGGGATGTTGATTGACTTTTTCAGCAGGCTACCGACGGCTTCATCGGCGTCGATGGCATGCACCACGGTTCTGGGAGTCATAATCTGACTCACCAAGATTTCATCCAAACTGAGCGCATTGTTGATCATGTCGCGCTCATGGGCCGACATTTTCCCCTCTTTAGTGCTTTTTTCGGCGAGCAATATAATTTCCTCATCGCTGTCTTCCTCTTGCGGTTTTCCGCGCAGCAAAAATTTGACGAGATAGCCCACCGTACTGGACAATGGTGTCATAATTGCGCACAGCCAAGTCAGCGGAAAGATTAAGATCGGCTGAAGCTGCGGACGATACAGCACTCCTATGTTTTTGGGAATGATTTCTGAAAAGAATAAAATCGTGATCGCTAACCAAATCGAAACTTTGAGTAAAATATTGCTGTCATCAGGCCAAAGATTGACCGCAATGCCGCCCACCATGGTGGCCCCGAGCGTGTTGGCCAGTGTATTTAAACTCAGGATGGCCGAACTGGTAGCTTCCAGTTGTTTTGAGTAGCGTTCTAAGCGCTCTCCGCGACGCGGGTACGACTTTTTCAAGCGCTCAATGTCGGCAGCCGTTGTACTTAAAATCATAGCCTCCAATACCGAACAGAGAGCCGAGACACCAACCGTGAAAAATAGAGCGAGTATAAAAGCGATAAGCATAGATGGCGAGCGGGATGGGAATCAGTTTGAGCCCACGAATTAAAAAGTCCACGCGCACCGCTATTGCACGCTGAGCTCCCCGCAGATACAAGCAAAATAAGTAAAAATCCACTCTCATTATTGCTGGATCCTACAATAGGACGCACAATGAACGAGTGCGCCGATCAGCGAAGATTGGATATAAAGCTTTTGTGCGAACTGGACGGTGTTTTTCCACACAATCAAGCAGCCAGCGGTGGCCTTTGCTGTCGGGGCGGGGCTTGTGTGGCGAAAATTATGAAAACTTGGCCTGCCCCCTTCTGTGTGCATTTTTCCTATGGCCGATCAGACGCGAAGGCGGTTAAAGATAAAAACTAAATGCTCGGAATGAAGCGCACTGGATTCATCCGGGCGTTATAGATCCGGACGATCCTCAAGCGATCTTTCTCCGGAACATATTTGTAGAGGATATGCGTGTGGAAACGCTTCTAGTCGTAGCGCCTCAGCCCGTGGGGTTCGGATGCCCAAGCAAAGCCGTTCGGTGCAAGTGTGATCGCATGGACGGCTTTTTCCAGTTCCTTCAAAAACTCGGTAGGCAAATTGGGATCTTGCTCGCGCCAAAACTCAGCTTCACGTAATTGATCGGTAATCGCTCGCTTGAGGAAGTAAACTTCCATTACAGGCGGCTGCGGAGCAGTTTCATGGCTTCCTCGTGGGGGACTTCTTCCTCCAAGCCATCCTCCAAGTCCTGGAGGCGCTGAACTGCGATTTTAATCTGTTCCTGATGGTAGCGGGTTTTCTCCAGTTGGCGCACGTGGGCAATCACTTCTCCCTGATCTTGCTCAGTCATGGAGTCGATTTCCTGGATGATTTCAGCCGCGTTCATATTGATTAATATGGCGGTATTTCAGGATTTTTCAAGCTTCCTTTGATTGTGAGCTTGGGTGCGTTCGGGCGTGGACTTTACGAAGCGCTCTGATAGCCACTTCGGTATAAATCTGCGGGTGTCGCGCCGTGCGTGTCCGAGTAGTTGCTGTATCAAGCGGATATCTGCGCCGTTCTCAAGCATGTGCGTGGCGCAGCTATGGCGGAACAAGTGGCAACTGCCATGCTTGCCGATGTCGGCCGCTTTGACTGTTTTCGTCACCCAGTTACCGACGTAAGTCGTACTCATGCGCTCCCCAACAGCCGCTAAGGAAAAAGGCTTGTTGGCCTGCATCAACGATTAGCTGCGGACGGGTTCTTTCAAGGTCGGCTTCGATCCACTGCAGCGAGGCGGTGCCAACGAGTACCACACGGCCTTTGCCGCCCTTGCCTTTGGGATGTGGATTATCTGCGCGGCTGCATCGAGATCGCCGACATCGAGCGCCGTCAACTCACTGCGTCGCATGCCAGTCGAGTAAAAGGTTTCCAAAATCGCACGATCACGGATGCCGAGCGGACCCTGTTTTCAGGTGGGTTCCGCTGTTACCCTTTGCTTTCGGGGCGGTGGGGTGGTTGTTACTAAAAATCATGAAAACTTGGCCTGACCCCGTCGGTTTGCTCGACCCCGTCGGTTTGCTCATCAGGCAGCCAGCGGTGCCCTTTTAACGGCAACGATTTATTACTGTAGCGGCAGGGGACGCGCTGTCACTGCTTTTTAGCTAGGCCACGCTACGCGCTTTAAGGTCGTTCAGGAGATATTCGGGATGCACTTGAGCAATCTGGAGTAACCGCGCGGACGGGCCTGATGGATGGCGCTCGTCTTGCTCCCATTTGCGCACGGTGTTCACGCTGACGTTCAAAACCTTCGCAAAGAGTCCCTGGCTCAGTTGCAAAGTCTCGCGCAGCTTGCGCACTTCCTCCGCGGTGTAAGCGGGTGGCTCGTCGGGAACGGCGATCACAGTTTTGCGTAGTGTTTGCTTCCCTTCGAGGTGTGCAATCACTTCGTTTACGCCGCCGATGAGTTGGTCAAAATCTGTATCATTCATGGTCTTTTGCCTCCTGTATTTTTGCTTTGATAATGGTGCTTAATTCTTTGAGTTGCTTGGTCTGTTTGGCGGTCAGGTTCTCCTGAACATTCTTGGCATAAAGTGAGACAAGATAAACGACCCCGTCAGCACTGAGATAATAGTAGATCACTCTGGCACCTCCGCTCTTACCACGACCTGGCAAACGCATCCTGACCTTACGGAAGCCGCCCGTGCCTCGCAGTAAGTCGCCTTTCGCTGGATTCCGAGCGAGCTCCTCTTTCAGTTCAAGGCACAGACCCTCGGCTTTGAGTTTGCCCACGCCTTCGGTAAACGTAGTGGTTTCATAAAATATGACCTCCATTAAGTATGCTACATTGGGTTATAGTTGGAGCAATTGCAAGCATTTTCACTTGTGGTGATTATCCTGCCTCGAGGTGGCCTTTCTCGGTTAAAATGGATAAATGCTGCTACTTGTCGACGGTTTCCTGAAGCGGTGTGTTTGTGTGATTTTTGGAGGTCGTCGATAACGACTCCGGATTAAGCCAGACTTGCTGGCACTTCGCACAAGCACGCTTTATGTCAAACCTTCGCCGGCAAACTGCTTGAGCACGGACCCCGTGCGAGTGCCCCGATCAGCGAAGATTGGATATAAAGCTTTTGTGCGAACAGGACGGCTTTCTGCCATACAATCAGGCAGCTAGCTGTGCCCTTTGCTGTCGGCATAGGTTTTGGCGGTGAGCAGGCCAGTGGCGGCATCGTAGCTCCAGGTGGCACCGGCGCCGGGGCCTGGGGAGGTGGGCCATTGTGGGCTGGCAAAATCGTCACTGGGATTGCGCCAAGTGGTTAGAGCGTTGAGTTCGCCAAAAGTGTTGTAAGTATAGGCCTACGGATATTCGGTGGCGCCCCAGTAGAAAATAGATAAATACGATCAGAGGCTGATTAAATTGAGTCCAGAAATTCGAGAGAAGTGGGCATCTTTGGCCAACAAGGGCAACTCATGGCGGATCGCAAACGCAGCAATCCAAATGTCATTGATTGGGATCATCACGCCATTTTCTTCGAGGTTCACGTAGACCTCTGCGTAACGAATTGCAGTCCCTTCGTCATTGTTTACAATCAGGCTCTGAGCATGAAACTCACTGATTCGCATTCGCTCTTTCTCCGGATTATCGCATTTACGTAAACCGCAATACAACTCGCCTAACACGGTCACCGGCAACCAGATCTCTTGGGCAAGGTTGAAGCATTCAACTGCATTCTTCTGACCACGGAACAGGCTGATGATCGCACTGGTGTCAACGACGACACTACCAGCCTTGATGATTCGATTCAATGCGCTCACAACTTTCTTCAATTGCTTTTTCCAGTCGATCTGCCTCATCATCTGTCAAGCATCCAGCCAGATTATTAAACCGATCTTTAGGACGACTGTTCAAGGTGTCTATATAATGTGAGACGGCCTCTAGCTTACTCGCTGGAAGAACTTTGAGTTTTTCTACTGTGCTTTCTAATGCAGTCATAATATCTGTATGGTGTACATTAATGCTTAAACCGCAAGTCAACTATTACCATCGTTTTCTATTTCTGTTGTTAGCTTTTCTAGGACCGTATTTTCGATCGTAACCAAACTTCTCGCCGTGTGATCCCCATTAGCTATCGGCGTGGACTTGCTGGCACTTCGCACAAGCACGCTTTATGTCAAACCTTCGCCGGCAAGCTGCTTGAGCACGGACTCCGTGTTGGGTGCTTGCGGCGCTCAAGTAAAACAAGCTTCTCGACCACCGGACCCGTCATCAGAGGACTCTTCTTTGGTCGTCGACTGCGATCATGTAGACCTTTACGGCCATCTGTTTGATAGCGCCTGAGGTACTTATGGCCCGTTTTGCGACTGATCCCAAAATCAGCA
>CAWVTP010000059.1:0-12760 GCA_963933035.1 uncultured Puniceicoccaceae bacterium | reverse complement strand
TTCAGCAAACGCTACTTGAAGCACCTATAGTGTCATACCTTTTTTAAGTTGGTATAACGATCGGAGGCGAAGCATCTTTGGGGGGAGGCCGTTCCCTGAGCTCAGCCGATTCGGAGGATATCTATCCAGAATTCGATCGAGGTCGCTATCAAGCTTTGTTGCATGTGGATTTTGCGCTAGATCGGGTCCCAGAGTCTCACCGTTTGCGCAAACGGGTCATGGATCTGGAACAAGCGATTCGCAGTTGTCAGACGCGTGAAGATGCTTTGAAGCGATCGATCCGGACAAATGTGCGCCGCATCAAAAGTGATCTTGAGAATTATAAGACCCAAGTGAATTCCTTAGCCTTAGCCAATCGCCGGGTGGAGCGTGCCAATCTCTTTCTTGAGGCAGGCCGCATTGAAGTTCGCGATTTACTGGAAGCGCAAGAGGCATTGCTGGATTCACAAAATGCGCTGACTAAGACGATCGTGGATTATCGCATTCATGTGTGGGCTTTTGAGCGTGACCTCGGTATTTTGAATATAAACCAATTTATATGAAAATTGCGAAAAAAGTACTTTTGGGGGGTATAATCCTTAGCGTCATTCTTTTGTGGCTACGGGTGGGGTCCTCGAAAAATTCTGATGAAAAACAAGTTATGCATTGTGTGCAACGAGGGCCGCTCAGTATTACAGTCGCAGAAACTGGCACGCTCTCCAGTCAAGAGGAACTCAAGATAAAAAGTCAGGTAAATGGTCGTAAAACGATCTTATTTCTAATTGAGGAAGGTAAACGCGTAGAGAAAGGGATGATTTTGGTCGAGTTGGATCGCTCGGCCTTGAAGATGCCTTAGCAGAGGCAAAAATTAGAGTCGATAACGCAGAAGCTGCTTTCATACGGGAGCGGGAACAGTTGGCCATTTCCAATAATAAAAGTTTGAGCGAAGTCGAGCTCTGCAAACAAACGGTCAAATTCTCAAAAATGGATTTTGAGAATTACAAACTGGGTCAATATCCGCAAGATTTGCAGGTCGCAAACAATACAATCATATTGGCTGAAGAAGAGCTTAAGCGCGCTGATGATAAGTTAAATTGGTCTAAAAAACTTGCAGAGGAGGGCTTTTTAACTCGTTCGGAACTGGAGGGGGATCGTTTAGAAGTGAAGCGTAAGCGCTTAAACCTTGAACTGGCTCGTTCCAAGCTTCAGCTTTTGGAGGCATTTACTTACAAGCGACAAGTTGAAAAGTTGGAGAGCGAGCTTTACCAAGCCGAGCAAGCGCTAGTGCGTGCCGAAAAAAATGCACTTGCCGATCGCATTCGCGCGGAGGCTAGCCTGCGAGCCAAAGAATCTGAGTGGCAGCGTCAGAGTAAAAAAATGCGTGATATTGAGCAGCAAATAAAAAACTGTACCATACGGGCACCTCGTGATGGGATGGTGATTTATGCCACTTCTGTCAATAAACGCCCATGGGGGAACCAAGCGCCTCTAGAGGTGGGGCAGGAAGTGCGTGAACGCCAAGACTTAATTTTCCTACCGAGCAATTCTGGGATGAAGGTACAGCTAAAGATTGACGAGGTCGATTTGGAGCGCATTCGCTTAGGCATGCAGGCCAGGGTCCGGATCGATGCGCTAGGAGGACGGCAGCTATCGGGGCAAGTGAGAAAGATCGCGCCGCTGCCTGATCAGAGTAGCGCGTGGATGAACCCCGATCTAAAGGTCTATGCGACAGAGGTGTATCTCGATGAAGCTGTCGAGGGTTTACGTTCCGGGATGAATGGTAATGTCGAGATCGTTGTGAAACAGTATGAAGATATTGTATATGTCCCGATACAAGCCGTCGTTCATGTCGATGGAGCTCCCACTGTTTTTGTCCAAAATGATCAGCGAATAGAAACTCGGCGTTTGGAGCCAGGGATCTCCAATAATCGTATGCTACCAGTTCATTCGGGCCTTGAAGCAGGCGAGTGGATTTTGATGAATCCCCCACTAGAGTCGGGGGCATTGCCGCCAGTGATCCAGCCCTCTACTGCGGCGGAGAAATCTGGGGATCCGTCAAATATCGACCCTGGACTGCTTGAGGCGAATAACAGATCGAGTGGGGCGTACGGAATTAATCGCCAATCATAGAGGAGGGCAGCTCTGAGACCTGATTATGACTAAGGCGAGATTACTTTTTATTTTTGAAGCAGACGACTTGGCGCGCCGGGCGGCTGTCAAACCTAGCTGCGCAGATCAGCGCAGCTCAAAAATAAAAGTGTCTCGCTCTGAAATGCTGGCTGCTGGCTCTACGCGGGCGGCTTTGCTCGCGCCAGGGTCGGGCTTTCCACTCAATGCTTGGCAGAAGAACCATGCTGGCATCACTAAGCATAAAGAACCTTGTTTCATGTGAGTTTTCCAGAGCTACCCAATATTGTGAATATGTCCCGACCAGTTGTTGAGCTACAGGCAGTCAGTAAGCAGTACTCAGTGGGCGATCAGTGGGTGCAGGCCCTACGTGAGGTCAGCTATAGTTTTTACGCTGGAAGTTTTTGCGCCATCCAGGGGCAAAGTGGGTCTGGTAAAAGTACTTTACTGCATCTTTTGGGTTGTTTAGATCGCCCAACTAGTGGGCGCTATCTCTTGAACGGACAGGATGTGAGTCAAATGGACGATCACCAATTGAGCGCGGTCAGGCTGTCCCAGATTGGATTTATCTTCCAAAGCTTTCATTTGATCCCCCAGCTAACGGTCCGGCAGAACATCCAGCTGCCCTTGACATATCTTGGTTGGTCGAGTGAGTAGGCCGAGGCTCGCGCGCAAGAGCTGGGGGCTTTAGTTGATTTAGCGTCTAGAATGGATCATCGGCCACTGCAACTCTCGGGGGGGCAACAACAGCGAGTCGCGATCGCTCGTGCCTTGGCGAATGATCCGGAGCTGATACTGGCGGACGAACCGACCGGTAACCTTGATAGTGCTACGGGGAAACAGGTCATGGATGTGCTGCTACAGCTAAATCAGGCGGGCAAGACGATTTTGATGGTGACACATACCCCAGAAATTGGGGCACAAGCCAGTTCTGCTATTCACATGCTGGATGGTGTAATCGATCGAGAGTCGCCATGAATAGTCGTCTACGAGCAGAGATTTTGACAGGTTTTAAAACCCTGTGGTTGCATAAATTGCGTTCTTTTTTGACGATATTGGGCGTCGTTTTTGGTGTGGGGAGTGTGGTCGCAATGCTGGCGATCGGCGCGGGCGCTAGCCAACAAACGCTCGAACAGATTGAGCGCCTGGGCAGTCGGAATATTCTGATTCGCTCGGTTAAATTGGAGGCTGCAGGCAAAGCGGACACACGTGTTCGCTTTCCTATCTATGGCTTAAAGTATGCCGATGTTGAACGTTTTGAGGGTGCGTTTTCGGGAATTGAGCAGGTGGTTGCCATGGAAATTCTGGAAAAACGCGCTCGCTTGGGAGGCAATCGCATGGATTTACGATTGGTGGGCACCACTGCCAATTGGTTTGATGTCGTCGAGCAACCTTTGCTTGCGGGACGTCTATTCACAGCAGCAGATGAGCGAATGCAGCGCAAAGTCTGCGTTTTGACACGTTACACAGCTTCTAAGTTACTCGCCAATCAAGCCACTCTGGGGCAGCTAATACGAATCGATTCTCAATTATTTGAAGTCGTCGGGATTGTGGACTCAGCAGATACGGTTGCGGGTGGCACATCTATGCAGACACCGGATCAGGTAATGGATGCCTATGTGCCACTTTCGACTGCACGTGCTAGTTATGGCGATATTCATGTAAAATATTCGGCGGGCAATCGGGAGCGGAGCCTTATTGAGTTACATCAAATAATCCTGCAACTAGTGGAGCCGGCTTTAGTTCGCTCAGCTGCTCGCTCAATAGCCACGACTTTGGAGCGCTTTCATGATCAAAAAGATTATGCAATCGATGTTCCATTGGAGCTGTTGCAGCAGACGGAGCGAACGAAGCGGACTTTTAGTATCGTATTGGGCTCAATCGCGGGAATCAGTCTGATCGTTGGCGGTATTGGAATTATGAATATCATGTTGGCATCCGTGACTGAACGTACGCAGGAGATCGGTATCCGACGTGCAATTAGGGCCACCAAAGGGATGATTATTCGTCAATTTTTGATTGAAGCGGTGCTGTTGACGGTAACAGGCGGTTTGTTGGGAGTCGCATTTGGCGTGGGCGTACCCTCCGTGATTGAGCATTTTACGGATATGCCGACACAAATTTCACTCTTGAGTGTTGTGTTTTCGCTAATAATTTCGATTTTAGTGGGGCTCGCATTTGGGCTCTATCCAGCATGGAAGGCTGCCCACCTGGACCCTATTCGTGCATTGCGACGATAGGTTATCAGAGCTGCCCTAAAGTGCAAACAACGCTATTTTGATTTGGGGGGAACAGAGGTGCCCTCAATTGGGATGTTCCAATATTTCTACTTCGTAGCCATCTGGGTCGGTAATGAAGGCCATTCTTTTGCCAGATTTGAATTTTTCACGCCAGTTGCTGGGCCACAAATCAATGCTTAGTGGCAGTGATTCTAAATAGGCACAATATGCTTCTATATTGGCGACACGAATGCAAGTGTGTAGGAGGTCTTCGGGGACAGTGACGCTGTAGTCTGGTGAGTAAGTCAATTCAAGTTTGTGCTCGCTGCCGGGTAAGTGTAGGTGAACCAATTGATTTCCACTGGGGGAGCGATCTGTGCGGCGCAGCACCTCAAAATAGCAGCATTTGCAGTACCAGTCGACTGAGCGATTCAGGTCGGATACGCGTAGGCGCGTGTGATCAAAGCGAACAGCGTGATTTTGTGAACTCATGAAGCTCTTTTTATTGGCAATTCAATACGAAGGTCAAAGGCTTTTCACGACGGCTTTGGCCACACCTTGGATTTCCAGTTCCGCAACAGGATAAAGCTCAGGGTAGTCAACGTTTTCAGCTTTTAAGTAAGGGGGCTCGTTGTCTTTTTGAATGTAGCGCTTAAGCGTAGTTTCTTGATCGATTAAAGCAGCTACAATATCCCCGTCCACAGCCGAACGAGGTTCGATGATGACAATGTCTCCATCCATAATATCCGCATCGATCATACTGTCTCCTCGGACTTCCAGTGCAAATCTTCGGCTAAAACTGGATCCGCCTGCAGTTCCTAGATCGACTTGTAATTGATTAAAGTCCCCTGCGGATTCGACGCGGTCGGGATAGCCCGCAGCAATCGCACCGACGACCGGTAGGGTGACCAGTGGGATTGCTGATTCAGGCAGTGTCACCGATGGATGCGGCTCATTACGAGTTATCCGAAATGTGCGCGCTTGCCCCGGGATACGTTCAATCATAGCCTTCTTCTCGAGGGCGCGTAAGTGCCCCATGACGGCATTGGTGCTTTTGAAGCAGAATTTTTCCTGAATGTCACGAATGCTCGGCCAGTGCCCCAAGCGCCACTCGTAATCTTCAATATAGTTTAAGATTTCATTTTGCCGAACCGTAAGCGATTTCATGGTGCTAATATGTTTAGGTGAACGCTTGTGCATTGTCAAGCCGCGAAAGCATTGTCTGTTTAGGGGCTCGACAGCGGGAGCGATCTAGATGTTCAGTGGATATAATTATTCTGATGTTCCCATAGCGAATAATAATAGCCTTTTTGGGCGATGAGGGCATCATGTTGTCCCATTTCAACGATGGTACCCTTGTCGAGGACGACTATACGATCTGCCCGTTTTACGGTCGATAATCGGTGTGCGATGATCAAAACCGTTCGATCATGCATGAGTTGGTCCAGTGCTTTTTGGATTTTTAATTCGGTAATGGTATCGACGCTGGCGGTGGCCTCATCTAAAATTATAAAGGGCGGGTTTTTCAGTAGTACGCGCGCAATGGTGATACGCTGTTTTTCTCCTACGCTAATGCGGACGCCCCGTTCTCCAATATTGGTATCCAGTTTTTGGGGAAATGCGTTAACGAAGTCCCAGGCACTCGCAGATTTCAGAGCCTCGATCATCTCGTCTTCTGTGGCATCAAGTTTAGCCAGTTGCAAGTTTGCGCGGACACTGCCTTCGAATAAAAAAGGCTCTTGGGCTACTTGACCAATTTGTTGGTGTAGTGATTCCAGTTGTATCGAGCGGATATCGGTGCCGCAGATATCAATTCTACCTGCGGTGACGTCGTGCGCTCGCATAGCTAAATTGGCGATAGTTGATTTTCCGGCACCCGTTTGTCCGACAATGGCGGTAATTTGTTTGGGAGGTAGTTCGAGATGAAGGTTTTCAATAACACTGGGCCTGCCAGGATATTGAAAACTGGCAGCGTGGAATTGGATGTGGATGGGGCCTTTTGGCATCGGAACGGCCTGCGCAGATTCAGCCACCTCGATTTTGGCATCGAGTAATTCAAAAACACGTTCTCCGGAGGCGCGTCCCGCAGCGATCAAATGGTTGATGCCGTGGAGCTGAGCGATGGGTTGGTACAGCATGTTGGCCAACAGAAAAAAGGCGATCAAATCGCCAATCGTGAAAGCAGTATTTTCTCTGACGAGCAAGAGGCCACCAAAAGCAACGATTGTTAAAAATCCAAGCTTTGTGATTAAAGTGCTACTTGGATTGTAGATGGCCCAACGAAACATGGCCTGCAGGTTTTTTTGTTTTAGCTTTTCAGCTCGCTCCTCAAAGCGCGCAGCTTCTCTTTTCTGTAATGCAAAGCTTTGGATCAAACGGTTGCCTTGGATGTTCTCAACGAGTAAGCTATTAAGGTCGCCTGCTGATTTTCGCACATCGCGCCAGACAGTTCGCGAGCGCTTAGAATAGCGATATCCGGCATACAGTAAAATGGGAACTGGCATGAAGACACACCATGCTAAACTTGGTTGCATACAAAATAGGCAGCCCGTGACGCCAACGATCGTGATCAGGGCACTCGACCCTTGCTCCGTTCCATCCAGCAGTGCCCGCTCTACAGCGGCAACGTCTTCAATGACACGTGAAGAAATTTCGCCACTCTGCCTTTGGTCATAAAACGATATGGGCAGGTGGAGTAGTTTGAGGTGTAAATCTCGGCGCATATCTAAGAGCACTTTTTGCTCTAGTATATTATTATAGCGGATGCGCAGCCCATTGAAAACTTCACTGCCAATGTAGAGCAGTGCGATGATCAATACACCGAATGCCAAGCCAGCTGTTGTTCCGGATTGGTCAATGCCATCGATGATGTCTTTGATGACCATCGGCACCACGATTCCCAGCGAGGTACTCAAAATGGCTAAGCCAATTGTCAGCCAAAATAATTTTTTATAGCGAAACAAGTAGGCGGATACTCGCCAAATGGTGCCAGTTTTCTTGGGTTCCTTGTGCTGCATTCTTGCAGTAGTTGATCAGCTTGTGTACGAACGCAAATTTTAATGCAGAGTAAATAAGGGTTGTCAGTATTGTAGAGAGTCGACAATCTGTTAATTTTTAATAAAAATCATTATATATGACCATGTCGACACGCTTATATGTTGGAAACTTATCCTTTGAGGCAGATGCCGCTGATTTGCGAGAGCTCTTTAGTGACACCGGAACGGTTGAGGATGCGGTGATTGTGACCCGTCCCGGCACCAATCGCCCTCGTGGCTTCGGTTTTGTGACCTTAGCCAATGACGCCGAAGCAGATGAAGCGATTCGCCAGTTAAATGGATTGGAGTTATCCGGGCGGGCGCTGAAAGTCAATCGTGCCAAAGTTGCGCCCACAAATGAAGGCAACGAAGCAGACGACACAGTATCCGAGGATTAAAGGGTGACTCAGAGCTGTGGGGACGGCTTGAGCAGGGCTATGCAGTGTAGCATTCGGCAGATGTGGGATCGCTTTCGAGCTTGCGGTTTTTGCTTGGTGAGTCTGCGACGCTTGTTTCTTGGGGCGACGCTAGTGACTTTTTTGGCACTCACCTTGTCCGCGCAAATTCAGCCTGTTCCGGAGCCAGCACGTATTTTAGTGTTGGCCAATTCAAATGATCCCCAATCATTGCAATTGGCGCAGTATTACGCTCAAAAGCGGGCCATTCCAAGTAGCAATATTTTGGCGCTTCCGCTGAACGCTCAGGAGACCATCGATTGGGATGGCTACGTTACCAGTTTACACAATCCATTGCTGGAAATCTGCCTCGAGCGAGGATGGGTGCGCGGCGTGCCGAGCTCTGAACTGGATGAGCTGGGACGTCAACATTTGCTGGTGGCTGTACCTGCGGTTGATTACTTGGTCTGCATGCGGGGCGTTCCAGTGCGGATTAAAGCGCGCCAGGTAGAGGAAAACGCGCACATTAAATCTGAGCCTAAAAAGCAGCCGGCGAATGCGGCAGCGGTGGATAGCGAGTTGGCTCTACTGTTTGCGTCAGGGCAGCGGGCTTTGGAGGGCGCAGTGCCAAATCCGTATTTTCAAACCGTAAATCCAGAGCAAAGTGATGCGAGTCGGTTGATCGGGGTAGCCCGTTTGGACGGGCCCACTGTGCAAGGTGTCGTGCGGATGATTGATCGCACGCTTGAAGCGGAAGCACAAGGCCTGATCGGACGCGCTTATTTTGATTTGGGGGGACCTTACCAGCAAGGCGATCAATGGTTGGAGGCGGCGATGAAAACAGTTCAGGCCATGGACTACGATCTAGAGGTCGAGCGTTCTAAGCGGGTGTTTGATTTTGAGTTCCGTTTGGATGCGCCGGCTATCTACATGGGCTGGTACCGTTCCAGGGCTTATGGACCTTGGTTGCAAGCAGGGCGCCGAGCTCCGGCGGGAGCGATTGGCTTTCACTTACACAGTTTTTCAGCGAACAGCTTGCGCAAGCCTAAGCATGGTTGGCTGGCGGCTTTACTAGCACAGGGTTACTGCGCGAGCGTCGGCAATGTTTACGAGCCCTATTTACATTTAACCCATCGGCCTGATCTATTACTGGACTATTTACAACAAGGATACTGTTGGGGGGCGGCCGTTCGTTTGAGTCTGCCAGCGCTGAGTTGGATGGGGGTGGCTGTCGGTGACCCTTTGTATTGTCCATTTAAAATCAGTCTGGAGGCTCAAGCGAAGCACGAGTCTCTGCATCCATATCAATTACTGCAATCGATTAACCGAGTGCAACGAATCGAGGGCCCAACTGCGGCACTGCAGCGAGCGCGGAAATATTTTTGGCAAAGCCCCTCGCTGGTCTTGGCTCTGAAGTTGGCTCAACTGCATGCCCAAGCAGGCGACTCTGCGGCGGTCGTCAGTGCTTTGAAGCCAGTCGATTTTTTGAATTCCTTTATGGTGGAAGAGCGTGCGGTGGTGCGTCAAGTGGCCAGGCTGGCTTTACAGCATGGGGCTGCTGATCAAGCTTTAAGGCTCTATCAGCAATTATTAGCATCTCCAGATTTGGCAAAAAAGTTTCGCGTTAAGTTGCTGACAGAAGGGCAAAAGATTGCCCACCAGCAATCTGAGTGGGCCTTAGCCAGTCAATGGTTGCAGGCGCTCAACGCCCTGAAGGTAAAGTGATTTGAGTGGCTCTAATCGCTCTGTGATGAGAATCATCGTGGATGAAATATTTTATCCTATGTTCTTGACTCAAGAACATAGGATACTACTAACTGCATGCGAACCGAGCCTATTACCGACCTGTATTGTAACCATTCATGAGCACCCGCGAGAATATCCACCCAGAATTTGATCACATGTTGGGGCGTGCTGATAAAGAAGCTCAACTCGGGCAGCGGGCGCATGTATTTTGGTTTTATGGGCGTTCAGGATCGGGCAAAAGTACCTTGGTCAACTTATTAGAGCGCCAGCTGCAGGCCGATGGGATCGTCACCAAATTACTCGACGGCGACAATATTCGCAGTCGCCTGAATGCAGATTTAGGGTTTTCGGATGTAGATCGCGCGGAAAATATTCGCCGGATTGCGGAGGTGGCACGGCTATTTTTAGATGCGGGCGTAGTGGTGTTGACCTCTTTCATTTCGCCGCTGCAGTCTTTGCGAATGCTAGCAGCATCGAAGGTGGGGGATGTGGATTTTACACCCATCTACGTCAATGCTTCCTACGCTACCTGTGCCGATCGGGATGTGAAAGGCCTTTACGCTAAAGCCGCCGCGGGTCAACTGCAGCAATTTACCGGCAAAGACTCAGCCTTTGAGGAACCGACTCGCGATGCAGCCGACTGGATCATCGATACCGAAGGACATCGCGCGCAAGTCAGCGCTCAAACTGTATACCAAAAAATGCTTCCCATCATTCGGCCTAATAGCGCCCACAATTAACTTTACTGTACAACACCATGCACAACGATTACACCACCACGCACTTAAAGCAGTTAGAATCTGAGGCTATTTATATCTTAAGAGAAACGGCGGCACAGTTTGAAAAGCCGGTCCTGCTATTCTCTGGAGGCAAAGATTCAATCGTGATGGCCTATTTGGCCAAAAAGGCTTTCTGGCCGGCGCGTCTGCCGTTTCAGTTGCTGCATGTGGATACGGGGCACAATTTTCCGGAAACAATGGAATTTCGGGATCAATTTATTGCAGAAATCGGAGCGGAGTTGAAAGTCGCCTCGGTGCAAAAGGCGATCGACGAGGGTAAGGTGGTCGAAGAAACGGGTCCTTTCGCCAGTCGGAATGCTTTGCAAACTGTAGCACTTTTGGAAGGTTTGGAGGAAGGTCAGTACGACGCCGCTCTGGGGGGTGGCCGCCGTGATGAAGAAAAGGCGCGTGCTAAGGAACGCTTTTTTTCGCATCGGGATGCCTTTGGTCAGTGGGACCCCAAGAATCAGCGTCCGGAGCTGTGGAATATTTTTAACGGACGTAAGCAGCATGGAGAGCATTTTCGTGTGTTCCCGCTGAGCAATTGGACCGAAATGGATATTTGGCAGTATATCAAACTCGAAAATATTGCTTTGCCTAGTCTCTACTTTGCACATGAACGCCCATGTTTCGTGCGTAACGGAGTCATTATGGCGATCACAGATTTTGTGACCTTGTTACCAGAGGAGCAGGCATCGGTCGAAACGATGCAAATCCGCTTTCGCACAATTGGCGATGCTACGTGTACGGGGGCAGCCTTATCTGATGCCAGCGACCTCGATGCTATCATTGATGAGGTGGCGGCCGCGCGGCAGACCGAGCGGGGCACGCGTTCCGATGATAAACGCTCGGAGACGGCCATGGAAGATCGCAAAAAAGAAGGTTATTTTTAAACCGACGCGCTGAGCGACTGCAGTTAAGCATTTTAATTTATACAAAACTTTATAATATAATGAGTGAACAAGCCGACACCGCCGGATATTTAAACATGGATCTCTTACGTTTCACGACTGCTGGGTCCGTAGATGATGGCAAGAGTACCCTGATTGGGCGACTGCTTTACGATAGCAAGGCCATCTTTGAGGATCAATTAGCTGCAGTGGAAACTAGCTCGAAATCACGTGGCGATGAGCACATCAATCTGGCGCTGTTAACGGATGGCTTGCGCTCTGAGCGCGAGCAGGGGATTACCATTGATGTTGCCTACCGCTACTTTGCGACACCCAAGCGGAAATTCATCATCGCGGATACTCCGGGACATATTCAATACACCCGCAACATGGTGACGGGTGCTTCGACCGCCAATTTAGCCATTTTACTGGTCGATGCACGCAAGGGGGTGATTGAACAGACCTGTCGACACGCATTCATTGCCAATTTATTGCGCATTCAGCACATCGTGGTTTGTGTCAACAAGATGGATTTAGTCGATTGGGATGAGGCCATCTACAATGAAATCGTGGCCGATTTCAAAAAGTTTGCCTCTCGCTTGGATCACATCGTCGACGTCACATTTGTCCCTGTCAGTGCCTTGTTGGGTGACAATGTGGTGGAGAAATCCACTAATATGCCCTGGTACCAAGGCCCGAATTTACTGTACCATTTAGAGACCGTGTACATCGGTGCGGATGAAAATCTCGTCGATGCGCGTTTTCCAGTGCAATGGGTGGTGCGCCCGCACTCGGATCAGTGGCATGACTACCGTGGCTTTGCAGGACGCGTTGCGGGTGGAGTCTTCAAGCCCGGCGATAAAGTCCAAGTCTTGCCCTCCGGATTTGAGACGACGATTAAGTCTATTCACACCATGGATGGCGAATTGCAGGAGGCGTTCGCACCGATGTCGGTCAGTATGACTTTGAACGATGAGATCGACCTCTCGCGGGGGGATATGTTGGTCAAACCCAATAATCCACCGCAAGCTCGTCAAGACATTGAGGCCATGATTTGCTGGTTCTCGTCGGACAAAAAACTACAGGGACGGGGAAAGTATGTCATCCGGCATACTACGCGAGAAGCGAAAGCGATTGTGGCGGAGGTTCGCTACAAAGTGAACATCAACACCCTGCACAAAATTGAGGACGATCTTGTGTTCAGCCACAATGACATCGGCCGCATTGCATTGCGCACCTCTGCCCCCTTGATGGCCGACAGCTATAGCAAGAATCGGATTACCGGCAGCTTTATTTTGATCGACGAATTGAGCAACGAAACGGTTGCCGCCGGGATGATCTTGTAGTTCGGCTAAGTCTTCGAGGAGTAAAAAGCCATAGGAGCGGGACTGGCAGCTTTCGCGGAATGTTCGCGAGGATGGGGAGTTGTTCAGATCTTATTATCTGCAAGGGAAACGGGCATAACATTGAAAGATGAGAAAGAATCCCTCGCTAATGAATGGCAAAGATACTTGTCGTCGATCTGCTCAGTCTAAAGGGCACCTCTGGAAATCTACCATGACCGAGACGAAAGCAATTTTGATTTTGAGC
>CAWVTP010000058.1:0-13097 GCA_963933035.1 uncultured Puniceicoccaceae bacterium | reverse complement strand
CTAAAACACAAAACGAAATCGCCTTGGAGTTTTAACAAGCGATGGGACATCCCCTTTGAGGCAGCGTCCCCTAAATTGTTAAAAGTCTAAGGTGGTTTCCCTCCCAATAGCGACCAAGCTATCAGTGAGATAAAACCAAAAGGAAACCACCCATGAATACAATAAGCGAGCGCCCCCAAGAAAAACGGGACGCTCGCTGAATTAAACTGATAACGACAGTCGATAGCTCCGAAGAGCGCAGCGCTATGAGCCTAGGTGAGCACTGGCTCGTCCAACTGTTTTAAGGCATCATTAAACAGCTTGCTGGGACGCATAATAGACTCTGCTAGTTTGTCGTCGAAGCGATAGTAACCTCCCAAGTCAACCGATACCCCTTGTACAGCATTTAGCTCCTGAATAATTTCGGCCTCACGCGCACTCAAAAATTCTGCAAGCTGCTGAAATTTAGATTTAAGCTCAAGATCACTATTTTGAGCAGCCAAGGCTTGCGCCCAATACAGCGCCAGATAGAAATGACTACCTCGATTATCCAACTCCCCCACTCGACGCAAGGGCGATTTGTTTTCATTCAAAAACTGGGTGGTGGCGGTATCCAGACTAGATGCGAGCACCGCTGCCTTATCATTTTCAAAGACATCTGCTAAATGTTCAAGCGAGACACCCAAAGCCAAAAACTCGCCGAGCGAATCCCAGCGCAGGTGATTCTCTTTCTGTAGCTGCTGCACATGTTTTGGCGCAGAGCCCCCAGCACCCGTTTCAAACAGCCCCCCACCTTGCATTAACGGCACGATAGACAGCATTTTAGCGCTCGTGCCTAATTCTAGAATCGGGAACAAATCGGTTAGATAATCTCGCAACACATTGCCGGTGACGGAAATCGTATCCTGACCCGCCTTGGCACGTTTTAGCGTCAAACGAGTGGCCTCAACTGGCGCAAGAATTTGCAGATCCAGGCCTGCAAGATCGAGCTCGTTCAAATAAGTTTCGACCTTGGCAATCAGTTGACGATCGTGAGCGCGGTCCTTGTTTAACCAAAAAATAGCAGGTGTGCCAGTGGCACGTGCCCGTTTGACAGCTAATTGGACCCAGTCACGAATGGGAGCATCCTTCACAATGCAAGCCCGCCAAATGTCCCCTGCATCCACAGAGTGTTCCAGTAGAATAGAGCCTGCTGCGTCCACAATCTGGATGCGCCCTTTGCTAGGAATTTGGAAGGTTTTATCGTGCGATCCATATTCCTCTGCTTTTTGAGCCATTAGGCCCACATTTGGAACGGTGCCCATAGTTGCGGGATCAAAAGCGCCCTCGGCCTTACAAAATTGAACCGTGGCATCATAGACCCCGGCATAACAACGGTCGGGTATCACAAAGTTGGTGTCTTGCAGTTGCCCTGCCCGATTCCACATCTGTCCAGAACTACGAATCGCGGCTGGCATAGAAGCATCAATAATCACATCACTGGGAACATGTAAATTGGTAATCCCTTGATCGGAATCCACCATAGCGATCTCGGGATTTTGCTGATAGACGGCCTCAATATCCGCCAGGATCGCATCCCGAGTGGCTGGTGCCAACTGTTCGATTTTTGTAAGCAAATCTCCCAGACCATTGCGCACATCAACGCCAAGTTCTTTTAACTCGCTAGCATATTTTTCAAAGACCGATTGGAAGAACACTTCTACTACTTGCCCAAAAATAATCGGATCGGAGACCTTCATCATGGTGGCCTTCATGTGCAAGGAGAACAGAGTTCCGTTTTGTTTTGTCGCCGCAATCTGTTCAGCAATGAAGCTACGGAGTGCCTGCTGACTCATGAAAGTTGCGTCCAGCACATCCCCGATTTCTAGTTGTAGGCCTGCCTTCAATGTTTGGCGACGCCCATCTTCAGTCAGCAATTCGATACAAGCCGTCGTATCCGCCGCAATTGTAATGGACTGTTCGTTGGCGAAAAAATCACCCTCCGACATGCTAGAAACCACTGATTTTGAATCCTGACTCCAAACCCCCATGCGATGCGGATGGGTTTGTGCATACTTTTTAACTGCAGGGGCACAACGACGATCTGAGTTCCCCTCTCTCAAGACTGGGTTGACCGCGCTGCCTTTAATCTTGTCGTAACGAGCTTTTATTTGCTGCTCATTATCACCTTGAGGATTTTCTGGATACTCAGGTAGTGGATAGCCCTGCTGCTGCAATTCCAAAATCGCTGCTTTAAGTTGAGGCACGGAGGCCGAAATATTGGGTAGTTTGATAATGTTCGCCTCAGCTGACTTGGCCAGTGCCCCCAATTCCGCCAAATCATCTGCAATCACTTGCTCGGGCGCTAAATGATCGGAAAAATTAGCTAAAATTCTACCCGACAAGGAGATGTCACGTGTCTCGACGCAGACACCTGCAGCAGCGGTATAGGCGCTTACGATGGGTAAAAAAGAATAGGTCGCCAATGCGGGAGCTTCGTCCGTGATCGTGTAAATAATTTTTGATGATGCGTTCATAGTCATAGTCATTCTTTAAAAATGGGATTACTTGCTAGCGCAAAAACGAGCCAAACGTTCGAGACCTTTTTCGATCACGTCATCAGAAGTTGCATAGCTTAGTCGCATATAGCCGGGAGCTCCAAAGCCTTCGCCCGGTACCACTGCGACTTTCTCCTCTTCTAGTAATTGTGCAGAAAAATCCATCGAACTCATGCCGAAGTCGCCGAGCTTAGGAAACAAGTAAAAAGCGCCTTGAGCGCGGGCGCATTGAATCCCTGAAATCGACTGCAAGCCCTCCAAGAGCCGTAGACGACGGCGATCAAAACTTTTCAACATCGTTTGGACGGCAGCCATTGAGGCATCCCATTGCTGCATCGCTGCCAGTGCCCCAAATTGAGCAAAGGTCGTTGCATTAGAAGTCGTTTGGCTCTGCAAACTCGCCACAGCTTTCGCAATCGGTGCGGGCGCCATCAACGTGCCCAAGCGCCAGCCTGTCATCGAAAAGGTTTTACTAAACCCAGCCACAGTGATGACGGATGCTGCTGCCTCACTCGAAAATGAGGCCGGACTCACATGTTGGACACCGTCATAGAGTAAGTATTCGTAGATTTCATCCGACATGATGTAAATGCCGGCCTCTAAGGCAATCTCCACTAAGGCAGTCATTTCTTCCCTGCTGTATATGGCGCCTGTAGGGTTGGACGGACTGTTTAGGATGACTAAACGTGTTTTGTCACTGATCGCTGCCCTTAATTGATCCGGGCTTATTTTAAAATCCGCTTCCATTCCGGCAAAGATCACCTTCGGGACCCCACCTGCCAACTTAACCATCTCGGGATAGCTCACCCAGTAGGGAGCCGGAATAATGACTTCGTCTCCCGGGCTGACAACTGCCTGAATGGCCAACATACAGGAGTACTTCCCTCCCGGACTGACGACGATTTGTTGACTCGTCACGCCCGCAATTCCATTGTCGTTACGGTATTTTTCCGCCAGCGCATCCCGCAAGGCAGGAATCCCCGCAGCCGGTGCATATTTGGTTTTTCCGGCATTCAGTGCATCAATACAGGCTTCCTTAATGAAATCAGGCGTATCAAAATCAGGTTCTCCGGCGCCAAATCCGCACACATCTAGGCCTGCCGCTTTCAGCTCTTTGGCCTTAGCATCTACAGCGAGTGTTGGGGAAGGCGCAATATTGCTGGCCCAGATAGAAAGTTTCGTTGGATCTGACATGTGAATTTACGTTTAAAATAAAATAATAGAATCGGTTACCCAAACCTAGATTGCTGCATGTGAATCAAGCGCATGCAAGTTTTTTGCTTGGATTAATTTAACATCCAGCTCAGCAAATGCGAATCATTAGATACATGAATCGCTTGTCACGATGCACGATACAGGCACAGGCACCCGTGGGCGTTTACAATTGCGGCATGGAAGAGGAAAAGGCAGGGTCAAATAACTGGGGATCCAAAGGCGCCTGTAATTTCACGGCCCGCATCACAAATCGCTCGCGATCGCCAGTGCGAGTAGATTTGATTAAATATTGCTTGGGCACGTACTGCCCGTCTATCTTTTGTATACTTTCAATCTTTTGTTCCCACTGCAATCGCCCTTGATGGTCGTAACGTTTTATAGATAGCGGCACCGCGTAGCGAGCATCCAGAGCTAGGCGCACACGAGGCACCATTCCGTCAAAGGGATCCGATTTCGGTGCCAACAAACTAATGGAGTGCACATCACGACTTTTTAAACGCCCCGCTGCTTCGTAACGAAAGCTTTGCCAGTGGATATAAGGCATCAAGAAATCAAAAACAGAAAACAGCCCATCTTGGATCAATGGCTGCAAAAGGGCTAATCCATAGATAGGCTCAAATGCTTGCGATCCGGTGCGCATCCAGGCCCGCGACTGGGGCCCACCGTGCAAAATCCACTCGCGGGTAGTCGAATGGGACGCTGTATCTGCAGCTGGTAGTAGTACCAAGCGCTGAATCAATCCACGCTCGTTCCAAGACCAAGCGAGCCGTCCGCGAGTGCGCGAGGTTGCCGCATTTCGGGGCAAACTTTCGAGCTCAAATTCTACATACACATCACTAGCCAGCCGTAGCGAGCGTAGTTGATGCAACAAATCAAAGGCAGCCGCCTGCGACAGCTCGGGGACTGGTTGACGATTTTTAGGCAGTGCCAGCAAGTGTAGACCACAAAATACTAGCCCCAAAAAGTAGCAGCAATAGCGAGCCGAAGACCTCCAAGCAGCGTATTCAGGCATCGCTGTCTGAAATACTTAGTTACTTGCCTTGGGTGTCAGTGGCTCAGCTGGCTGAGTTGTCTCAACTGCAATAGCATCGGACGCCGCAGGATCCACAACATCTGCTGGAGCAATGGTCTCCAACTGTAACTCACTAACTGCTGGAGCCACTAATTGCTCAGAATTGTTAGCCGCTTGCGCTTGATACATTAAATACAGAGCCATCGCCACTGAAAAGAATACGACAATGCCATAAATCGTCCCACGAGTTAGCACATTATTTGTATCGGAACCAAAAGCAGATTCGGCGGCACCGCCCCCTAAGGAAGCACCCATTCCGCCGCTTTGACTGGTACGCTGCATAAGAATAATCAAAACAATGAAGGCCGAAACAAGGATCAAAACCAGCGTCAAAAGACTAATAAACAATGTGCTCATACTAAAATATATAAAATTGAGTCAAGTTGGCGAAGTCTAAGCAGAATACAAGCGAGAAATCAATCAGCAATGCAGTCTTCCATATGAGTTGACTGCGCGAGAATGCCTCAGGTATGCGGAATTCACCCCAGGATTCAGGCGATGCAGAACGAATCCTGGCGCCAAATGGACTATTTTCGGACGACGTAGGACGTTTTCTCGGCAATCATTTTTTGAATCTGATCAAAAGCGCGGTTCACCTCCTGCTCCTTCAAAGTACGCTCCTGCGCGCGAAAACGTAAACTCAGAGCAAGACTCTTCTGGCCATCCGGTAACCCCGCACCCTCGTAAACATCAAAAATACGCACTTGTTCACACACAAAGCCCTGGCAGACCTTTTTAGCAAACTTCGCTACAGCTCGTTCCACCTGAACCGCTAGGGTAGATTCATCAACCATAAGCGCCAAATCTTTGACGGACGCTGGCTGGTTGCTGAGACTTTGATAACGCGGGCGGTTCATTTTGCGCTTAAAAATTTCCGGCGTCATCAACACCGAACCTGCAATCACGCGATGCTCTAATCCCCAGCGCGCCTTAATCGTATCGAGCTTTAACAGACCCGCAGTACAGCTGTAGCCCATTTTGCTCCAATCCCCTGCTTCAGCAGCCTGTCCGGGCTGCCAGAGTTCACACTGATCGATCGGTTCAAAGTTGAGCTTATTAGTTGTGATCCCCGCTCGCGACAAAATGCCTTCGCACAAACTGCGGGCGCGGTAAAAATCATCACTTTCACGCTCCCGCCACTCGCGTCGAACAGGATCAGCAAGCAGCACGAAGGCAACAGAAACCAGTTCACTTACCTGGCCATTCGCGACCCGAAAGACCTGCCCACGCTCAAAAAATCGAGTCGCTTCCGTTCCGCGTGCTTGGTTGAGTTGCAAGACATCCAGCAAGCCCGGGATCAATGAGGGCCGTAAATGGCTTTGGTCGCTCTGCAATGGGTTGGCTAAGGTCAACAGTTGATGCGCTTCGGCACCAAATAATGTGGCAACCTCTTCAGGAGCGCGCAAAGAGTACAGCAGGGCCTCATCAAAATTTTGCCCACAAAGATCCTGCGCAACTTGTTGTTTAAATGTATGCACCCGATGGTCCGCGTGAGAGATGCCACGCGCTTCAACTGCACTGGTAGGAATCTGATCGGTACCGTAAATGCGGACGATTTCTTCCACTAAGTCGACTTCGCGCTGCAAATCACCGCGAAATGAGGGAATGCCAACGATCCAACGGTCCGCTCCCGCTGCGCTGGTATGCACCGAAACCGTCAACTCGATGGCTTCGAGTGCTTGCTGCATGGCTACATCGCTCAGCTCAAAACCCAGCAATTGACGGACTCGATCGGGGCGTAGCTCAACCTCGTCAAGGGTAGCGGGCGCCGCGCCCACTTCGATGCAATCGCCATCCAAGCGACCACCAGCAACTTCAAGAATCAAATCCGCTGCCCGCTGACGCGCATACTCAATTCCCTGAGGATCGACGCCTCGTTCAAAACGATAAGAGCTATCTGTACTCAAAGCTAATCTTCGAGCCGTTGCCCGTACTTGACTGGGCTCAAAATAAGCAGACTCCAGCACAATATCGGTCGTCGCTGCATCCACCTCAGCCTGTTGCGAACCCATCACACCTGCGATGGCAAGCGCATTGTGTGCATCAGCAATCACCAACATGCTCTCACTCAAGCTGCGCTCCTTTTCATCCAAAGTGGTGATATCCTCAGCAGACTGCGCAAAACGAACCTGTAGCTGTCCACCATTAATTTTTGCCGCATCAAATGCATGCAGCGGTTGTCCCGTTTCGTGGAGCACATAATTGGTCACATCGACCACATTATTGATAGAGCGTAATCCAATGGACTCGATGGCCGCCTTCAACCATTTGGGACTAGCTTTGACCGCGACCCCCCGAATGCACTGGGCGGTATAATGAGGGCACGCCTCCCCAGCTTTGACCGAAATCTCGCGCAGCAATGGCTGCCCCGCTGCGGCATTCACCCGACTAGAGTGAATTTGAGGATAGCGCACTCCACAGCCAAGAGCTGCGGCCAACTCGCGCGCGGTTCCAATATGGCTCAGTACATCGACTCGATTGGGCGTCACCTCTAGATTGAGTACGGTATCACAGTCGGTAAAGACTTGATTAAGTGGACGTCCCAATGCTTGCTCCGCATCCACAATCAAAATGCCAGCATGGTCTTGTCCCAATTGCAGTTCCTTGGCCGAGCACAGCATGCCTTCGGAGGGCTCGCCGCGTAATTTCGATTTTTTAATTTTAAAATCTCCAGGCAAAACAGCCCCCGGTAAGGCCACCATCACTTTGTCGCCAGCTTCAAAATTTTTAGCACCACAGACGATCGAATGCAACGGGGTCTCGAAACCCGTCCTAACTTTACAGCAGCGCAGACGATCCGCATTGGGATGCTGCGTATACTCGACGACTTCCCCGACTACGACATGCTCCATTTCCGGTGGTCCGATGCGTTCAATCGACTCCACATCAAATCCCAATAGCGGGAGCATCTCAGCGATCGCTTCCACGGAAGTCGTTGAGAGATCGAGATAATTTTGTAACCATTTGTAAGAAATCTTCATAAATTTAACCTTCTAATTGCGACTGCAAGTACTCGAACCTAGCCCTGCGTGGCAAACTGCTGCAAAAAACGGCGGTCGTTTTGATAGTAATAGCGAATATCATCTACCCCCTGCAAGATCATCGCAATCCGTTCAATCCCCATGCCGAAAGCAAACCCATTATACTGATCTGGATCCATATCCACAGCACGAAAAACCTCTGGATCAACCATCCCGCATCCCATGATTTCGATCCACTGATGACTGAGTTTACCTAAATCTGGCGAATAAAAATCCATCTCGTAGCTAGGCTCGGTAAAAGGAAAAAAACTTGGGCGTAAGCGCGTTTTGGCTTTCGAGCCAAAAAGTGTCTTCACAAAATAATCTAGAGTCGCTTTTAGATCTAATAAGCTGACAGATTGGTCGACATACAGGCCTTCGATTTGATGAAAGTTCGCACTATGCGTAGCATCGGGCGTATCGCGCCTGAAACAGCGCCCAGGGGCAATAATACGGATCGGAGGCTTATCTTGCAACAAAGTGCGAATTTGTACCGTCGAAGTATGCGTCCGCAGTAAATAGCTTTCCTCTGCATGTTGCTTCACGTTGCCCACCTTCAAATCCTGTGGCAGATAGTAAGAATCTTGCATGTCACGCGCCGGATGGTCGGCCGGCATATTAAGCGCATCAAAACAAAAATGCTCCGTTTCTAACTCAGTCGCCTCTGCCACTGAAAAACCAATGCGCTGAAATAGTTGTACAATTTCAGCGCGCACCTGTGAAATGGGATGGCGGCTACCCACTTTCGCATCAGGGCTCGGCAAACTGGGATCAATGTTAGGACCTAACTTGGCCGCTAACTCCGTCTTTTCAATCCGCGCCAACACTTGTTCAAACTCTGCTTGAACAGCATTTTTAGCCTGATTTATGAGCTGACCCATGGCAGGTTTATCCTCCTTAGGAATCTGGCCCATCATTTTCATGACAGCCGTCAACCGCCCCTTTGGGCCCAGTATGGAAGCCTTGAAAGCCTCAAAATCGGCGCGCGCGCTAATGGATGCGGAGGCGCTCTTCACCTCGGATATAATCACTGAAAGTTCTGCTTGCATGGTCTTATCGGGATTCCTTTTCGGCAGCAGGCTTCGCAAATACGAGGACTTTGTCGAGCCGGTTTTTTATTCCATTTAGATCCCTATGGCATACTGGATCAAAACCCCATAATCTAAGTACAGCGTCTGCAGCTAAAGGATTGCTCAGTGACTACTGGACCAGCAACAGGTCTGCATGCCATGCTTCGGAAAAAATCCAAGCATAGTTTGCGGCCTATCGTCGGTAATTTCGCCGCAACATTGACCACAAGGCAATCAGTTTTGCGATGCTCAGAGAACGCCTCGAATAGTCTGTAGCCGCACCAGCAATAGGTGGCATTCAATCTGCTTACAAATGGTATGAATCAAAATATCCCACTTAATTGCTGTCTGCCCGAATTTGAAGATAAAAGCCTACGGCGGCTCGCCCAAAAATTTTCCAAAACAGCCGCCGATCGCAATGCCTTACTGCGTTTACTGCAAGACCCAGAGGAGTGCTTAAATTTGCTCGATCGTACCGATTGGCAAGCACATGTGGCGCTAGACAGCGCAAACTTAGACGATGCCCTCTACTGCTACACCATTGTGCGAAAACAGCTGATAGCATCGGGGATCGAAAGCCAAAAGACTGCCATCTATTTAAGTAATATTTGGTGTAACTATCGCGAAAGCGGTCTGCTCCCGCAGAGTGGTCGTGACCAAAGTCCGTTTATAGAAACCATGGAAATTCTACGGGAACTTAACTTTGTGAAAGGATATGAAAAGTTCGAATTACTCGCAATGTCTGGCAATTATTACCTATTTTTGATGGCCTTTTTTGAAGGCTACTTTCGTGAAATTGAGGCACAAAAAAACGTTCCAATGGCATATTACAGTGCATTTGCCCGTATTGCCTATCGTGCTGCTTCCGATCACGGCCTCTCACAAGAATTTGCGCTTACCGAAGTCTATGAAAATTTAGCCGACAAATTCGAGGTCATTAAAGACGCTCTGAGTAATGCCAAATTAGAGCAGTACGCCCAAATTGGAAACACTTAATCGCTGCAAAGAGTTTCTTGGGCAGCTCTAAGAATTTCATTAATAAGCTCCTCTGAAAACTTTCCTGCACGCGCCAAGTCATCACTTCTAGCTCAAGGATTGAATTTGAGCCTAGCCAGCATCACAGCTAATTAGAAGTCTTAGCTCATAGCAGATTGATCGAGCTGCCGGTGTGGATTTTTTTAAAATAATCATTGCATACTAAGCTGACTTTCGTGGACTGTGTGTGTTCACACCACTGCGGATCAAACGATATCGCACTAAGTTTAATCACACAGTATTATGCCAGTTGCAACACCCACTCAATACGCCGCAATGATCGATGCGGCTCAAAAAGGTAACTACGCTTACCCAGCGGTTAACGTGACCTCGATAACGACCATTAACGCAGCACTCAAGGCCTTTGCAGACGCCAAATCTGATGGTATCATTCAAGTATCGACCGGGGGCGGTCAATTTGCTGCGGGTCTGAATGTCAAAGACGCGGCCTTTGGTGCAATCGTCCTGGCGGAAGCCACCCATTTGCTAGCAGAAAAATATGACATTCTGGTAGCTCTCCATACGGATCACTGCCACCCAGAAAAAGTAGATGGATTTCTGAAACCGCTACTGGAAGCTTCCAGACAGCGAATTGCCGAAGGCAAAGGGCCGCTTTTCCAATCTCACATGTTTGACGGCTCCGTAGTCGACCTAGATCAGAATTTAGCACTCTCCAAAGATTTGTTAAAGACATGTGTTGAGTTGGATATCATTCTCGAAGTTGAGGCCGGTTGCGTCGGGGGAGAAGAAGATGGTCACGACACATCAGGCTTGCCTGCAGAAAAACTTTATACCACTCCAGAGGATATGGTGCAGGTCTACGAGGCGCTCAATCCGATTGGGCGCTTCATTTTCGCCGCCACATTTGGCAACGTTCATGGCGCCTACAAGCCAGGAGCCGTCCAACTTAAACCCACCATTTTGAGAGACGGCCAACAGGCGGTAACTGAGAAATATGGTGAGTCAGCATTCATGGATCTAGTATTTCACGGTGGATCCGGTTCCGATCTCAGCGACATTCGAGAAACCCTTGAGTACGGTGTGATTAAAATGAATATCGATACGGACACACAGTATGCCTTTACACGCCCAATCGTAAATCATGTTTGCGAGAATATTGAAGGCGTGCTCAAAATTGATGGTGAGGTGGGCAACAAAAAGACCTACGATCCCAGAAGCTACTTGAAAAAGGCGGAATCCAACATGGCAGCGCGCCTAGTGCAAGCATGTGAAGATCTCTGCTCAACCGGCAAAAGCATATTTGGCTCTGTTTAATCTTTAAATGCTTATTTTAAAGCCGGAAGTTTATAAAACTTCCGGCTTTTTCATGCAAACATGTACTTGATTTCCCCTGGTGCCAACGACTCAATCTTGCGCAGCGACGGGAAATTCAAATTAATATAAAACCTAGCCATCGGATGTCGTCTCAAAATCAACAAGAAGTCATTGAAATTTTTCGTAGCAGTGGAGCTCTTTTAACGGGGCACTTTAAACTTCGTTCAGGTCTGCACAGTGCACATTTCTTTCAATGTGCACAAGTGTGCCAGCACATGGATAAAGTGAGCCGACTCGCCGAATTATTGATTCCTCAATTGAGCCACTATCAAGCCACGACGATCGTTGGCCCCGCGATGGGAGGCTTGGTGATCGCACAAGAAGTCGCTCGTCAAATGGGCTTACGTTATGTTTTCCTAGAAAAAGTCGGCAACGACTTACAGTTGCGTCGCAACTTCAAATTCCCCAAAGATGAAAAGATCTTAATTATTGAGGACGTCATCACCAGGGGTGGCCGTGTTATTGAGGCGCTTAAAATTTGTAAAGAAGCTGGAGCCCACCCTGTGGGCATTGGTGTCTTAGTCGACCGCAGTCAAAACCAGGCCAAATTTGAGGTTCCCCATCATAGTTTAGCGGAACTCAACTTCCCAACCTACCAACCGGATCAACTACCCGATGAGTTGGCCAACCTACCTGCGATCAAACCCGGCAGTTGATAGGCTGGAAAAGTTTGAGTAAAATGCTTTGATGGGTTTCCAATAGTTATCGAACCAGTAATATATCAAAACTAGCCTGCGTAGGGCTTCTTAAAAATGGCGCCCGACTTACGCCGTTCGTGAATTTTTTCGACTTCTGAGGCTTCCATCTCGACCGGATGACTTGTGGCAGGATCAATCTTCCACTTAGCAGGCTTTAACTGATGATCCAAGGCAACTCGATAATCAAAAACAAAACAATCTCCCTCCCAGAGGCTTTCCGCTTCTGGCATCTGCTCTAAATAGCGCAAGATTCCGCCCTTAAGATGATAAACATGCTCAAATCCTTTTTGTTTTAAGTAGGCAGTCGAGCGTTCGCAACGAATACCACCCGTACAATACATCGCAATTTTTTTGTCTTTTTGCGCACTCAAATGCTGGTCGACAAACTCGGCAAAAGCAGTGAAGTCGTCTGTTTTGGGATTCATCGCTCCCTTGAAGCGCCCCACCTTGACCTCATAGTCGTTGCGCGTATCAATCGTAATCACTTCAGGATCTTGAATCAAATCGTTCCATTCTGCGGGTTCGAGATACGTACCAACGGAGCAACGTGGGTCCGCATCTGATTGGCGAAAAGTCACAATTTCTGGCTTTTTCTTGACTTTAAACTTTGGAAACGGACAAAAATCCGCAAAAGAGTACTTTACCTCCATAGCGGCAAAACGGGCGTCCGACTTAAAAAAATCGATAAGCGTATCAATCGCGGCGTGCGAGCCGGCACATGTCGAGTTAATCCCCTCATTCGCAAGTATAATCGTACCGCGTAGCTCTGACCGAAGCCCTAGATCGACCAGTTTTAGCGCAAGTTCATCACGATCCGTAACATCCGTGAAGTGGTAAAAAGCGGCGATCTTCCAAGCGTCTGAATCCTGTACATCCATAATGTAGCTTTATAATTGGTGGCAAATGCGCATAGCGATGCACAAGCGACTGGGTGCTGCCAAGCAAAATCTAAGCTAAGCCTAGAACAAGATTACATAGGGGCACCTCTGAAAACCTACCAAGACCGAGACGAATACAATTTTGATTTTAAGCAAGGCGATTCTGTACACAGGAGGGCTGGAAGCCCTTCATGCGCAGATCAACGCAGCTCAGAACCAAAAGTGTTTCGGTCTGAAAGACTTGCCGCTTGCTGTGCG
>CAWVTP010000057.1:0-13253 GCA_963933035.1 uncultured Puniceicoccaceae bacterium | reverse complement strand
CAGATTTTCGCTGCTTGTTGCCATTTAGCAAATAAGGGATGAGTATAATATAGTGCAAAGCAATAGAACTGAGCTCGTCGATGAGCTTGCAAGAAAAGAAAACGAATTGTCCATAATTGTATATGGAATGTCATTTTTATTGCCCTTACGGGGTGCAGGTGTCGGGTATACTATACGAGGGCCCAAAAACAATGAATGAAATCCGTTAGAAGTGATAACGCCTAGGGCACACAACAAAGCGCCACATTATGAGCCGACAAAAATCTGAATCTGCTATTGGCTTTCCTCCGCCCTTATTGGGGGAGGCGCCGTGGCGTATGCCCATCTTGGCGCAAGACCCGGAGCAAGCTTGGTTTGCGCTCAATAAGCCTGCCAATATTGCGCTGCGAGATTTTCCTTGGGATCGCCACTTGCCCAATATGGATGCGGCGCTGAATCGTCAGTTGCAGGCCGGCAAGCCAGAACTGCTGCGGCGTAATGCGGATCTTTTTGGATCTATTTATTATTTAGATCCTAGCATTAGCGGTGTCGCGTTGTTTGCCGAAAATCGAACGCGCTTGACTGAGCTGCGCAATGCCTTCGGTTCAGGTGATCTGCAGTTTCACTTCACCTTTATCGCGAAAGTAGACGCTTCCGCATTGGCGGAGCCCTTTAGCGCGGAGGCGCCCTTGCTGGTGCACAATACCAAGCCCAAAATGATTCCCTCCACTGCCAAAGGGAAAAAGGCGCTGACCCATTTTCAGCCTCTTTCGAGTGACATTGGTCCGTACCGCCTATGGCAGGCGAAAACCGCATTTTTTCGTCCACACCAAGTGCGGGCGCACGCCGCCACGCACGGTATCCCCGTCATTGGCGATGCGCTCTACGGGGCCGAGGCGCTCCCTGCGCCGATAACGCGCGCCAGTGGACGCAAGCGCTCGGAACTCACCCAGGAGGCGGCGGATATCGCCCTACCGATTCATCTGCAGCGGGTTTGCTTGGCGGATGGAAGAACGATTGAGGCGCCGTATCCGCGGCATTTTCTGCACTTGCTGCGGCGTTTGAACTTACAGGATGCGCTGACGGCGTAGTGCTTTCCGGCTGTGACTGCAGCTCATCCACCACTAGGCTGTAGTAGAGGGCGAGCCAAATGCATTGGGAGTAGCGGTAGAGCAGGATGGGGCCGATCAGGGCACCCAGTCCGCACAGGCCCAGGCATGCCCAATTCGGTATCAAATCGCAAAACCACAAGGCCATCAGCGGCACAATCCACAGTACGCAGACGAGTGAATAGTTGATCGGGAGCGCTCCGGTGAAAAAGCCATCTCCTCGATCATATTCAAAATGACAGTGCGCGCACTTGCTATGAATCCGAAAAAGGGAGGGGATGATGGGAGCCTGACCGCAGCGGGGACAGCGGTTGTTGAGTGCGTAGCGCAGAGCGTTTTTTCGACGAGTATCCACCGGGATTTGGGGGCTCTATGGGATCACAAGCATGGCGCTTAGGCGGGATTGTCGATCGCCTCGGAATCGCGCGCCAAATGGTAGAAGCCTTTGCCAAAAATGACCACCGATACGATCAGGTTGGCGAGCTTCATGACCACGCCCCCCATCACTTGGTCTTCCATTGCCGTCAGGGCCATGATGCGGGGAGCGTAAAAGTAGGTGGGATAGTACACTTGATTGGCGAAGACTAAAAATGCGAATACCGGCAGTTGCCCGATCATGAGGGCAAAGATAAACAGCATTTGCAGACCACCTGCCAGTTGGGGGAATTTTTTGGAGGGACTCATGAAGCACCACCAAACGCCCAGACTGGGGAGGAAGACGCTTAAGTGTTCAATGATGTGCACGCCCTTGTCTTGTAAGGCCAATTCATAGAGGTCGGGGACATGCCAAGCCGAAAAAATAATGGTGAAGCCAGCCCCGGAAACGACTGGGTGCACAAACCAGCGAAAGCACCAAGCACTGAAACGGTAACGCCCAAAGCTGTTGTCAATCAGCCATGCGGGAATGCCCATGATCAGCATGGGGGGGCAGACATACATCAGCAGGATGTGCTGAAACATGTGCACCCAAAACAGGTAGTTTTCCCCAATGGCATCGATGGGCGAGCCCACCGCAATGTAGAAGGTCAGCAGCCCAGCGTAAAACCACAGGGTGTGGCCGATTTTTTGTTCAGCATCGCTGGCAATGCGGGGTCTAAAGACATAGACGCAGGTGGCATAGATCCAGGCAAACAGCAAAATCCCACCCAATAAGAGTGGTTCCGTGTGCCAATGCCAGAAAGTAATCACTCGGATTCAAATAGCGGCAGCGAGGATTCAGGAGCCAGCAGTAGGATGGCCATGATCGCCGTCATGGTGCCGAGGGCGACGATGAAGCCCAAGACGAAAATCCAAGACAGCAGTTTCTTCTCAGCGTGCAGATCCATAAACCACACCAAGAGCGCGGTGAATTTGATAATCAGTAGCCCGACTAGGATGGAAAAGACCAAACTGGTGGCGATGGGAATTTGGACCAGTATCATTTCTGCCAGCAGGATCAGGCAGAGTACTATCGCAACATTGAGGTAAATGCTGGTACGGCGTAGCGCCGAGCTTTGGGGTTTGCCAATAAGGGTGTCGTGCTCAGACATGATGTTTAAATAAATTCGATGAGATAGATTAGGGTGAATATCACGACCCACACCAGCTCCACGAAGTGCCAGTAGAGTGACAGTGATTCGACATCCTCAGCCGCGCCTTGCAGGTTTAAATTCTTCTTGAATGAGTAGAAGAACCAGCAAATCAACCACAGCAGTCCAACCGCCACGTGAATGCCGTGCGTACCCGTCAAAATATAGAAGGTGGAGGCAAAAATATTACTGCTGAGACCGAGTTCGAACTCATGCAAAAGGTGGTAGTACTCATATCCCAGCGCGCCTAGGAAAACCAGTCCGAGGACCATGACGCCAATCAGGCTCCAACGAAACTTCGCAAACTTGCCTTCCTTGGCAGCCGAAGTTGTGAGCGCCATCATGTAGGAACTCAGCAGCAAGATGACAGTTGCGAAACAAGTTAGTGGCACGTCAAACACTTGACTGGGGTCGACGACGTCAGGCGCCAAGCGACGGTAGATCAAGTGGGTGGAGATGAGCGTGCCAAAAAACATGCAGTCTGAGGCTAAGAATAGCCACATCGTGAGTTTTTTGTTTGAGATCCCGGTACGCGTGGCGTGCGGGTCAAACAGATCGCTTGTTTGATTGCTGGTACTCATGATTCGTTTTCCGGTTGAGATTCTTCTGGATGGAGGTGGTAACCGCCGGGGCCCTCAAGTGCCCATCCCAAAATGGCTGCGAAGGTGATCAAAGCGCCCACGATTGGGATTTGGAAGCGGTGTTCGAAGACCCAACCAAAGAGCGTCATTTCGGTGTTTAAGAAAACCATACCCGCGGCCAGTACGAAGATACCGAATGCGGTGAAGAAGGGCATCCAAGAGCGATCAGGCATGTGAATACCCCCGGGGCCTTCGTTGGCAACGCCAGCCTTTTCGGCATCACTGCCATATTTGTTGGCCCAAAATTGATCCCGTGCATGCACGATCGGTGTTTTCGCGAAATTGTAGACCGGTGTGGGGGAGGGTAAGCCCCATTCGAGGGTCCGGGCATCCCAGGGATCGGCTTTAGCCGGAGCGCCACGAGTTGCGGAGCGAATGACGTGGATAACGAATAGCAGGATCGAGACGCCCAGGATCAAGGCTCCAATGGTGGACCAGTAGTTCCATAGATCCCAACCCATCTCGCTTTTATAAGTGTGAGTCCGGCGAGGCATTCCGCTCAAGCCGAGGAAGTGTAGCGGAAAGGCGAACAAATTGAAACCAGTGAACATGATCCAAAAAAGAATTTTTCCGTAGCGTTCGTTGAGCATCCGTCCAGTGACCTTGGGAAACCAGAAAGCGATGCCGCCCAGTAGCGAAAAGAGGGCACCGCCAATCAGAACGTAGTGGAAGTGCGCGATCACAAAGTAACTGTCCTGCTGTTGGGCATCACCTGGAACCGAGGAGTGCATGACGCCGGTGAAGCCGCCCATCATAAAGAGCCAGAGGAAGCCGAGCGCAAAGAGCATGGGTAGCGGGAAGCGCAGTTTGCCCTTCCACATGGTCCCAATCCAATTGAAGATCTTTACCCCGGTTGGGATCGAGATCAGCATGGTCATAATGGAGAAGGCGGAGGTCGCGACAATGCCCATGCCAGTGGTAAACATGTGGTGGCTCCAAACGGTGAAGCCGAGGAAACCAATCACGGCCCCTGAAAAGACCATCATAGGATAGCCAAACAGTGGACGTCGTGAGAAGGTCGGCAAAATTTCGGAGACGATCCCCATCGCTGGCAGAATCAAGATGTACACTTCAGGGTGTCCGAAGACCCAAAACAAGTGCTGCCATAGGATCGGCTTCCCCCCCATTTCCGCATTGAAAAAGTGGGTCCCAAACTGGCGATCAAACATCAACTGAAAGAGGGCAACGGTGATCGCAGGGAAGGAGAGAATGATCAGAAATGCGGTGACAAAGGTCATCCAAGCAAAAATGGGCATCCGCATCAGCTTCATCCCCGGCGCTCGCATGTTGATGACGGTGGTGATGAAGTTAAAGGAGCCGACCATTGAGGCAATCCCCAGCACTTGGAGGGCGAGGATCCAAAAGTTCGCACCCATGCCGGGGCTGTATTTGGGACCACTGAGGGGTGCATAGGCAAACCAGCCAATTGCAGGCGCCCCATCCGAAAAGAACCAAGTCATGTTCAACAAAATGCCGCCAAAGAAAAAGGTCCATAGGCTGAGCGCATTCATGCGGGGGAATGCCACATCGCGAGCCCCGATTTGGAGCGGCAACAAATAGTTGAAAAAGGCAGCACTCAGCGGCATAATGGCCAAAAAGACCATGGTGGTGCCGTGCATGGTAAACATTTGATTGTAGGTGCGCGCGGCAATGAAGGCATTTTCCGGCGACATCAGTTGTAGGCGAATGATGAGCGCCTCAGCTCCCCCCAGTAATAAAAAGAAGAGGGCGCCAACCGCGTAGCCAATCCCGATCTTTTTGTGATCGACCGAGGTCATGAAATCAATCCAGGGATGGCAGCCATCCTGAGGTCGCCAGAAGCTGGTTTTCTTGTGAGCGTGTGTATCTAAGTGGGACATTATGAACTCTTGCGGTTATTGTAAAGTATGCAGGTAATCCGCTAGCGCGGCGACTTCTCCGTCGGAAAGACCCTTCTCTTCGCGGATCTGTTTGATGCCCGCCATGGTGCCGACGCCCAAGTACATGAGATTGCCGGGCTTCACTTTTTCAGGGTACTGGATCCACTCTTTAAGATTTTCGAGCGTATTGGCTTTCCAGCCAGCGGCTAGTGTTGCCCGCGAACCGAAGTGGGTTAAGTCCGGCCCCGCCAGTCCACCGACTTTACCCACCATGTGGCAGCCAATACAGCCTTTTTCCGTAAAGAGCGCTTTTCCACTGTGGGCGAGGGTGCTCTCCGGCTCAACCGGAGCTGATTTTTGGTGTTCCACCCAGGCATCGAATTCCGCTGGTTCGAGCGCAATGGTGCGGAATAGCATGTAGGCGTGCGAGTCCCCGCAGAACTCAGCGCATTGGCCCCAATACATGCCCGGTTCGTCGGCTTCAATCCACATGCGGTTGATTTGCCCCGGGATTAAGTCCGTCTTTCCAGCTAGTTTGGGCACCCAAAAACTGTGGATGACGTCCGCAGCTTTCAGTACCAGCTTTACCGGACGACCGGTGGGGATACTGAACTCATTTGAGGTTTTGATCCCCAGTTCGGGATATTCGAAATTCCACCACCACTGATAGCCAGTCACAATGATTTCGATCGCTTCACCCTCGTACTCTTCGACAGGATCGTTTTTCATGTAGGCAATGCCTTTGAGGGTCGGAATGCCGATGATGACCAGCATGGATGCAGATAACACAATCAAACCCACCTCGATGAGCGGATTGCCGTGAGATTGATCCGGGATGGCATTCGGATCTTCTCCCTTTTTGAGGCGGTAGCGCCAAACGGTGTAGGCCATTGCGCCCCCGACCACGATGAAGAGTCCTGTGACAACATAGAGCGTCAGCATCATCACATCATATTGCATTTGTGATACAGGTCCTTTGGGGTCTAGGGCCGACTGCTTAAGCGTGGTGCTGCATCCTGTGAATGCCAGTACCACGGGGAGCCACATAAATTTTTTGAGTGTGCTGATGGTTGAACGGAGTGTGCGCATAGGAAGAATCTAGGTTGGTCTGCGGGCCATGTGAGTACTTAGCTTATGATCCCAAGCAAAAATACAAACATATAAAATGGTAAAAATAGCAAGGTGGAGAAAAAAAGTCGTCTGACTTGAGGGGTGTGGGTGGGGTTTTTGTAAAAAAGGAGGCTGCCATAGAGCAGCCATCCTGCAAGTAGCGGCGCGAGTGTGGCGTAAATCCAGTGAGCTTGCCCCAAAAATATCGGGATGAGGCAGATGAGTAGCAGGATGCCCGCAAAGAGGACGGCATGCAGACTGACTGCTTTGCCACTGGCATCATCGCGCGAGAGCATGGCGAAGTTTCCGCGAATGTAGTCTTGTTTGTACAACCAAGAGATTGCCATAAAATGAGGGATCTGCCAGGCAAATAAGACGGCAAACAAGAGCCATCCCGATAGGCCCACGGGATTTTGCACGGCGGAAGCCCCGATTAAGGGGGGGATCGCACCCGGTAGCGCGCCTACATAGGTAGAAATCCAGTGCACCTTTTTGAGAGGCGTATAGATGGCTAGGTAGATGATCAGCGTTGCGAGGGTGTAGCCAAATGGAGCTTTACCGACTAAAAAGTAGAGCAGGGCCAAGCCGCCAAGCGCAAGCGCTGCGCCGAATATGAGCGCCGGTAGACGCTGTAACTTACCGCTGGGTATGGGACGGTCTGCAGTGCGTTCCATCAGGCCGTCTTCGGCGGATTCCATAACTTGGTTGAGCGCCGCCGCTCCGCCCGCAGCTAAGCCAGTGCCCAGTAAAACTGGAACGAGGGTGCCCATACTGTGTGGACCATTGCTAACGAAGTAACCAAACATAGCCGTGGCCACCGTCATGGAGCTGAGCCCTGGCTTTGTCAGCGCAATGTAGTGCTTGGAAGCGCTTTTAACGCTACCCACGGGGCTTGTGGTCGCGGTCGGTTCCGCCTCGGTTTTGCTATACATCTTAGTTAAGATCAGTGCCTCTAGAAATTTATGTGTGCATCGGATTAGATGGATGCGCTTTGCGAAGCAAGACAAGACTCAACCAAAGGCAAGTCAGGAATAGGGCGCCCACGATCACATGCATAGTCGTGACTAGGGGGAAGCGCTTTAAGGTCCAAATGACGCTGGCTCCTAGTAAAATTTGCACCGTAATCAGGCTACTCAGAATATAGGCGAATGTGCGCCACAGTGCCTGTTTGGCCTGCTGGGAGAGGCGCCATAAGTGCCAGCAGTAGAGGCCCACTAAAATCGTCAGTAGTAGGGCGAGTACGCGGTGCGTAAAATGAATACTGATCGCAAATGGCCATGTTGCTGGTAGCCACAGCCCGCTGGCAGTGGACTGTGGGAAACTTTGAATAGCTAGCCCCGCACCATGATGGCGCATGATGGCTGCAACCGCCAGTTGCAGCAGAGTGGTCAGTACGATCAACGCGCTAAGTTGCTGAAGACGCTTAATTTTGGCTCCGTTGGTGGCTTCTAAAGAAGTTCGGCCGCTACGCGCCCAGAGTTGCGAGTGGGCCAGTGTGATGGTGGCCAAAGTGCAGAGGAAAATTTGCGCCAGCATGGCATGTGGGATGGCGAAATTAACATCCACAGCTAGCACGCGAATGCCACCCAACAAGCCTTGGATGATGACTAGCATCAAGGCAAACACCGTCAGTTTTTTGACCCAAGTGCGCGTTTCCTTGCGTCGAGTCCATGCATACATGATCAGCATCATGCTGCCCACAAAGCCACCCAGCAGCCGATGGCCGTGTTCGGCGCGCATGGCCGGATCTTCCACCCAGCCCTCTGGGTTGATCGAGCCATTGGAGAGCGGCCAATCGGGAAAGGCCATGCCTGCGCCGATAGTAGTCGTCAAGCCGCCTGCATATAGCAGACACAGCGTCCCGGCAAATACAAATAAACAAAAAGCAAAGAGACGCTTGTTGGGTTGGGGAGCTAAATCGTTAGAGTTCACAATGAAGAGTGGTTTGGCAATGAGTTGGCGATAAATTATAGGTAGGTCAATCGTCTACATTCACAATTCTGATTTGCATTTTAACAAATAATTTCTTGGTTAATGGTGGTTTATAGGATTTGTGATAGGGGATGATGATTCAAAATCTTTACAGAGTGCTCATTTTTCAGTTTTTGGTTGCGGGGTCGACCTTGGTGGGGGGCCAGCACTTACAATTGTCCGAACTCGCATCGGAGACTAAGCTTGAGGTGACTGGCAGTATTCAAGCGGTGGACGCCGAGCGCAAGCAATGGGATTTGTTGCTAGATGCCAAGTCGCCTCATTTTCCGCAGCGCAGTGTCCGCGTACGTGTTCGCTCGGGCGACTTTGCCATTTACCCGCTGGGCGCCAAGGTACAGGGGCAGTTGCACGCAAAGGGGGATGCATTTTCGTTGAGCGCTGTTTGGCCCAACGGCGCCAATGCGCGAGGGATTGTGCACAGTGTGAATCATCAATTACGAATGGACACCACTGCGCGCGGGCACTACCCATTTCGGGCGATCGGCGAGTATCTGCCAGCGTTTGCCTTGTACAATCAGCGGGGACTGGTGACGCAATCCAGCAACTTACAGGGCAGTTATGTAGTGATGAACTTCATCTTTACCCGCTGCATGGTGGCGCGCATGTGTCCGCTATCCACCCAAAAGATGCGCACGCTGGCGGGGCTGCTTTCGGAAGCCTCCAATCTGCCGGTGCGCTTGCTCAGTGTGACTTTGGATCCAGAGTACGATACACCCGGGGTCTTTGAAGAGTATGCGCGTGCCTACGAATTTCCCGCGGGCAGTATCGACTTTTTGACGGGGCCCCAGCAAGCAGTTAGCGACTTGAAGGCGCAGTTAGGTGTGCTGGCGAAGGCGGACGACAAACTGATTATCAACCACACCATGATGGTGATCGTGGCTGATCCGCTGGGTAAAATTAGTTACCAAGTGCCCGGGAGTGCTTGGTCTCCCGAGGCCGTTTTCGAGCATATTCAACAACAAGCAGCCACCGCTCAAGATGCAAAAGCCGACTCGTAATTTCATTCTGATCACCCTTTTCTTTGTGGGCCTGTACGCCTTTGTGCGTAGCCTGCCGACGCAGTCTTGCGAGTTGGCCTACTACGGGGATTATTTAAACCCAGATGGTTCGCTAGGCTTTTGCGGGGATGAGGAGGTCCATTTTTTTGACCTAGATCAGCTACAATATCCTTTTAGCGTGCACTTGCAGCAGGACGCCTCTTTGACGGCTGGGACAAAACAGTCTTTACGGATGCAGTTCACGGGGCCCGATGGGCAGCCCGTACGCCCAGAGGATTTGATTGTCTCCCACACCGAGCGTCTGCACCTTCTGGCCGTCAGTGAGGATTTGAGTGATTATCAGCACTTGCACCCGCAAGCGACCGGCGTGCCCGGAGAGTATCGTTTTGACTGGCAGCCACTGCGTGGTGGCGACTACCGTCTGTACTTCGATTTTATTGTGCAGGCCAGTCTACGCCGGGCACTGGTCGATACGCAGGTCACCGTCGCGGGGCACCCTCAATCGGACCCAGCTGCTCAGACACGCGCAGTTAATTTACAGGCGCAAACAGAACAATATGCTTTCGAGCTGCAAGCCGACCGTGCTGAATTTCGAGCCAATGAGACAGTTTATTTTGATCTAGTGGTCACCCATCGGCAAACGGGAGCGCAGGTTGAGTTGCAAGAAGTGATGGGAGCTTTGGCACATTTAGTGGCCTTTGATTCGCAGCGCAATGGCTTTGCGCATATGCACCCTTTGCAACCGTATTTGCCGGAGCAAGCTCAGCCTGATAGGATACCCTTCGCTTTTAATGCGATTGTTGCCGGACACTACCGTATTTGGGCCCAAGTTCAAATCGATGGACAGCCAGTCTTTGTGCCATTTGATCTCTCCATCCTCATTTAGTTTATTGTAAACGAGCCCATTTTTTAATGAAAACAGCGATCTCTATCATTTGTGCTGTCAGTGCCGTCATCATATTATTTCTCTTTTGGTTAATTTATTTCCAAGAGGCCCCTGAATCCCTAGATGTGGGGGCATACGCCTTTTTGCCAGCGATGAATGCGGTGCTGAACGCCTTATCTGCCACCTTTGTGGTGATGGGTTTGGTGGCGATTAAGGCACGGCGTTCCTGGAGCCGCCGCGTCCATGGCAGTCTGATGGCGCTGGCGACCGTGGCTTCAGCCCTGTTTTTGGTGGGTTACATTGCCCATCATACGCTGAACGGCGATAGCATTTTTACCGGGCAGGGATGGGTGCGCCCGCTGTACTTTACCATCTTAATTACCCACATCATCTGCTCTGTGGTGGTGGTTCCATTGTTGCTAATCACCTTGTTTGCGGCGGCCGTAAAGCGCTTTGATGTGCACATGAAGTTTGCGCGCATCACCTATCCGATCTGGCTGTATGTGTCGGTCACAGGTGTGTTGGTCTTTGTCTTTTTGCGCTTAATGTAATCGCAGGGCGCTCAAGCGTATTTTTCTGATTGCGGAGGGTCGCGGTCAGCTATAGCTCATATTTTATGCAACGTTATGGTTCCGTCATTCACTTAAACGATGAAAAATTGCAAGATTACGAACGCTTGCATGCTGCTGTGTGGCCTAAGGTGCAGGCGATCATTTCGAATTGTAATATTCAAAACTATTCGATTTATATGCATGACTTGGATGGGAGTGGGCACTTTTTGTTTAGTTACTTTGAGTATGTCGGTTCAGATTACGCCGCTGATATGGCGAAAATGGCCGCAGATCCGACCACTCAGGAGTGGTGGACCTTGTGCGAGCCCTGTCAACAGCCACTCAATAACCGAAAGCCGGGTGAATGGTGGGCCACGATGCGCGAAGTCTATCACCAAGATTGATGCCGATAGCGTTGATGCAGGGGGAAGTCGTGACCTTTCATGCCGAATACAAAATGTTGGCGTCTATACGCATTGAGTCTTTTGATCACCATCCTCTACTGCGTGCACCTTCAAATATTAGGAGGAAATGAAAGTCATCGCCACATATTCGAAACCTGTAGAAGCGCTAATAATTATAGCAGAATCATGAAACTACCCGAAAGCGTATGGAAGTCTTCGACGAGCAAAGCTAAGCTTCGCACCCTATTAGACTGGCAACCAGATGTCTATGAGTTTAATGTGTGAATTCGCGGTTTTGAAGGAAACAGGCTAAAAATAAATTCTTAATCTAAAAGTGTTACAGATGTGTTTGCCGTGTACATGGTTGACATTTTATCGGGGTGTAATTTTTTAGGAATATGAAAAAAATCTCTTTTTTATTGCTGTCCTGTTTTTTTATAACTTTTCTCGCAGCGGAGCAGAAAAGCGCAGTGCAGCTTGCAAGTGAGCTCATTGCTTGTTTAGAGGCAGGAGAAAAGAAAGCGCAAGCCACTTTGCTGGAGGTTGATCCAGAGGATTCAGCTGAAATTCATACAGCTCAAGGGTTGGTTAACAACTATATGAGCGGATTGAATTCAATCCGCAGCCTTCAGTTACAATTAAGCAGCGGAAGTCAATCTCTTGACGAAATTTCGAAGTATATAAGCCGAATGAGTTATAATCGCCAGGCTTTGCCCAGTGATTGCTCTAAATTATATACTGTTCTAATGAAAGCTATTGAACTGGAGCGGGTGGCTCAGGTTGAAGTATTTCAATTCGAGCTGAATACGTTTCGTGAAGAAGTTGGAGAGATGCTATTAACTGCCAAGTCCGCAGCTGTATTGGATGCTTTGTTTGTGCGTTTAGAGGATCTTAAAAAACGCGCTTTAAAGTTCCGCTCTTTCAATTCTCAATTTCACGATACAATTAACAATTTATCCCGAATTGTTTCGGGTTGGCAGGACTATTTGAATGCTCTATTTCTTGGGGATCAACGACAAGCTGAATCAGCGTTGCGTAACCTCAATCAAAGTCTGACATCAACCCCAGTTATTCCGCGCTCAAAGGTACTGATAATATTAAACGAGCTTAAGCTCGGCGCTGAGGCTAAAAAGCGCGCTTTGGAGAATGGCGGGCCGGTAGTTGATTCCCCCCCCCTACACAGTACGCTCGGTGGTGGAGCAAATTCAAGAACTCCAGCACCTTGAGCCGGCCTTGGAGAAGTTAGATGCGCTGCTGATATTCCGCAATCTGCGATCTAGTACAGAAGCGCAACAGGGTAATATTCGTAAATTATTAGATGCTAAGAAACTGATAGACGGTGGGGATGCCCTGTTAGGAATTAGTGCGTTGATGAATGCTAGGGGCATGGGGCATCAGGCAGAGAGTTTTTGGGTTGATCCAATGCGCATGAAGTTGCGTCAGTATGCCTTGTATCAATTAATTCCCGAAGAGTATCTAGTTGAAGCTAAAAATAGACCTCTGGAGTCCTTAATAAAGCAGACTTCCGAGCATATGGTAGCCGAGGGGGCGTGGATCGAGCTCTGGGAATTGTTGAAAGTCGCAAAGGATTGTTACTCCCATACGAATCTGCGCTCCGGCTTTCCGTCCATGGATAATGATATTTCTGCTATTGAGTCATATATTCATGCTACACGATTAGAGGAAACCGGGCAGCTAAATTCTGCATTGTCGAGTTATAACTCTGTGCTGAAAAAAACAGGCGTCTACGGTCCATATGAAGCGGCGCAATTGGCCATTGTTTCCTTGCTAGGCGAAAGAGCTGATGAGCTTATCGCCGACCAGCAGCGAATTTCGGAGAAACCACAAGTAGTGGACCCTCGGTCTCGCTTCTTGTCAATGAGGCGGTCAAGTGATATGCGTATGATGTTGGATCAGCCATTTGCAAAGCAGGCTATTGAGCAGGCGATTGCAGAGCAAATGGCGGTTTACTTGGAAAAAGAAGCTAAGGCCAAAATCAAGAAATCTGCTGGGAAGCAGAAATAAATTTCACATTCTGATTAACTTTGAAATAGGGCATTTTTAAGGACAGGCCAAAAATTAAATTCTTGTGCACTGCTATCGTTAAAATTTAAAGATAGCAATGCAACTTACAATGTGAAAAATATCCACGGACA
>CAWVTP010000056.1:0-13402 GCA_963933035.1 uncultured Puniceicoccaceae bacterium | reverse complement strand
ACATTTCTAATGCATCGCATTAGAAATGTGCTCACCAATAGGGTGCTCAAAAAGTCCTTAGGTGACCACGGCACATGGCTGCCTATCAGGCCAGCAGTCACGTATGTTTATACGCTCCCTTTGCCTTCAGTTGCCGAGCACCGTGCTCAGCCTATTGCATAATTAGGGTTGAATGAAACCCCCAATCAGGGTACTGAGAAAAAAAATACAAAAAATCTTGCACAGTTTACATGAAGCGCTACTTTGTGCGTTTTTCTCAAATTTCAGTATTCTCATATTAATGCCTACAATTAACCAACTCGTCCGCAATCCACGTGTCGTTCAAAAGGAGAAATCCAAGTCGCGTGCTCTTAGCAAGAATCCGTTTCGCCGCGGTGTCTGTGTGCAAGTCATGACGCGTACACCTAAAAAGCCGAACTCTGCGATTCGTAAGGTGGCCAAAGTGCGTTTGACCAATGGTATTGAGGTGATTGCCTACATTCCAGACGAGGGTCACAACCTACAAGAGCACAGCATCGTGCTGGTGCGTGGTGGACGTGTAAAGGACTTGCCCGGTGTGCGTTATCACATCGTGCGGGGTGCCCTGGACTGTGTCGGCGTGGAAAAACGTCGCCGTAGCCGTTCTAAATATGGAGTCAAACGTCCTAAAGACGCTTAATTAGCTTTTATACTCAAACTTTTTTATCATGTCCCGTCGTCGTCAAGCAGTCAAACGTCCTCTAATTCCAGATGCTCGCTACAATAGCACCTTGGTCACTAATCTTGTGAATATGATCATGGAGCGGGGCAAACGCAGCCTTGCGGAGCGCATCGTGTACACCGCATTTGAGCGGCTTAGCGATAAGCTGCAAAAGGGAAATCCTGTTGATCTCGTAATGAGCGCGCTGGAAAACTCACGTCCTAAATTGGAAGTGAAGAGCCGTCGTGTGGGAGGTGCTACCTACCAAGTGCCGGTTGAAGTGACTCAGGAACGGCAGCAAAGCTTGGCCTTTCGCTGGATGGTGGGCATCGCGCGCAAGCGTAAGGGCGTTCCCATGGCGGAGGCGCTAGCGGACGAACTAGTGGATGCCTTTAACAATACGGGTGCAGTTGTGAAGAAGAAAGAAGAGATGCACCGGATGGCACAGGCAAATCGAGCATTTGCTCATTTGCGCTGGTAGTCGTCAGCCTAATTTCTTTGTTCTTTTCCAGTTTATTGTATGTGTGCTTCAAAAGCAGTTGATTGCTTGGCGACCGATGCGTCCGAGAGACTCCAGTCTCTGCGGAACATTGGAGTGGTTGCACACATCGATGCTGGAAAAACCACCACGACAGAGCGCATTCTTTTTTATGCGGGCGTGGTGCATAAAATGGGTGAGGTGCATGAAGGCAATGCCCTCACTGACTGGATGGACCAAGAGCGCGAGCGTGGAATCACGATTACTTCCGCGGCTGTTTCCTGCAATTGGACCAATGCAGCCGGTCCTTACCAGGCGTGTGCACACCAAATTAATCTGATCGATACGCCTGGCCATGTCGACTTTACGGCGGAGGTCGAACGCTCCTTGCGGGTTTTGGATGGTGCTGTCGGCGTATTTTGTGCGGTTGCTGGCGTACAGCCGCAGTCGGAGACCGTTTGGCGACAATTGACGAAGTATCTAGTTCCCAGTATTGCCTTCGTAAACAAAATGGATCGAGTTGGGGCTGACTTTTCTGCCACGGTCGATTCTATGAATGAACGGCTGAAGGCCAACGCGCATCCTATCTGTATTCCAATTGGGCAAGCAGACCAGTTTGCGGGCTTTGTGGACTTAGTGGAAATGCGTGCCTGTATTTTTGACGCGAACGATCCCAGTGGCCTGCAATTTGATTGGCGGCCCATCCCAGAGGATTATCAACAAAAGGCGGCTGAGTATCGGGAAGCTTTAATTGAAGCGCTAGCTGATGTGGATGATACGGTCGCGGACACTTACTTAGAGCAGGGAGAACTTACAGCCAGTGACCTTTACTTGGCAATTCGCAAGGCGAGTATTGCCTCAAAATTCTGTGCGGTGATGCCGGGTAGCTCCCTTAAGAACAAGGGCGTTCAATTTTTGTTGGAGTCCGTAGTCAACTATTTGCCCTCACCTTTAGATATTCCGGCTGCTTCAGCCTTAGACGCCCAGGAGGCCAGTGTTGAAATTGCAGCCGATCCAGCCGCAGAATTTTCTGCTTTGGCTTTCAAGCTGATGAGCGATGGTTTTGTGGGGAAATTGGTGTTCGTGCGCATTTATTCTGGCACCCTCAAGAAGGGAGCGGCCCTCTTGAATCCGCGTACTGGAAAGACCGAGCGCATCTCGCGGCTGCTGCTGATGAAAGCTAACAGTCGCGAAGATATTGAGTCAGCCAGTGCCGGTTCGATTTGTGCACTGGTAGGCGGACGCGATATCGTGACGGGAGATACGCTCTGCAGTCGTGCGCTGAATGTGCGTTTAGAACCACCAACGTTTCCCGAGCCGGTGATTTCGATGTCGATTGAGCCGAATTCTAGCTCGGACAAAGATAAAATGGAAATAGGTCTGCAGCGACTATCCGAAGAGGACCCCACCTTTGTGGTCACTGAGGACGAGGAAACGGGCCAAACGCTGATTTCCGGGATGGGCGAATTGCATTTGGAGATTATCAAGGATCGCTTATTCCGAGAATTTAAGGTCGTGGCGGCTGCTGGCAGACCGCAGATTGCTTATCGCGAAACCGCTAGCCAATCGGCACAAGCCGAGGGGCGCTTTATCCGACAGTTGGGAGAGCAGAATCAGTTTGCGGTGGTGCGATTGGAGCTCCAGCGATTGCAGCCCGGCCAAGGAGTTGAGCTGGTCGTGGATCCTGCTTGTGACTTGCCGAAGGAATTTATACAAGCTTGTCAGGAGGGGCTACAGGAAGCCGCGCACAATGGGACCGTGGCGGGTTATCCCGTTGTGGCCATTAAGTTGCTGCTGCTCGGAGGCGAATTACATGAGACGGATTCAAGTGAGTTGGCCTTTAAAATGGCAGGAATTTTTGCTTTCAAGAAAGCGATGGAGTCCGCTAGCCCCGTGCTGCTAGAGCCTGTCATGCGAGTTGAGGTAGAGACTCCGGATGAGCATCAAGGGGATATTATAGGGGATCTCAATCGTCGACGCGGCAACATTGTCGATGTGAATAAAAAAATTGCCTTTACGTCCATCGTTGGACAGGTCCCCCTATCTGAGATGTTTGGCTATTCAACCACGGTGCGTTCTCTCAGTAAGGGGCGCGCTTCCTACAGCATGGAGCCCAATTCTTTCGAGCCCGTACCTAGTACGGTGCTGCATTCAATCCTAGAAACTTCAAATCGCGCTTTTGCGCACAACTAAATAGAAAACTATTATGAGTACACCACGTATCCGCATCCGCCTAAAGGGTTTTGACTATCGCGTTGTTGACCAGTCAGCAGTTGAGATTGTTGAAACTGCCAAGCGCTCTGGCGCCAGAGTGACAGGACCTGTTCCACTTCCGACCAAGATTGAGAAGCTTACGGTCAACCGTTCTGTTCATGTAAATAAGAAGTCTATGGACCAGTTTGAAGTTCGTACGCACAAGCGGCTGATTGATATTGTCGAGCCAACTGCGGCTACAGTTGATGAATTAAAGAAGCTGAATTTGCCCGCAGGTGTCGATATCACCATTAATGTTTAAAAAAATAAAATCAAGAGTTGACCTGTGTGTGAAGATTCGCTTCTTTCGCGCGCTCGCTCTCTGTAATTAAATTTAACAATCACACTAAAGCAGGTTTCAATGATGCCACGCATCACCTGCCAATTAGTCTTATGAAACTCGCCTTATTAGGAAAAAAAATAGGAATGACACAGGTATTTGATGATGCAAATCGTCTCGTGCCCGTTACGGTCATCGAAGTGGGCCCATGTCCTATTACACAAGTTAAAACCGATGAAAAGGATGGCTATAGCGCTGTTCAAATCGGTTACAGCCAACAGAAGAAGCAGCGCTTGTCGCGTGCCGAAGCGGGGCACTTAGACAAAGCAGGTGTGGATCCAGTTTCTCAGCTAGCAGAATTTCGTGTTCAAACCGATAATGATTTGAAGGCAGGCGATGTCCTGACCGCAGATCATTTTAAAGCTGGCGAAAAGGTGGACGTCATTGGCACCACCAAGGGGCGTGGTTTCCAAGGGGTCGTCAAGCGCTATGGTTTTGCTGGGGGACCAGCTTCGCACGGTTCAATGTTCCACCGTCGTGGGGGTTCGTATGGTATGTGCCAATGGCCCGGTCACGTTATTAAAGGAAAGAAGATGCCAGGTCACATGGGAGATGTGCAGCGCACAGTGCAAAACCTTACAGTTGTTCAAGTCATCTCAGAAAAAAACTTGATTCTAGTCAAAGGGAGTCTTCCAGGTGCCAAAGGTAGTTTGGTGACGGTTCGCAATTCAGTTAAAGAAAAGAAGCAGCAAGCCTAAGCTTTGTAGAGAAAGATAGCCAATGAAGTTTAAAGTTTACAGCACGGATGGTACTGCATCCAAGGATTTAGAGTTTTCGAATTTTCCCAGCTTTGCCGATGACAAAGGTGTTGCTGCCTTGCGACAGGTGGTGATTGCGCATCAAGCCAATGCACGTCAGGGAAATGCGAGCACCAAGACCCGCGCCGAAGTGGCTGGGTCTGGTAAGAAATTGTTTCGCCAGAAGGGGAGTGGTACCGCTCGCCAAGGTTCTCGCCGCGTGCCGCATCAGCGCCATGGTGGTGTGGCTCACGGACCCAAGCCTCGTGATTACAGCCAGAAGATTAATCGCAAAATGAAACAGCTAGCTTTGCAGCGTGCATTGTTTGAACGTGCGCAGGCAGGTGGCATTTCCGTGATTGAGTCCTTCGAGTTCGATACGTCAAAAACTAAAGTATTTAACTCTGTTCTCAAAAACATTATGCCGAGTTCCGGAAAAGTTCTGGTGGTCGATGATGTGTTTGCTCAAAACACCGCTTTGTCGGCCCGCAATGTGGACGGCTTGTCGATGACCGAAGCCGGTAACCTTAACGCACTCGATTTGGTGCGCTCTCGTAATATTTTAATCAGCGCGAAAGGCATTGAGACCTTAATCACTCGCGCAAACGGAGGTGAGTCATGATTCCTGTCGACCAAATTATTAAAGAGTATCGTGTAACTGAGAAAGCGGCGAATCTATCGGCTGATTTAAATCAGTACACATTCGAAGTCTCTTCACGTGCCAATCGTACCGAGGTAGCGCAAGCTGTTTCCCAATTGTTCGATGTCAAAGTCAAGCGCGTTAACATTTTAATCAAGAAGTCCAAGGCGAAATCTGATCGCTCTCGTGGTGGGCGTCCCGGTGTTGTCAGTGGCTATAAAAAAGCTATCGTCACCTTGGCTGAAGGCGAGAAAATTGAACTCGTTTAATTATTAGGAGGATCCATTATGCCATTGTTAGATTCCAGACCTTTAACTCCCGGACAGCGTTTTCTTACGCGTAACAAGCAGGAGGTAAGCAAAAAGCGCCCTGAGCGTCTTTTGACGGTTAAAAAGCACAATAAGAAGGGCCGTAATTGCTACGGACGCATTACTTCTCGTCGCCGTGGTGGTGGCCACAAGCGCAATTACCGTATTATTGACTTTCGACGCGACAAGATTGCGATTCCCGCTAAGGTGCAAGCAATCGAGTACGATCCCAATCGTAGCGCCAACCTAGCATTGTTGGCTTATGCTGACGGGGAAAAGCGCTATATTTTGGCGCCGCGTGGTTTGGCTGTAGGGGATACGGTCATTAGTTCCAATGAGCGTGTTGAGTTTACAGTTGGCTTTAGTTTGCCACTTGCAGTGATTCCACCTGCCACGAAGGTGCATGCGATTGAGCTGCATCCAGGTCGTGGGGCACAAATCGCCCGCTCAGCCGGACAGGCTGCTCAATTGATTTCAATTGATGGAGACCGGGCAACAGTAAAGTTACCTTCTGGCGAGACACGTTACTTGAGTGCTCGCTGTCGTGCGACTATCGGTGAAGTCGGAAACCATGAACACCAGAATCAAAGTTTAGGCAAAGCTGGTCGTAGCCGCTGGCTGGGACGTCGCCCGCGGGTTCGTGGTGTTGCCATGAATCCTGTTGATCACCCCATGGGAGGTGGTGAGGGACGTACCTCTGGTGGTGGCCACCCACAATCACCTTGGGGTCAACTATCTAAAGGGTTCCCCACGCGTAAGAAGTCAAATCCGACAAATTCGCAAATTTTGGTGCGTCGCAACGGTCGTCAGTTAAAGAAAAAGTAATCGCTATATATCATCATGTCTCGTTCCATAAAAAAAGGTTTTTTTGTTGACCCTCATCTGAGTAAAAAGGTCCAAATTGCGCAGGCTAACAATGATCGTAAGCCTATTCAGACTTGGTCGCGTCGCTCGACGATCACGCCTGACTTCGTCGGACTTAATTTCAACGTACATAATGGGCGCAGCTTTTTGCCGGTCTATGTTACGGAAAATATGGTCGGCCATAAATTAGGTGAGTTTTCGCCTACTCGTACATTCAAGGGGCATCCAACAGGTAAAAAGTAGAGTTCCGATGTTGCGAGTACGTTCACAGTTGCTGTTTTGCTTGCGTAGCCTACTTATGGGCTGTGCGCTGCTTGCGGCTGCAGTGCTCTCTGCGGGGCGTCCAGCTTTTGTGAATCAGCCGCTGGGCTCCAGTTACAGTTCTAAGATTCTCTCGGTTGAATCACTCTTAGCTGCCGACCTCGTATTGCTTGACGGTGGCTTGCGTGATGGTTTGCAACCCGGCATGCTGTGTGAAGTTTCTCGGGGATCGCAACAAATTGGACAGATCGTCATTATCGAGGCATCCAGCACACGCTCTGCGGCGCTTATCACTTCGAAGATGCAACATTCTACATTTAAATCGGGTGATCTAGCCCGGGTACAAACAATTAAAAACGGTTAATACATATGCAGGTTCAAGCTTACACTAAATACGCACGCATGTCGCCACGCAAAGTTCGTGACATTACACGTGCCATCCAAGGTCGTAATGCCGCTGAGGCGGTTGACATCTTACGCTTTATTCCACGTAAATCAGCGCGGTTGGTAAAAAAGACGCTCGATTCTGCGATTGCGAATGCGGAGAATAATTTGAACCTATCGGCTGATTCATTGACGATTGAGTCCGCGATCGTTGAGCAGGGGCCAACATTTAAGCGTTTCCGACCAGCGGCCCGTGGTTCAGCTCACCCTTACAAAAAGTTTACCAGCCACATCCGCATTGTTTTAGCTGATCAATCGGCAGACTAATTTTATACTAATATCGATTATGGGACAAAAAGTACATCCAACTGGTTTTCGCCTAGCAGTAAACCGTGACTGGAATTCTCGCTGGTATGCATCCAAAAAGGAGTTTCCTGAGTTCATTAAGGAAGATCATACAATTCGCACCTTTTTGACCGAGCGCCTTCGCTATGCCTCGGTACCAAAGATTTTTATTGAACGTGCTTCTGGGCGCATTCGGGTTAAGTTATTCACCGCACGCCCTGGTGTGGTCATTGGCCGCAAGGGTGCCGAGCTGGACAAGCTGAAGGATCACCTAAATAAGTCTATTGGTAAAGATGTTATGCTGGATATTCAGGAAGTAAAGCGCCCTGATTTGTCGGCACAATTGGTTGCTGAAAATGTTGCTTTGCAGTTGGAACGTCGGATTGCTTTTCGTCGCGCCATGAAACGTGCGGTTCAAACTACTATGGCTATGGGAGCCGATGGAATTCGGGTACAATGTGGTGGCCGTTTGGGCGGAGCTGACATTGCACGTACAGAGCAACAACGTAAGGGGCGGGTTCCTTTACAAACTTTGCGCGCTAACATTGATTATGGCTTTAGTGAAGCTAGCACAGTGTATGGGATTATTGGTGTGAAATGCTGGATTTGCCTACCGGACGAATCTCAGATCTAGTTACCCTTATTTTTATTTTAACGATTAGTGAATTATGGCTTATTTACCATCACGCACAAAATATAGAAAAGTCCACACCGGGCGTATTTACGGTGAGGCTCAATCTTGTAATACCGTCGCTTTTGGAGAGTTTGGCATCCAGTCGCTCTCTCGTGGTCGAATGACATCTCAGCAGATTGAAGCTGCTCGTGTTGCGCTCACTCGAAGCTTGAAACGTAAAGGTAAGGTCTGGATCCGCGTGTTCCCTCACAAACCGGTGACGAAGAAACCTGCAGAGACTCGTATGGGTAAGGGTAAGGGTTCAGTGGAACGTTGGGTTGCCGTCATTCGCCCGGGTACAATGCTGTTTGAAGTTGCCGGCTGTTCTCCGAGTGCAGCTCGCGAGGCCTTGCGTCTTGCTGACACAAAACTTCCCTTTCGCTGTCGTTTTGTAACACGCGAAGATTAATTTTTATAACTGAGATTTATTATGAGCACTCAAGCCATTCGTGAACTATCTAATGCCGAAATTGAAAAGAAATTGCGTGAAACACGTGAGGCCCACGTAAATTTACGCGTGCGCAAACAAACTGGTCAAGTTGAACAGAGCCACGAGCTCGGTAAGCTTCGCAAAGATATTGCGCGTCTCGAGACGATTCTAAAAGAAAAGAAACTGGCAACTGCGAGTGCTTAATTATTCTACGCCGATTCCTATGAATACAACACGTAATTCCCGTAAGTCTTTGACTGGAACTGTAACCAGTCGCTCCGGAGATAAGACTATCAAAGTCACTTATTTTTACAAGATTCCCCATCCACTCTACAAGAAGGAAATCCGCCGCAAGACGGTGGTTCATGCCCATGATGATAGTAATGAATGTGGTATTGGAGACAAAGTTGAGATCATGGAGACACGTCCGATAAGCAAACTGAAGCGCTGGCGTGTAACGCGTGTCTTGGAAGTCGCGCCTCAACTAGGCGGCGATAGTGTTGCTGAGTAAGTTTTTTTATATTAGAAGGGTTTTGTTATGATACAAATGAATAGCCGCGTCGTGATCGCGGACAATACTGGTGCAAAGTCGGCGGAGATGATTCGCCGCCTAGGACAAAACAAGCGCACCGCTGCTGTTGGTGATGTTGTCGTCTGCAATGTTAAAGAAGCTGCGACGGATGCATCTGTGAAAAAGGGTGAAGTTGTTCGTGCTGTCGTTGTTCGCACCAAGTCTCCTATCCGCCGAGGTGACGGCAGTTACCTCCGTTTTGATAATAATGCTGTGGTGATTATTAATGCCGACGGCAATCCTAAAGGATCTCGTATTTTTGGTCCAGTTGCTCGTGAACTGCGTGGGCAATATATGAAGATTATATCACTCGCTCCGGAGGTTCTATAATATGGCTCAGTCTATTAAACGAGAGGAAGAAGTTGTGGTCATCGCAGGTGCTCACAAGGGCAAGCGTGGTAAAGTTTTATCAGTGAAAAATCAGTCTCGCATTATTGTTGAGGGCGTGAATTTAGTCACGAAGCATGAGCGCAAGTCTCAGGAAAACCCAGAAGGTACGAGCGTCGAACGTGAAATGCCGATTCATTATTCAAACGTTATGTCGGCCGCCAAGTACGATGCAAGGCGTGCAAGTTAACTAATTTATTTAATTTTATTGTTCATCCCAACCTGCGGGCCAGTAATCCGCACTTAATACAATGGCAGCAATACTCAAAAATCATTATAACAACCAGGTTGTACCAGCTTTAATGAAAAAGTTTGGATACAAAAATCCGCACCAAGTACCCGCAATCACTAAGATCGTTTTGAATAGTGGTTTCGGTGCTACTTCTGACAAAAACCACGTTGCTTATGTGAACGAGGAATTGGCGAAGATTGCAGGTCAACGTCCTGTGACGACACGCGCAAAATTAAGCATCTCCAATTTTAAATTACGTGAGGGGCAGCCCATTGGTGCTAAAGTCACCCTACGTGGCGATGCAATGTACGATTTTCTCGCTCGCTTGGTTAAAATTGCGCTCCCTTGCATTCGTGACTTCCGTGGGGTGCCGACGAAACTGGATGGTCGTGGCAATTACACCCTAGGTGTGTCGGATCACAGTATTTTTCCTGAGGTGAGTGCGGAGGGTACGAGCGCGACTATTGGTTTAGATATTTGCGTGACGACCAGTGCACTGACCGATGACGAAGGTCGCGAATTATTGGCGCTCTTTGGCGTACCGTTTCGCAAAAATAGTTCTGAGGCATCTCAAGAGGAGTCTGCAGCTTAAGTTTAATCGTTTAAAATTTACAGTATGGCCAAAAAATCAGCAATTCAGCGAAACTTGAAAAGAGTTCGTCTCATTGAGAAGTACGCGAGTAAGCGTGCAGAACTTAAAGCGATCATCGCCGATCCGAATACCGATGATGAGGCTTTCTACAAAGCTCAGGCAAAGTTAACTAAACTGCCCAAAAACAGTTCACCGATTCGTGCGCGAAATCGTTGTTCTGTCACTGGACGTCCCCGTGCTTACATTCGTAAATTCGGCCTTTCACGTATTACCTTCAGAGAGCTTGCGACCCGAGGAATGATTCCTGGTGTCACGAAGTCTTCCTGGTAATCCACTAAACACCCACTGAAAACCCACTAGTTACCACTATGGCAGTTCATGATACTATCGGAGATTTCTTGACCATTATTCGCAATGCGAGTTCGGCAGGAAAAAACACATGCACCTTTCAATACTCCAAAATGCGTTTGGCAATTGCGAGTATTCTTAAAGATGAAGGCTATATCTGCGACTTCAATGAGTCAGTAGATGCAAAAGGCTTCAAAGTCATCAGCATTCAATTAAAATTTGTGAATCAGATTCCTGCGATTACAGGCATTCAGCGTCACAGTAAACCAGGGCGTCGTTTGTACTACGGTACACGCGATATCCCGCGGGTACTGGGTGGACTAGGTGTTGCGATTTTGACAACTTCTAAGGGTGTCATGCGCGCTCGGGATGCTCGCGAGCAGGGCGTTGGCGGCGAATTAGTGTGTAAAGTTTGGTAATAGTTGGAGACTATATTATGAGTAGAATTGGTAAACTTCCTATTGCGATCTTAGACAAGGCCGAGGTCACTATTGACGGACAATCCGTGACTGTTAAGGGGCCCAAAGGTGAACTTAACAAGTCCTTTGATAATTCAGTGAGGATTGAACAAGTCGAGGATACGATCGTCGTTCAGCCTAATGGAGATAGCCGTCATTCTCGTGCGATGTTTGGTACGGTTCGTTCTATCATCAACAGTATGGTGATAGGTGTCATTAATGGTTTCTCGAAGCAGCTGCTTATTAAAGGGGTTGGTTTTCGGGCTACCCTGCAGGGGGATCAGCTTGATCTTGCGCTGGGGTATTCACATCCGGTTGTTTTGACAGTTCCTGCCGGTGTTCAGGTAACGGTTGCCGATGGTACCAAGATCAGTATTACTGGTGCTGACAAGCAAGTTGTCGGTGAGTTGGCTGCCACGATCTATTCTTACTTCCCTGCAGAGCCTTACAAGGGCAAGGGGGTCCAAATTATTGGGCAGTATGTACGTCGTAAAGAGGGCAAGAAGTCTGCATAATTTCAATTATTGATCAAAATGAAACGCTCAAATAAAGATACACTTTTACAAAAGCGCCGCTGGCGCATCCGCAAAAAGATTAAGGGCACTGCGGAGCGCCCACGTCTCGCTGTCCATTTTTCTAACAAAAATATCTATGCACAGTGTATTGATGATACGAAGGGACATACTCTAGTGTTTACCAGCACACTGGCGAATGAGGCTAATAAAGCCAACAACGCCGGTGCCAGTGTCCTAGGTCAGTCACTCGCAGAAAAGGCAGTCGCTGCCGGTGTTAGCACGGTGGTATTTGATCGTTCTGGTCGCCGTTACCACGGTTGCGTCAAATCCTTTGCAGAAGCTGCTCGTCAGGGTGGTCTAAAGTTTTAAAGCCTTATTATATGAGTAGACAGAAAAAATCATTTTCTCCTGTGACTGAAGCAGAGGAGGCACCCGAGTTTGTTGAGAAGGTTGTGCACATTAATCGTTGTGCCAAGGTCGTCAAAGGCGGTCGTCGTTTCAGCTTTGCTGCCTTAGTGGTTACCGGCAATCAAAAGGGTGAAGTCGGCGTCGGTTACGGTAAGGCCAAGGAGGTTCCTGAGGCGATCCGTAAGGGTTCTGAACAGGCCAAGAAAAACCTTGTAAGCATTAAATTACGCGGTGACACCATCCCGCACCATGTTTTGGGTGTGGCAGATGGTGGAAAAGTTCTGTTACGCCCGGCATCGGATGGTACCGGTGTGATTGCAGGTGGCGGCGTGCGTGCCGTACTGGAGTCTGTCGGGATTAAGAATATTTTATCCAAGTCCCTCGGGTCGAACAATCACCTTGCAATGGTCAATGCGACTATGGACGCACTACAACAATTGCGCTCAAATGACGAAATCAAGAAAATTCGTTTTTCTGAGCCAGCAGTGACCACAGTATAAGGAGACTCTTTCATTATGAATCTTGATAATATTCCAACAATTAAGGGGGCTACGCATCCTACCAAACGCTTAGGTCGTGGTGAGGGTAGTGGTCATGGTAAAACCTCAGGTAAAGGCCATAAGGGTCAGAAATCTCGCTCGGGTGGTGGGATTCGTATCGGTTTTGAAGGTGGCCAAATGCCACTTTATCGTAAACTGCCGCGACGTGGTTTTAATAATTTTAATTTTAAAACCAGCTATCAATTGGTTAACTTGAAGCATTTGGAGAAGATTGATGGGGACATCGTCAACCGCTCCACTCTGCTCAGCGCTGGGCTTATTCGCGACAATAGTCAGGCGATTAAGTTACTGGGTGACGGAGAGCTCTCCCGTGCTTTCACGATCGAACTTGACCAGATCTCCGCATCTGCGAAAGCGAAGGTTGAGGCAGCTGGCGGTCAGATCAAATCAGCTTAGATCGTCTTGTTTGGTGGCTTTAACTGGCTACCTGTATCAGACTAGTATCTTGTTACCATGTTTTCCGCATTTACCAACTCGTTAAAGATTCCTGAGCTCAGGCAAAAGATTTTCTTTACCTTGTCGCTGTTATTTATTGCGCGTGTAGGCGCAAACATTCCCCTCCCTGGGATCAATACGGCGCCGATTCAGGCTTTTTTGTCGGAGCAATCTTCTGCTGGTGGTGGTCTGGTTGGTTTCTATAACATGTTTACTGGAGGCGCTTTACTCAATGGTGCCTTGTTTGCATTGGGCATTATGCCCTACATCAGCGCATCGATTATCATGCAATTAGTGGGGGCGGTTTTCCCTGCAATTTCACGTTTACAACAAGAGGGGGATGTTGGACGTCAAAAAATCAATCAGTATACTCGTTACCTGACCTTAGTTATTTGCGTGGTGCAAGCTTTGCTGTTGCTGGTCGCTTTGTCCACCAATCCGGGAAGTCTGATCGGGCAGGGGTTTAATCCAGCGGAGTACGGTAGTGTTGTCCTCTCCAGTCAA
>CAWVTP010000055.1:0-13408 GCA_963933035.1 uncultured Puniceicoccaceae bacterium | reverse complement strand
CAACACATCGGCTTGAGCAATCTCGTTTACAATATGGATCGCTATGCATTCCTGCGAAAAGAAAAAAATTACCCGTCAAAATGACCAGAAAACCCAAGCAGTTCTCGGATCTTTTTCAAAATTTTGACTCAACTTCTAACACGAATCAAAATAAACTCGTTTTTAGAGGTACCCTTGAGCGTAAAAATCCGCCACCATTTGATAGAAATCGACAAATAAGGCATCCGCATCACTGGGGCCGGGTGCCGCTTCTGGATGGTATTGCACGGAAAATACGGGTTTATCTTTTAGGCGTAAGCCCTCCACCGTATCGTCATTTAAATTGATCTCAGTCACAATCGCACCCACGCGTTCGAGCTCTTCGCGGGTGGAGGCAAAGCCATGGTTCTGTGAGGTAATGGAGACCTTGCCCGTCTCTAAATTCTTGACAGGCTGATTCCCGCCACGATGTCCAAACTTAAGCTTAAAGGTACGGGCACCCAGCGCGTGCGTAATAATCTGATGCCCCAAGCAAATTCCAAAAGTGGGATAGTCTTCAATCAAGGCTTTCACCGTCTCATGCGCATAGCCCACAGCCGAGGGATCTCCGGGGCCATTCGAGAGAAAGACCGCGTCAGGCGCGAAGTCGCGAATTTCAGCAGCCGATGTCGACGCAGGAAAAACCTGCACATCGAAGCCATGTTGATGGAGACGACGAAATATGGACCACTTGGCACCAAAATCAATGGCAGCCAATTTAAACCTGCGCTGGGGAGACTGGGTGCGTGCAATAGTGGTTCCCTCCACAGTAAAAGGCACTGCCTCATCTGCTTGTGGCTTCCACTGATAGGGCTGCGAACTGGTCACCGACTGCACAAAATCCACTCCGACTAAACCCGAAAACGCGCGCGCGCGCTCGACCGCCTCAGCGTCCGTTAAAGCCTCAGTACTGATGCAGGCATTCATGGCACCACTGGTCCGCAATTTTTTTGTGATCGCACGGGTATCCACGCCTTCTAAACCCGGTATACCCGCATCCGACAGGTAGGACTGAATCGACTGGCTAGAGCGCCAGTTGCTGGCAATGGGACTGACCTCGCGCACCACAAAACCCCGCAGTTTGGGTCCATCGGATTCCACGTCAGCTGGATTGACGCCATAATTACCCACTTGCACCGCTGTCATGGTCACAATTTGCGAAAAATAAGAGGGATCCGTTAAAATCTCCTGATAGCCCGTCATGCTGGTATTGAAACAAGCCTCGCCCACCTGTGTCGCCTTGGCCCCAAATGCACGCCCTCTAAAGACTGTGCCATCCTCAAATGCTAAAATTCCTTCTGCTATGTTCCCCATACTGGGACTGCAGCAAAAAGAGAAAGCGCCGCCATGCAAATCAAAAGCGTGGCCAATCGCAAAACTGGCCGCAAAATTCAACGCAGCTCAACGAAGGCCCGACTTAGTTTAAAACAGAATTGAGCCGTTCCAACACTGCATTTACTTGATCTGCTTGCACCCAATAGATGCTATCACGACACATTTTTTTGTTTTTGATCAGGCCTGCCTGCCGCAAAATCCGCAGATGATGGGATGTCGCTGGTTGCGATAAGCCGATCTGATCTGCAATACTGGACACATTGCAGGCATGCTCACAATTCGGTTCGCGTGGCAAAATTTGCAATATCTGTAAGCGCACAGGATCTCCAACCGCCCAAAGCTGCTTGGCCAGTCCATCCAAATCGACTACGGAAAGAGATATTGACATATTTAAATGTTTAAATACAAAATCCTCTACAAAAAACAAGCTCATTTTAAAAAGCACTAAGGATGTATCCCAACGACGCACTCGACAACTGGTATCAAGGACAGGGCCATTGGTCTCACATTCCCACCGAGGACTGGAACAACTGGAAGTGGCAGCTGAAAAATCGGCTCACCAAACTCGAACATTTAGAGGACAAACTGCAGTTGTCTAAGGATGAGCGAGCAGGTTGCCTATTTGCCAAAGACAAGCTGGCGCTCTCTATTACACCCTACTTTTTTAATTTGATCGATCCCAATGACCCCAAGGATCCGATTCGACGTCAAGTCATCCCGCGGGCGGGTGAAATGCAAGTCGCTGCTGAAGAACTGCTCGATCCGGTCGGCGAAGAAAATACCTCTCCGGTAGAGGGCATCGTGCATCGCTATCCAGATCGCGTCCTTTTTTTAGTCACCGACCGCTGTGCTTCCTATTGCCGTTACTGCACCCGCAGTCGCTTGGTATCCAATGCTCAAGATTACAATTTTCATCCCGAATTCACCGCGGGGCTGGAATATATTCGTCAACACCCAGAAATTCGAGATGTGCTCTTAAGTGGGGGCGACCCTTTACTCTTGTCGGATCGCAAGCTGGATCATCTATTGGGCGAATTGAGAAAAATTCCACATGTGGAATTTATTCGCATCGGCTCGCGTATTCCGGTTTTTCTCCCGCAGCGTATCACGCCTGAATTGTGCGCGATCTTTAAGAAACACGGCCCCATTTGGCTCAGCATCCATGTCAACCATCCCAATGAGTGCACGCACGCCTTACGCGAGGCCTGCAGTGAGCTCTCATTTGCGGGAACACCGATTGGCAACCAATCCGTCCTACTGCAAGGCGTTAATGATCGCACGGAAATTATGCGCTCACTGATCCATCGTCTGTTGATGATGCGCGTGCGCCCCTACTATTTGTACCAATGTGATCTTATTACCGGGAGTGCTCACTTGCGAGCGGACCCGCGCAAGGGCATCGAAATTATCCGTCAATTACGCGGCCACACCACTGGTTACGCACTACCGCAATTTGTGATCGATGCTCCGGGTGGGGGTGGTAAAATACCGATTAATCCGGACTACGTCAAAGAAATCACGGATGAGGCGATTGTCATGCGCAATTTTCAGGGCGAAGAATACCGCTATCCGTTGACAGGCATTCACGCCAAGACAGTCGACCAAAATGCGCCCGAAATTGAGCCTATCTTAGCTTGATCCGCGAAAGCGCTACTGGATTAGACCCCCTGCGCGCCACTCAGGCGCTGCTCCAACTGCTGCAAGTCTCCCGGTAAATTACTATGAAATAAGCGGGTATTGCCTTGCGTCGGGTGCTGGACTCCAATGCTGGCTGCGTGCAAAGCCTGGCGCAGTTGTCCATAGGGCACCTTACCACCTTTTTGCTTGAGCGCTTTGAGCGTGCCGGGATGGTAGCGACGATCACCCAGCAAAGCCATCCCTTGTGCCGCGGCTTGAATACGTATCTGATGTTTCAACCCCGTCTCTAATCGAATACGTAGGCGACTGACATTATATGGCTGAAATACCTGCTCCACTTTATAATGCGTGGTCGCGAGTTCGGCGCCTTGGGTCGACTCGCTCACCACCTGCTGATGCATTTTATGAGCATCCAAGCGCAAAAAGTTGCGCCAAGTTCCTTTTGGAGCTTCGGTACAGCCATCGGCATAGGCAATATACTCTCGCAAAAAGGTGTGCGCCCGCAGTTGCGCGATTAAATGCGCCCGCGCAGCAGAATTCATCGCCACGCAGAGCAAACCACTGGTATACTGATCCAGTCGATGCACCGGTAGCGGTTTGACGGCATCCGCCTTACCAAAAAAGCGACGACGCGTCGCTTCTCCCCGAGCATCATTTAAATAACGCGCCAGCAATTCAATCGCCGAGGTTTTTTGCTGATCTTCAGTCGGCACCGATAACAAGCCGGCCTCTTTGTCCACGATAGCCAAATCCGCATCCAAGTGAACCAGCACCAGCTTGGGATGAATTCGCTTACGATGGCCCCAGGCTGTTACGGGCGCTTGATCGGGAGGACCGAAGCTCACGCGACCCTGCCCATTCTCTACCATTAAACCAGCCTGTGTGACCACTTGCCCATCCAAGCAAAAGCGCCCGGCCGCAATCCAGGCCTTTAGACGTTTGCGGGGCGAATCCGGCTGCAATTCGACACACCATTCGAGTAAAGTCTTTTTTTGATTAGCGGCTTCCATCGTAATTCGGATACATTTACGTGCACTTTTGAAAATTTTCTGAAATGCCCCTCAGCCCTTACGATCGGCCACATACAAGATATACGCCGCACGCTTGGCACGGGCATGTACTTTGGCAGGTACTGCCTGAACCGAATAGCCCACCCGCTTGAGGCGCATGGCAAAGGCTGGATCTTCTTGCGCTGACCAAAAAATGACACGGCCCCCGGGTTTCAAGGCCCCCCAGACCCGCTTCAATCCAGTATTAGAGTAGAGCGAGACATTCGTAGGCAAGACCATCGCCGTGGGCCCATTGTCCACGTCCACTATGATACAATCGTACTGCGCCTGGGCCTTGCGAATCACCTCCACCACATCACTTTGCAAAACCTCAATTCCGGGACGCTCCATCAAAGCACCATTCAGATCCCGCAAATGCGTCTGATTCCACTCAATCACTTCTGGTACAATTTCTGCAACCTCAATCGTCGCATCCGGCCCAACGGCATCCACCACACTGCGTAAGGTAAAGCCTAAGCCCAAGCCACCGATTAGAATCTTGGGATGCACCGAGACATCAATCTCCTCAACCCCCAAAGTCCCCATTAAGCGCTCAGAGGCACAGGCTTGCGAGTGCATCAACTCTTGTCCGTTGATACTCATCGAAAAGGCCCCATCATGCTGATACAACGCTAGGGTCCCTCCACCACTGGCCAAGCTGGCCTCTGCGAGCTTTATTTTGGGCTTCATCCCATCAGCACCACATTGACGGGCTAAATAAGCAATCAAAATCCCTCAGACAAATAGTTTGCACCCAAGCCAGTCTACGTAAAAATTACCACGACATGCAAAGCAGTCCCTATAATTTCGACCAATGTCCACCTCGCAGCGGCTTCGGTAGCCTGAAATGGGACAAGTATGCCGATCGTGAAATACTCCCCCTGTGGGTAGCGGATATGGATTTTGAAACGGCCCCAGAAATTATCCGTGGGCTGCAAGCTCGACTCGATCATGGCGTATTCGGTTATACCATCCCGCATCAGGAACCGATTGCAGCGGTACTCGACTATTTACAAACACGCCACCAGTACACTGCCCAAGCTGAGTGGCTCCATTTTTTACCGGGACTGGTCCCCGCCATCAATCTGTGCTGCCGCGCTTTCGCGCAAGCAGATGAGTCTATCATGACGGCGACTCCCGTATATCCGCCCTTTATTCAAGCTCCGGACTTTGCCCAGCGCAAGCTCATCTCCGTTCCCTTATGCCTAGAAAATGATCGCTGGACACTGGATTTTGAGGCGATGGAGGCCCAAATTGAGACCACGACTCGGGTCTTTATTTTGTGCAATCCACATAATCCAGTCGGTCGGGTCTACGATCGCGACGAACTGCTGCGCTTGGCAGACTTCTGCGAACGGCACGACTTAATTCTCATTTCCGATGAGATTCATTGTGATCTCATCTTGGATCGTGATTGCCAACACATCATGAGTGCCCGGCTCGACCCTGGCCTAGCGGCTCGCACGGTAACCTTGATGGCTCCCAGCAAGACTTATAATCTGCCGGGACTGGCCTGCGCCTATTCCATCATTGAAAGTCCCCAACTGCGACGTCGTTTTAGCCAAACGCTGCGGGGAATTATCACCGAGGTTAACTGCTTTGGCTACGCCGGCTGTCAAGCCGCCTATCAGCATGGTGAAACCTGGCGCCAAGCCCTGTTGAGCTACCTGCGTGGCAATTATGCCTACCTGCAACAATTTTTGGCAGAGCGTTTACCTGAAATTCAATTTCGTCCTATGCAAGCCACCTATTTGGCTTGGTTAGATGTAAGTCGTTTAGCCTTAGAAAAGCCCGCAGCATTTTTTGAAGCAGCGGGCGTTGGCCTTTCCGATGGAACACCCTTTGGTGCGCAACAACACCTACGCCTAAACTTTGGATGCCCACGGGCGCGCTTAGTGACGGCGCTCGAACGTATGGAAAGCGCGCTGGGCCGAAGGAGTTGATTCCGATATATGGACTCCGTTCGTATCGATAAATGGCTCTGGGCAATGCGCGTATACAAAACGCGCGCGGAGGCCGCTCAAGCCTGTCGTGGATCGGCGGTTCGTCTCAACCAAAACCCAGTCAAGCCAGCCCAAAAAGTGCATGTGGGTGATTGCATTGTGGTGCGGACGACACAGTTAACGCGCACATTAAAAGCCTGCGCACTCACCGATAAGCGCCAGCCTGCGCGCCTACTCCCAGAATATATTGAAGACCACACCCCGCCAGAAGCGCACACATTAGCCATGGAAAAAAAAGCGCGGGCGCAACAATTTCAAACTACTGGAAAAGGACGCCCCACCAAAAAAGATCGCCGCGACATGGAGCGCTTCATCCAATCTGATTTTTAGGAATGACTTGTCATGCAAGCAATCATCTGTATATTCATAGATTATGGACAGATGCACCACCCCAGCCTGTCAGTCAGCTCGTGAAATTTTTGAAGAATTGAAGGAGCACTATGACGACCACAACCTCTACTTCCAAACCACGGGCGCAGTCCTCGAAGCCGCCAACAAAATTGGGGCACCTCACCACTTAAAGCTGATCTTATCTCAGCCCAAAAATGAGATCATGATCCACTGCCCCGTCCAAATGGACGATGGCAGTTGGCAACTTTTTAAAGGCTATCGGGTACAGCACAACAACGTGCTGGGACCCTACAAAGGAGGCATCCGCTTCCACCCGGAAGTGAAGCTCGACGAGGTTAAAAGCTTAGCGCTGCTGATGACCATGAAATGCGCGCTGACGCATTTACCCTTCGGCGGCGCCAAAGGTGCATTACGCATCGACCCGAGACAGCTCAGTCCACGTGAATTACAGCGAGTGACACGCCGTCTGACTGCTTCACTGGGGACCAACATTGGCCCCGATTTCGATATCCCTGCCCCAGATGTCGGCACCAATGCGCAGATAATGGCTTGGATGGCCGATACTTACGCAAACTTTGCCGTGCCCTCGCAGAAAATTAATGCCGCCGGAGTGGTCACCGGCAAACCACTGGAATTTGGAGGCTCCTTTGGTCGAGAAAAAGCCACTGCGCAAGGCTTGATGTACGTACTCGATGAGCTCTTACCCGAACTCGGGATTCAACGTACCTACAATGAGCTGAGCTACAGCTTGATCGGCTATGGGAATGTCGGTTCATGGACCGGACGACTGCTCCAAGCGCGAGGGAGTCAATTAATCGCCGTGATGGATCACAGCGGCGCTATTTCCAACCCGCAAGGAATTGACGCCGAGCAACTCGCAGAACATGTTGAAAAAACTGGTGGCGTCGTCAACTATCCAGCTGCCTCGGCCATCAGCACAGAACAATTTTACCAAACCCAAGTCGATTTACTGATCCCCGCCGCCTTGGAACAAATGGTGACCATTGATGAGGCTCAGCAAATCAATTGCCGCGTTTTAGTGGAAGCCGCCAATGCCCCCACCACGCCGCGAGCCGAAAATCATTTACTGGAAAAAGGCGTTAAAATATTACCTGCCATTCTCTGTAATGCTGGAGGCGTCGTGGTCAGTTATTTGGAATGGAAACAAAACCGCCAGTCAGAGCAATGGGAAGCATCACTGGTGGACGCGCGGCTACAAACCACCATGAAAGCGGCCGCCCAGCGCGTCATACGAATGGCGGAGCGCCTCAATTGTGACATGCGCACGGCTTCCTTTGCCGCCGCCATTGAGCATATTGAAAAAGTCTACGCCACCCGTGGAGTGTTTCCTTAGGTCATCAAAGGCACCCAACAATTCAGATTAAAAATAAGGGCGCTCATGGGATGCTATCAAGCCCAATTGCTACGTTATCACGTACGCAGCCCGTCTACAGCCTTTCGGAAAAATAAGCGATGGTCTTTTTTAAGCCGTTCTCTAGTTGCACTTGCGGCTCCCAGCCCAAAACAGATCTCGCCTGCTCAATGTCTGGCTTACGCTGCTGTGGATCATCCGAAGGCATGGGGCGGTAGACAATTTTTGAGGCGCTATTCGTCAATGCGATCACCTTTTCGGCCAGCTCCAAAATAGTAAACTCACCCGGATTGCCAATATTCATCGGCCCCACCACTTGCTCTTGTTGCATCAAGCGCACAAAGCCCTCTATCAAATCATCCACATAACAAAAGGAACGAGTTTGCTGCCCAGCGCCATAAATGGTAATGTCCTCACCCTTAAGGGCTTGTACAATAAAATTGGAAACCACCCGCCCATCGTCAGCCAGCATGCGAGGCCCGTAAGTATTAAAAATACGCACCACCCGAATATCGACCTTATTTTGACGGTGATAATCAAAAAATAACGTTTCGGCACAGCGCTTGCCCTCGTCATAACAAGAACGGACGCCGATGGGATTCACATTGCCCCAGTAGTCCTCGGTTTGTGGATGCACTTCAGGATCTCCATAGACTTCAGAGGTAGACGCCTGAAAAACTCGCGCATTGAGACGCTTGGCCAATCCCAGACAATTAATGGCTCCCATCACAGAGGCTTTAATCGTCTTGATGGGATTGTACTGATAATGAACGGGGGATGCTGGACAGGCCAGATTGTAAATGTGATCCACCTCCACTTTGAAGGGGTCGATCACATCGTGCCGCATCAATTCGAAGTAAGGATTCTCCAACAAGTGCGCGACGTTGACCTTGCGGCCGGTAAAAAAGTTATCCAAACAAATGACTTCGTGCCCGTCTTGCAATAGGCGCTCGCATAAGTGTGAGCCGAGAAACCCGGCACCTCCAGTGACTAAAGTTCGCATGATTAAATTCCAAAAAAGTTCGCAGATTTTTGCTCTGTCCTCCAGCGGTAATACTGCTGAATCCCCTCAGAAAACTGGGTCTTGGGTTGATAGTCAAGCAAGCGCTTGGCCAGCCCAATATTCGCCCAGGTTTGCGGCACATCGCCGGGCTGCTCTGGCTGCCGATCAATTTGCGCAGTTTTACCCGTGACGGACTCAATCGTGGAAATCATCGTCTGCAGTGATATGGTTTGATCGTTCCCTAGATTTATGAGCTCGAAATCAGAATCCTGATAGTGCACCGCCGCAAGGATGCCCTGTACAATATCACTGATATAAGTGTAATCGCGACGTGTACTGCCATCGCCAAAAACTGGAATTGGAGCGCCTTGCTCAATCAAAGTCAGAAATTTATTGATCGCCAAATCAGGACGTTGTCGCGGCCCATAGACGGTAAAAAAGCGCAAGCCTAAGACCCGGAGTCCATACAAATGACTGTACACATGTCCCATCAATTCACAACTGACCTTGGTACTGGCATAGGGGCTAATAGGACGCAGCACGGCGTCGCTTTCGGACCAGGGTACTTTTGGGTTCACCCCGTAGACTGAAGAAGAGGACGCGAAAACAAATTGTTGTATTTGATGCTGGCGAGCAAACTCCAATACATTCTGTGTCGCGATCACATTGGCACGCTGATAGGCAATCGGATCAGCAATCGATGGGCGTACGCCCGCCTTAGCAGCTAAATGAATAATCGCATCGATTCGTTCAGACCCTAAGTGAAATTTTAACTTTGTATAGGTCGCCGCATCGGCCAAGTCACCCTCGACCAGCTCGAATGCTGGATTTTCGAGCGCAGCCGCGAGGTTGGCATTCTTAATCGAACGGCTGTAGAAAGGGTCGAAATTATCAATTCCGACAACTTGGTGATCGGCCGCCAATAAAGCCTCTACAGTGTGCGAACCGATAAATCCTGCACAGCCAGTTAGGAGAATTTTCATGCTTTTTTAGGGGTTAAGGATCCGAGGCGCTCCAATGTATAGCTGCCACTGAGAATGCGCTGCCACCATTCTGGATGCTGTAAATACCAGTGTACCGTCTTGCGAAAACCGCTAGCAAAATCTTCCTTCGGCTCCCAGCCCAATTCATCCCGCATACGTCTGGCATCGATCGCATAGCGCAAATCGTGCCCTGGACGGTCGGAAACAAATTCAATTAACGAGGCAAATGACTGCGCTTCAGGCAGTCTACAGTCGGCAATCAATTCTGCAAAATCGGGATGTACTGCAGCGCGGCAATCGTCCATTAGCCGACAAATAAACTGCACCAGCTCTAGGTTGCTCCGTTCGTTATTGCCACCAATGTTATACGTAGCTCCGATCTGCCCCCGCTCCAGAACAGCTAGCAGAGCATCCGCATGATCCTCTACATACAGCCAATCACGCACATTTTCTCCCTTGCCATAAATAGGTATGGGCTCCCCCCGCAGGCACTTTAAAATAACGACTGGGATCAGCTTTTCCGGGAACTGATAAGGCCCATAATTGTTAGAACAATTCGTTACCATAACGGGGAGCCCATATGTATCCCCCCAGGCGCGTGCTAAGTGATCGGAGGCTGCCTTTGAGGCAGAATAGGGGGAGTGCGGATCATAGGCATGCGCTTCCGTAAAGGCCGGCGCATCCGGAGTGAGCGAACCATACACTTCATCGGTTGAAACCTGTACGTAGCGAAAAGCCTGTCGCGCGCTTACGTCTAAGCCCCTCCAATAGCGCAGACTGGCCTGCAACAGATTGAAGGTGCCCACGATATTGGTCTGGATAAAGGCCGATGGACCCTCAATTGAGCGATCCACATGGCTTTCAGCGGCTAAATGCAACACGCTATCGGGCTGGTGTCGCTCAAAAATTGAATCCAGAGCAGCTACATCCGTTAAGTTTACATGCTCAAATTCATAAGTTTCCAAATGCGAGACATCCTCCAGCGAGCTGAGGTTTCCAGCATAGGTCAATGCATCTAAATTGATGACATGATGCCCCGCATGCAATAAGCACCGCACCAAATTGCTGCCGATAAAACCGGCTCCTCCTGTCACCAATAAACGCATGATGAAGCTAAGCTATGCGAATACCCCAAAAACAATCCAGCTAATTCAGTAGGCTGCACAATAGGGCACAGACTCTTTACAGCGTTGCCCCATAAAAGGCACTCCAGACTTAGTGTCCGCCTCCCATCAGCGTAAGAAAATAGCCGGCCACCAGCGCAGTTCCAATCACACCCGCAACATTTGGGCCCATGGCATGCATCAACAAGAAGTTACTAGGATCGGCTTTCTGCCCCTCAACTTGGCTGACGCGAGCGGCCATCGGCACTGCACTCACTCCGGCAGAGCCTATCAATGGATTGATCTTATTCTTAGAAAATACATTCATCCCTTTGGCCATCAAAACCCCAGCAGCCGTCGCCACCACAAAAGCAATCACCCCCAGCAGTAAAATGCCCAATGTCTCTGTGCGAATGAAGCGATCGCCCGTCATGGTAATCCCAACACTGGTGCCCAGAAAAATGGTGACCACGTTGATCAATTCATTCTGCGCAGCCTTGCTCAGACGATCTGCAACTTTACATTCTCGCAAAAAATTCCCCAGCAACAACATGCCAATTAAAGGAGAGGCAGCAGGCACCAGTAAAATACAGCTAATGGTCACCATCAAGGCAAAGATAAGTTTCTCCAGACGGCTGACTTTTCGCAAACTATGCATTCGGATACGTCGCTCCTTCTGAGTGGTCAGCGCCCGCATAACCGGCGGCTGAATGACTGGAACCAAGGCCATATAACTGTAGGCCGCCACCGCGATGGGCGCCAATAATTCAGGCGCGAGCGCGTTGGCCAAAAAGATCGAGGTGGGACCATCCGCGCCCCCTATAATGGCAATCGCCCCCGATTCCTGACCAGTAAAGCCAATCCATTGAGCACCAATATAAGTAGCAAAAACTCCAAACTGGGCCGCTCCGCCCAACAATAAAGTACGCGGATTCGCAATCAATGGTCCAAAATCTGTGAGCGCCCCCACCCCAAGAAAAATCAAGGGCGGAAATAATTCCAGCAAAATACCCAGCTGGATGTAATGAAACAAGCCACCCGTGTGCGCACTGTGCAATTCCGCTAGGGCCTCTCCCGCAACACAGGCTGCGCCAAGCGCTAAGGGCAGATCCACCACACGCCCACTGGCGTTGGCCCAAACCAGCACATCGTCCGCATTCAAACTCAGCGCACCGACTTGAATACTTTCGGAGGAAGTCTGGTGACTGGTCATTGGTCGTATAATTTGCAATAAAGTATTGTGACCGTATTCAGCATGTACTGCGCCTGACAAGAGTTGCTGTAAGTCCTCTGCTCCCAATTCACCAACGGTCGCAGGCCGCTGTTTTTCAACCGCCCCCAACTTAACTCGATCCCCAACACTGACCAGCGAATGTGCCAAATGTCCATCCACCCCGGCACGAATTATACCTGCTGGCTGATTTATAATTCCTTGAGTCGGTAAATTAGCTAGCAATGCTCCAAAAGCAATGGGGACCAGTAACAAAGGCTCAAACTTTCGAAAAACTGCCAAATACAGCAACCCGGCCACCACGCCCCACATGACAAGCATGCGCCAATCCAAATGAGCGAATCCAGTATTCGCGTATAGTTGCTGCAATAAATCACTCATGCTACGAAATTGGATCGATAGTGATCAGTACCTGACCTTCTTCAACAGAGTCACCAGCTGCAACCTCAATGGTCTTCACCAAGCCAGCTTCACTGGCGGTCACGATGGTATTCATTTTCATGGCCTCCAGGGTGACAACGGTCTGTCCTGCCTGAACTTGGGCCCCCAGGGTGGTATCAATCGACACCACAGATGCTGCGAGCGGACTCAAAATCGACTGGCTGACACCCGTATTCGAAATGGCCGGAACCGGCGTAGTTTTCACTGGCTGAACCGTCGACGTAGCCGCATTCGCGGGCGCGTCGAGTAGTTCCACTTGCACTTCATAGACTTTGCCCGATACGGTGACCTTTAAATGATGCATATGCTATTCAATAAGTTTTTTATAATTTAAATTAAAAATGAAGCTTGCGCGCTAATGAACTTCCTTAACCGCAACAATTCGATGCGGCCGCTCTTCTAGCACCGTATGCACAGCAGCCGTTATCACAGCCTGCACATCCTTGGGGAGCCCTGAACTCGCAGTGCTGACCACTGGCTCGGCTTGGGCGCATGCTGACCCCGTGCTGGAAGCTTCCTCTTTTCCATCGACTGCCTGAAAAACACGCCCTAACAGAGCCGTCACAACACCCAGTGCTGATAAAACCAGTAATACAAACAAAAAACCAATTATAACAACCTCCGTACTATCAGGGCTGCCTGCGGTAACTGCCAAAGTAGACATAGATACATTTAAGTGAGAAAAGAGCATACCAAAAATAATATTTTCCATACACTGCCAATAATCGTTAGGGAAACAACCTTTTTTTATTTCAACCCTAATTATGCAATAGGCTGAGCACGGTGCTCGGCAACTGAAGGCAAAGGGAGCGTATAAACATACGTGACTGCTGGCCTGATAGGCAGCCATGTGCCGTGGTCACCTAAGTTCCGAGCTATGC